>CAYXPB010000034.1:0-26180 GCA_964466645.1 uncultured Acetivibrio sp. | reverse complement strand
AAAAAAACATACTGAACCTTGATAAAAGTATATTGTTACGATAGAGCAAATAAAAAAGAGCATGGCAAACAAGCCCTAATCGGTGGGATTTAAAAATTAGTTAAGCTGCCTGCTCAAGAAGTTTGTAAAAACTGAACTTCTCATGTTTGATCCAAGCATCCAAATGGGTATTGATTGCGGCAAACGTAGCAAGAGAAAACCTTAATCTATTGCTTTGAGAATCGTAGCTTTCAACACAATAATCCACAAAGATTTTTTTGAAAGAACGTTCCACGGAAGACCTACGTTTAAAGGTTTCTTTGAATTCATCAGAATCTCTATGAACCAAAGGAAATAGCCTTAAATCATAGTCAGGCTTAAGGTAGACGACTCGTCCGTAAGCTGATTCAGAGCATTTGCACTCTTTTGGAGGTTCCTGTCCATGAACTGCAAACCAGCAGCGGAGCTTGATTCCCTTGGGCTTGGAATATCCCCAATCAACATAGGGAATTCCACCTGGACAAATGGGTCTGCCCTTATCATCAAAACATTGGATTGAGGGGTCTGGATATTTAAGTTTATTCTTGCTTCTTGTATCAAGAGGAATGAAGGGATTGATTTCATTGTTGTTCAAATATTCATAAGTTGGATAGTTGTCCATTGCACCATCCGCCAGAAACTTTTTAAGTTTGAAATCAGGGTAAAGTGCTTTGATATCTTCGAAAGCAAATATGGTGCTGACGCTGTCATGACGGCTTGCCTGAACACTTTTTAGATAAATTGGCAAGTCATAAGGACTGTCGGATGCAGTGATTCCATAGAGAGTGCTTCCGAAGAACCATTGCTCGCGGTAACTGTCCCAGCCCCATTTAGCGTTGGGGTCAGAGAACCTTCTTGGACATGAACAGTTAAAAATACCTTTTGAACGACAATTACAGGTTTTAACACCGTAATGGCTGGCACCTGAGTAGTATGGAGAACCGTCTCCTGCGAAAGAAAAGGCATTAACGTCGCCAAGTATGC
This sequence comes from uncultured Acetivibrio sp., assembly GCA_964466645.1. Classification (GTDB taxonomy): domain Bacteria; phylum Bacillota; class Clostridia; order Acetivibrionales; family Acetivibrionaceae; genus Acetivibrio. The sequence goes on along the minus strand of CAYXPB010000034.1, from coordinate 25,178 downwards.
CCATTTTAGCAGAAGCATCGACAACACAGTGCTTTAAAAGTTTCTGCATGATTCGCTCAGGACAAAAATTTCTGAGTTTGCCATCCAGGGCTTTTTCAACAAGACGCTTAACGGAGCCTGGTTTTCGTGAAGGGATTTTCTCGTTTTTCTTAAGCTTTTTCTTGGGTTTTGAGGTAAAACGTTTGTTTTTAAGCTTTCGCTTGACGTGCAGTTTCTGAGAACTTTGCCATAGCCTAACGAGAAAATCATAATAACTGGCAACAGAAGGAGCTGAGCCTTCAAATCCGCACAAGTCAAAATAAAGCGGATCAGAAGCTACCTCTTGAACCCAATTTGTGATAGAATAATTCTGTCGATCGAGCATTAACACGAGTGAGCGAATAATACTCTGCTGATTTTTGGCTGGCCATGCGCATAGATAGTATACAAGGCCCTACAGCACGGGTGTCAGATACTTGATAACCAAGGATAGATTTTTTGCAAGCATCCATGATAATCCACACATAATGCCTGATACCTTTAATTTTAATGTAGGTTTCATCTGCTGAGAGTATGTTGGAAGGTTTATAATCAAAGGTATCTATAAATGGTTTGATAACTGCGGCAGCTGTCATTGCATAATTGGCAACCATGGTATTAGATATTTTTATACCATGTATATCTTCTAAGGCATATGCCGTTTGGCGTGTAGATAGTTTAAGATTGACATGATAAGTAAGGCATAGACCCATAATGTGAGGATTGAACTTCTTGAGATTAAAGTTTAGTGCATTTTGCGGAAGTTCGTGTAAGTCCATTTTAAAGAAATCAATAGTGAATTCTCGATAGATATAATGGAGCTTGTACTTATGCTTATCAGCAGGTTTTAGATCTTTTGGAAGCTTAGAAAGATTGTGTATGTAGTAAGAGCATTTTGGATTTACACATTTGTGAATACGAAAATGCTTCCGGTCTTTTTTAGGAACCAGAATATTGCCACAATAAGGGCACCGTAACGCTATTGGGCGATTGTAGATATTAGTCTTGTTAAAACGTTCATTGCACACTTTACAAAGATATTGTCCTTTTGAGCCATTATTTTTAAATATACTCATGAGGAGCACCACAACGGGGGCATACAACAGTGTTTTCAATAGTGTTTTGAGATCTACGATTTATGGGCTTGACTGTTTTGCCGTATTTATGTTGATAATATGCTAAAAGGAACTGGTAATCAATTGGTTCTGGAACAAATATTTTGGGTAATTTATCAATCTTGAATTTTTGATATTCAGGGCTATGAGAATCGTCAAATGCCCATTGCTTAAGGGGAATATGTTTCGCAATGAATAATATTAATTGATTAATCTGCTTTAGCAGATATTGATTATACAATATTAAATAGGTTATAATTGAGTTCATAACAATGATGTCCTTTCTCGTGAAATATTTGTGACTTCAGAAACTCAATTATATCACGAAAATAGGGGGTCATTGTTTTTTTGTGAAAAAAAACTCTGTAACCTATGATATATAAACGTTTATTAATAAAAATATAGTGTAATAACTTTACACTAACTTTGTTTTTTAGGGGGAAATAAAAATGAGAAAATTATATGTAGTTCTAACTGTCATTTCTATTATTTTGTTTTCAATAATAGTGTGGATATTCAATAAGCCTCACGATTTATATTCTTTACATGGGATAGAGAATTCTATAACTCCGACATCAGTTAATTTTAGACTAAGTAATTATTCGTTGAATCCAGTTTATTATGGTTCATCCTATGAACTTGAAAAAAAAGAAAATGGCAAATGGGTAAAAGTAAAAATGATTAGTGATTATATAGCGTTTAGATCTACATTATATCGAGTTGGCAGATTTTCAAGTGTGGTTATAGAAGAATATTGGGGAGATACATATGGCAGACTTGAAAATGGTGAATATCGATATTCGAAAAAATTGTACATTGATATAGAAGAGAATCAAACCGAGTGTATAGGAAGGATTTACTGCGTTTTTACTATTTCAAATAATGATAAAGACAATTGATGAGTTAATTATAGCAAATATTGCATTATTGATAAAAAGTGGATTAATATGGCATTGATACCGCTAACTAAAATAGCTAAAATTATAAGTGGCAACTACCACTCCTGACTATACCTTCCATGATTATTGGGCCTGATACTCCAGTTGACAAATTAAAAGGGCGTATTACTATACGGGAATTTGGTACCACCGCTGCAACGGTGGGAAGGTCTACTCTACCTGACCTGGCGGACAACTTTGTGGAATTCTTGGATGTTGTCTTGACACAAATGTCATCTCCATATTATTGAAAATTTTATAACTAAGGAATACTTTTTAGCTCATACAAACCTTTAAAACATAGTATCAGGTATCATTAGTTTTTTTAATTTGAGTATTATTGGAAAATTATTGCTAATAATAAACAAGGACTAATAAATAAACTGACTTTGCATAAGATAAGAAAACAAAATATGCAGGATTTATCAAAGAATATGGAGAAGAATGATTTATTATTAGCGAAAGGAGCAATATGTATGGAAAATAAGGAGCAAAGCAGAAATGCAGGGAACTCTGACGAGATTACTAGAGAATATTTTGATTCGCTGCTAGTTGAAATGAGACATATAGATTCTGTAATTCCTTCAACCAAGCTTGAACTGTATGGAGAAACCTTTGATACTCCTATTATGATGGCTGCATTGTCTCATTTAAACAATGTGCATAAAAATGGACTTGCGGAGATGGCTAAAGGAGCTTTTGCTGCAAATGCAGTAAACTGGGCAGGTATGGGAGATGAAGCAGAACTTGAGGGTATTGTTGCTACTGGAGCGAGAACAATTAAAATCATTAAGCCTTATGCAGATAATGACTATATTTTTCATAGGATTGAGCATGCTCAAAAATACGGAGTAATGGCAGTCGGCATGGATGTGGATCATTCTTTTTCTGAAAACGGACAATATGATGATGTTTTCGGAATGAAAATGACCTCTAAGACCCTTAACGAAATTAAAGAATTTATAAAAGCTACAAAATTGCCCTTTATTATTAAGGGTGTTTTGAGTGAACAGGATGCATATAAAGCTTTAGAAGCCGGTGCACAGGGTATCGTGGTATCGCACCATCATGGAATTATGAAATATGCAGTTCCTCCTTTAATGATCTTGCCAAAGATAGCAAAGGTAATTGACGGAAAAATACCTATTTTTGTTGACTGCGGAGTTATAAGCGGTATGGATGCCTTTAAGGCTTTGGCTTTAGGTGCTACTGCTATATCGGTAGGCAGGGCTATTATGAAACCTCTTGGTGCAAACGGAGCAGAGGGTGTAAAGAACCAGATTGTGAAAATGACAGAAGAATTAGCCGGAGTTATGGCAAAAACGTGTTCACCGGGTATTCTGCATATTGACTCGTCAGTAATCTGGCATAAAAACAAATAAAGTCACAGTATAAAAATCCGATGGAGGAGAGATCAATATGAGAATTGGCGGAGCTATAGAAAGACCATATAATAATCCAGAAGAGTGGTATAAACTGATAAGAGAATTGGGTTATAGGGCGGTTTTAGCACCAGTGGATTATTATGCTAGCAAAGAGGAAAAACAGGCATATCTTCAATGTGCACAGCAGAATGATATAGTAATTGGTGAAGTTGGTGTATGGAGAAATATAATATCTATTGACGACAGTGAGCGAAAGGATGCGGTAGAATACTGTAAGAATCAGCTATCACTCGCAGAGGAACTTAGTGCAAAATGCTGTGTAAATGTCACTGGCAGCAGAGGTGAAATTTGGGATGGATTTTATGCAGAGAATTATTCGAAGGATACTTATGCTCTGATAGTGGACTCTATCAGGGATGTAATAGACGCAGTAAAACCTACACGAACCTTTTATACCATCGAGACCATGCCGTGGATGATACCCGATTCACCGGATAATTATCTGCAATTAATTCATGATGTTGATAGAGAAGCCTTTGGCGTCCATTTGGATTTTGTCAATATGATTAACTGCCCTAAGCGATATTTATTCTGTGATGACTTTATTGAAGAATGCTTCACAAAATTAGGGCCTTATATTAAGAGTATCCATGGAAAAGATGTGCTAATGGAAAACTCCTATACTACTGTAATTCATGAAACAATGCCCGGAAAGGGAATTGTGAATTATCAGAAAGTAGCAAGATTATGCGAGGCTTTAGGTCCGGATACAAGTCTTTTTGTAGAGCATCTGCCCGATTTTGAGACCTATAAAAAGGCTGCCGCTTATGTACGGGAACAGGCTGAATTGGCCGGTGTGAAGACAATATGATTTTTTGGGTCTGTTTAAATTTGTTAAATGAAAGTATAATTAGATTACAAGTATATTGACAAATATATAAAATGGATACTTTAGATAATAGACAAAAGGTATAAGGTGGATTTGTTGATGAAAAAGGTACTGGTGTTTTTAATTGTTTTTGGAATGCTTCTTAGTTTCTTTCCAAACAGCGGATTTTCGGCTGAAGGTGTTTCAACAAAGTACGGCGATCTCAATGGCGATAATAATGTGAATTCAATAGATTTTGCATTGATGAGAGCTTATCTTATGGGAATTAATTCGGATTTTCCAGTTTCCAACGGAAAAACTGTTGGGGATGTTAATGCAGATAACGGAGTAAATTCATTGGATTTTGCCTATATTAGAAGTTACCTTCTAGGACTTATCAGCGAATTCCCGGCAGAGATCAATCCTTTGCCAAATCCAACACCACAAGTAGAGACAATATATCAGGCAGAGTATGCGACACTTTATAATTCGATTTTAGAGACTACCAATTCCGGGTACACAGATAGCGGTTATGTAAATTACAATAATGAATATGGAAGTTATGTTGCGTGGAACGTAAATGTTGCTAAATATGGGGCATACAAGCTTATATTCAGATATGCAAACGGAACAAGCAGTAACCGCCAAATGTCAATAAGTATTAATGGAAATGTTGTATGGAACAGTTTAGACTTTAATTCAACAGGTACATGGGCAACATGGAATGAGAACTATATAGTGGTAAACCTTAATGCGGGGACTAACTTAATTAAAGCTACTGCTATCACATCAGATGGAGGACCGAATGTCGACTACTTAAAAGTGGCATTAACAAATGATACAGTTATGACTCCTACACCCACACCAGTTCAAACATGGAATCCAACTCCTGTCGTAACACCTAATACTGGTGACGGAACTACAGTAACATCTTTTTCTCAGTTAGAATCCGCGATATCATCTGCTGAAAGATCCGGTGGAGGTAAGGTTTATGTTAAAGGTACAACTATTGTTTGTTCAAAACAACTAGCACTGTCAGCAAGTAACGCCAATGTAGAGATCATTGGAGTAATGAACAGTGATGGTACATATCCGGTGCTTGATTTTTCCTCGTTCCGTAATAGTTACATAGGAAAGGCCACTAGTGATTCACAAGTAGGAATTAGAATAACAGGTAGCAAATATACAATTAAAAATCTTATTATTGAGAAGGCTCCGGATAATGGAATTCAAATAAAGGGAAGTTCAGCGGGGAATAACAAGGTTTCCAATTGTATCGTAAGATACAATAATGATGCAGGACTTCAAATTACAGCTGGTGCATACAGCAATACGATCGAATATGTATGCAGTTATCGTAATTGTGATGTATATACTATAGGAGGTAATGCAGACGGTTTTGCACCAAAGCTTGCAGCTGGCAGAGGTAATACGTTTTATGCCTGTTATGCCTGGGATAATTCCGATGACGGTTGGGATTCCTATGATAAGACAGATGGCCTTACATATGACTTGTCCTATACCGAATGTGCAACCTGGAATAACGGTAATACTGAAGTATTTACAGGAAAGTATGATTTTAATAATGGAAAACCATTAGATGAGAATCTTTTGTTGGTACAGTTGATTTGTGAGAAGAATCCAAGTTTTGCATCAAACTATGCGAGGGGAAATTTTTCGCTTCCCACAGACAATTTTATTGTTACAAATGCCGGAACAATTAGCTTGTCCTCTTGGACTGGAAGTTCATATGGAGGTAATCCTAATGGATTCAAGATGGGGTCAGCCAATACTACAAATGCATGTACAAGAACATTTAAAAACTGTTTGACCTTTAATCATAGCAAAAAGGGTTTTGACAACAATAATAGTGCAGTAACAGGATTTTTCACAAATTGTATAGCTTTTGATAACGGATATAATTATTATATCAGTCCTCTCACTATTAGAACTTTTTCTAATGCTATAAGTTTTTCAGGAGGTTCTGCTGATAAACTGCCTAGTGGATTTAGTACTACATCTGTGTCATCTTCTACACAGTCATCAATAAGGAATTCTGTAAAAACGACATCCGAATTTATTATGAACGCATGTAAGAATAATAAGATTCCTGGAGCCGTTTATTTTAATATATATGGCGGCACAGTAGATTCAGGTAACTCAGGTTCCTCTACAGTTATTCCGGCGGGAGCAATTGTGGTAGATAGAAATGGAAGCGGTAATTATACGACTCTTCAGGCTGCTGTTAGCAGTTTGGGATCTAGCAGTTCTTCGGCAAAGACGATATACATTAAAAACGGAACCTATAAAGAAGTGGTTACAATTCCTAGTGGAGTTTCCAATCTTACGATAATAGGTGAGTCTAAAGATGCTATTATCCACTATGATAATTACAACGGCAAGAGCAATGGGAACGGAGGCACATATGGAACCGGGGGAAGCGCTTCAGTATTTATCAAGGGAAGCGATATCAGTGTTTCAAATGTGACCTTTAAGAATTCTTTTGAAGAAATGGGAAACAGTAATGAACAGGCAGTTGCCCTTAATGCAACCGGCAACAGAATCAAATTCTATAACTGCAATTTTCTTGGTAATCAGGATACATTGTTGTGTGATGGTGGTACGCAGTACTTCTACAAATGCTTAGTTTCAGGTGATGTTGATTTTATATTTGGACGAAGTCAGGCTGTGTTTGAAGACTGTGAAATCCGTTCATTAAACAGAGGCAGTTCAAACAATAATGGATATATCACAGCAGCAAGGACAGAAGTGTCCGCGGCGTATGGTTTTTTATTCCTTAATTGCAAATTGACCTGTGAATCGGGTACTTCATCAAACAGTGTTTGGCTTGGAAGACCATGGTGTCCGAGCGGAACTAGTGTAAACAAACCCGCAGTCGCTTATGTCAATTGCACAATGGGGGCGCATATCAAGGTAGAAGGATGGACATCTATGTCAGGTGTTGAACCCTCTCATGGACGTTTTTATGAATATAACAGTTCAGGAAACGGAGCTGTTGTCAATAGCTTAAGGCCTCAGTTGACTTCATCACAGGCAGCAAATTATACAAAGAGTAACGTATTAGGAGGCTGGAATCCAAGTTTTTAAAATATTTTTATAGACATTAGCTATTAAAGATGAAAAAAAGCACTATATCACTTGTGGTAGGGTGCTTTTTTGTATTCGATTTTTATATCACAGAGCCAATTGAATCAAGTATTTAAAAAACTATCCCTAATAGGTACAATTAGGTGATTCCAAAAAAATAACTGGTCAATGGGTGTTTCAAAAAAGCTGATTTTATTGGGTTGGAACTATATATATTGACTAATCAATTTTTTTGAAACACCTTAAATGATTGACATATACAGTTTGACTGTATATAATATAACTATACAGTCAAACTGTATAGTATGAATGTATAGTTGAGGTGAACAACATGAATATATTGAAAAGCCTACCACTTACAGAAACAACCTTTTACATTCTTCTTGCACTTAGAGAGCCTGGACACGGATATGCTGTAATGAAAAAGGTGGAAGAATTAAGTGGTGGAAAAGTCAGAATTGCCGCTGGTACAATGTATGGAGCCATTGAAAACCTGACAAAGCAAAAACTAATAAATTCTGTACTAAGTGATGATCCGAGAAGAAAAATGTTTCAAATTTCCGATGTGGGCAGAGAAGTCTTAGAATTGGAAGTTAAAAGGCTAAAGCATTTAGTTCAAATATATGAGCAAACGGAGGTGCGAAATAATGAGAAAGTTTAAAGTTTTTGTGGATATGGACAAGGAAGAAAAGTATCTAAATGAAATGGCCGCAAAAGGATATTTTCTAAAAAAGTATACTTTATTAGGCTTTTACCATTTTGAAAAGGGAACTCCAGCGAATCTCAATTACCGTGTTGATTATAGAGCATTTAGTAAAGCATCGGATTTTGAAGATTATAAAGCACTTTTTGAAGATGCTGGTTGGAGACATGTTTATGGTACAAGATATGGATGTAATCAATACTTCCTTCCTAAAGAGGGAACGGCGGATGATATATTTTCTACAAAAGAATCAAAAGCTGCCAGATATAAAAGACTTACTGAAGCATGCATTATGAGTTTTGTTTTATCGATAATATATTTCACAGTAGTATTTTCTAACCATGGGTTTAGTTTTACTAAGTTAGCTTTTCTAACACCAGGCTTATGGCAAAAAACTGGTGTAGATTTTTGGTTCGCTTTTTTCTTTGAGTTACCCTTTGCAATTTTTAGAACAGTTCCAGTTTTTATCTTGTTTTTTATGGGTGTTTTATACGCCATATGGGCTATAAAAGCTAGAAAACTTTACAAAGAGCAAAATAATGTATAATATTGAATAATAAGATGAAATAGTCAGAGAAGAGCTGTAGGTGGCCATGGAATACATAAGCGGAGTGGTTGAACGAATTACATATGCAAATGAGGAAAACGGGTTTTGTGTCATGAAGATAAAATCCAAGGGTTTTTCTGACATTGTAACGGTAGTGGGAAACCTTGCTGCGGTTAATGTCGGGGCTACACTAAGGCTAAAAGGTGACTGGAAATTTGACAGTAAATTCGGCAAACAGTTCAATGCAATTGATTACCGTGAGACGGTTCCGGCTACCATAGCGGGGATAGAGAAATATCTCGGAAGCGGATTGATTAAAGGCATCGGACCGGTCTATGCCCGACGTATTGTCAAGCACTTTAAGGAAGATACACTTCGGGTGATTGAAGAGGAAGTAGATTATCTGATAAATGTAGAAGGTATCGGGCAAAAACGGGTGGACATTATAAAGAAGGCCTGGAAGGAGCAGAAGGAAATTAAAAACGTGATGCTCTTTCTACAAAGCAATGGAGTATCTACTGCCTATGCCGTAAAAATATATAAAACTTATGGAAACGAGAGTATAAAGATTGTTAAAAGCAATCCTTTCCGTCTTGCTGACGATATATGGGGAATTGGCTTTAAGACTGCCGATAAAATAGCTCAGCAGCTTGGTTTTGAAAAAAACTCCTTTGAACGCTGTCGTTCAGGTATTATATATGTACTAAATGAACTTTCAAATGACGGACACTGTTACTCGACAAGGGAACAGCTTGTTGTTGAGGCGGTAAAAATACTTGAAATAGAGGAGAGTTTGATAAATTCTACTCTTGATAGGATGCTTGAAGAAAAAGCTGTAATATCCGATGAGAATAATTCAATATATCTACCGACCTTTTATTTCAGTGAGACTGGAGTTGTAAAAAGAGTTTTAGAAATCATTTCGGAGAAAACCAAAATTCTCACAATTGATATGGAGCAAATAATTTCTCAAATACAGCAGGAACATGATATATCTTATGACCAGGTTCAGATTGATGCTATCAAATGTGCAGCTATGTCAAAATTTATGGTATTAACCGGAGGCCCCGGTACGGGAAAGACTACTACTACCTTAGCTGTCATAAAGGTATTTCAGAAGATGGGGCTAAAGGTTCTGTTAGCAGCACCTACGGGACGGGCTGCCAAGAGGATGTCTGAAACTACTAGGATGGAAGCAAAGACTATTCATCGTCTACTAGAATTCAAACCAGCCGAAGGCTATCAAAAAAATGCCGATAATCCTTTGGAATGTGATGTTTTGATTATTGATGAAACCTCTATGGTAGATATTATCCTTATGTACAACCTGTTAAAGGCTGTAGCGAATGAAACAATTGTGCTTTTGGTGGGTGATGTAGACCAATTGCCCTCCGTAGGTGCAGGAAATGTCCTTAAGGATATAATTGAGTCGGGCATTGTGAAGGTTATCAAGTTAACTAGAATTTTCCGGCAGGCATTAGGAAGTGCTATTATTACAAATGCTCATAGAATTAACAAAGGAGAAATACCTATACTAAAAAGTGGCCGCAACAGTGACTTTTTCTACATAGAGGAAGAAGAACCCGCTAAAATTGCTGAGACAATAAAAAGCCTGTGCTCTAAACGGCTGCCTAGTTATTATGAGATTGATGCGATAAACGATATACAGGTATTGTGTCCTATGCAGAGGGGAGAAGTAGGAGCACAGAATCTCAACAGCATCTTGCAGGAAGCTTTGAATCCCAACGATGTTACAATAAAATATGGGGGCACGATATATCGTTTGAATGATAAAGTAATGCAGGTTAAAAACAATTATGACAAGAATGTCTTTAATGGAGATATAGGTACAATAAGCACAATAGATATGGAGGATAAGACTCTTACAATCTGTTTTGACGGAAATGATGTTGAATATGATGTTACCGAATTAGATGAGGTTGTATTAGCTTATGCCACTACTGTCCACAAGAGTCAGGGCAGTGAATACAAAATAGTAGTAGCACCTTTAACAATGCAGCATTATATGATGCTACAAAGAAATCTATTATATACATGTGTGACTAGAGCGAAAAAGATATTTGTACTGGTGGGATCAAGAAAAGCGATAGGCATAGCTGTGTCGAACAGTAAAACTCAACAGCGAAATACAATGCTTGCAAAAAGGCTTAAAGATAAGGACAATGTATAACTATTAAATTTATGAAGAAATAAGACTTGAGTTCTAACTTTGGAATAAATAACTTTCATATATAAAATCAAAAATGGAGGGCGTGCAGATGGCAACAGAAAGTATAACAAATCCGCAAAACAAGAATATTGGAGGGCCTAAGGCTCCTAAAGATCCTACAAAAAGACGTAGCGGGTTATATGTAATGTTGGATTCAACCGTTGAGGCAACGGCATGTGATAATGGTAAGGCATCACAGGAAATATACCTTGTAGGTGAACGTTTATTGGATTTAGTGAAATTCATTGGTGGGATAAACGATAATGAAATATTGGAACTTTTAAATACTTGTGACGGATTTCGTAAGTTGGTTCATAGTATTGGAGTGACTGTTAGACCTGAAGGTGCATACAGTGGGACTGTTGAATTTGAAATGCAGAACTTTGGTAAGGTTGATAAATATGGCTCGGGAACCCGGCTAAAATTTCAGTGTCCTACCGATGGAACGGAATTACTTATAAAATTGGAAGACTATCAATGGTCAGAAGACGATGAAGTTTTAGGTAAATTTGCCTTTTTGTTTGATAGTATTGGAGCTTTAGCAATTGCTTCAGTTGTATTCTATCTGAATGACGGCTATGAGGTGCCAGAAGTGGTGGTTGAAACTCCCGTTGACTTTAGTACGAAAGAATATAGGGAAATGATTGCAAACTCCTTGATGAGCAAGGGCAATAATAAAAGAATTAAAGCTGCCATAGAAAAAGCCGAAAGAGGCGAAGATATCACAATTGCCTACATAGGTGGCTCCATCACGCAAGGTGCAGGGTCAAAACCTATAAATGCAGGAAGTTATGCGTATAAGTCGTATTTGAAGATTAAAGAAATGTTCGGCAAAGATGGAGGTGAAAATATTCATTTCATAAAAGCCGGAGTAGGAGGAACACCTTCTGAATTAGGCATGATACGCTATGAACGTGATATATTGAGAGACGGAACAGTAAAGCCTGATATAGTAATTGTTGAATTTGCAGTAAATGATGCAGATGATGAAACAAAAGGGAACTGCTATGAGAGTTTGTGCTTAAAAATCCTGTCGGCGGAGAACAAACCAGCTGTTATATTGCTATTTAGTGTATTTATAAACGACTGGAATCTTCAAGACCGGCTGTCACCGATTGGAAGGCATTATAACCTACCCATGGTTAGTGTAAAGGACGCTGTGGTAGAACAGTTCAAATTAACTAAAAAGAAAGGGAATATCATTTCAAAGAGACAATATTTTTATGATATTTACCATCCTACAAATGACGGACACATAGTAATGGCTGATTGTATTTCAAATTTGTTTTACGAAATCAAAAATTCTGCTGTCGATACGGAGGATATTACAATAGATAAACAGCCTGTTATTGGAGATTCTTTTACACAAATCCATTTAATTGACAAGAAGGATAATGTGGAGGTGGCATCTATTTCTGAGGGAGGATTTACAGAAATGGATAAGGAGCTCCAAATGGTAGAAATAGATGATAATCCGTTTGCATCCCCACAATTCCCGAATAATTGGATGCATTCAGCAGCTTCAGGAAATGAGAGCTTTAAGTTGAAAATTAAGAGTAAAAGCCTTGTTATGATATTTAAGGATTCCGGAAGCAATGAGTTCGGAAAAGCAGATGTCTATGTGGACGGAAAGTTATTATCTACCTTAGATCCTCATATTAATAATTGGATACACTGTAACCCTGTTATTTTATACAATGAGCAGGAACCAAAGGAACATCAGGTGGAAATAAAAATGTCTTCAGGCGATGAAGATAAATGTTTTACTATCTTAGGCTTTGGTTATACAGTATAGGGCTATAAATTAAGCTCTTTTGGGGGAAAGACAACTTGAGGAAAAAATTTAGTTCGACGGAAGAGAAATTAAAGAAACCAAGTACAATGCTGTACTTGGTTCCTTATTATTTCATCACTTAGAGTGAAAGAAAGAGACTATTTTAAATCTACCTATATAACTATCAATCTATAACCATATCATTATATATTGACCATTCTTGTGCTGAGCCATCATAAAATTTAACATGTTTGTATTCAAGAAACTCTGTAAGTATAAACCACCATGCACTTGCATATCCGCCAACGCCACAATATACTATTATATGGTCATTTTCATTGCCAATACCTTGAGCTAATTGTTTGAGTTCACTGGTACTTTTATAAGTTCCATCTTCATTCCACATCAATGGAGCGGGCAAAGACTTCGCAGTTGCTATATGTCCAGGTTTTTGTGCATAAGGCTCTATTACTTCACCGTAATAAACTTCCGCATCTCTAGCATCAATAATAATTGACTTTCCGATTTTCTTTTCTACATAATCTATAGAAACGAACATGTTTTTATCTATTTTACCATCAAAAATTCTTTCCGTAACTGCGGGTGCTTCAGTGTTTATCGGTAGACCTTCGGAAACCCACTTTTCATAACCGCCGTCTAATATAGATACATTTTCAACTCCGGCATATATCAAAGTATCTGCTACCCTAGGAGCAGCAGAAATAGCATAAGGATCAGCCGTTCCGCCAACTATAACAACATTAGAACTTTTGGTAATACCGAAACTTCCTAGCATACTAAATAGTTCGTTTTTCTCGGGTAACTCGAGAAGAAGATCCTCTTTCATTGTTATCCATGCGGAAAAAGGAACTACAAAGGGTATATTTACAGAATTGCTAACGTGTCCGACTTCATACTCTTCAATGGTCCTAATATCAACAACTACAAGATTTTGAAGGTTCATGTTGTTTTGCAACCAACTTGTAGAGACGATAGGATCAATTTTAGGAGTACACCCATACACAAAAGTACCGGATAGCAGCGTGGTAAACAACATCGCCACTGTGAGTAATACAGTCACTTTTTTCTTCATTTTTAATACCTTCCCTTCTTTTTTTACCTGTTTGCTACTATTAGGACGTACATTTCCCAGCAGTAAGAAACACTTGTCCTAAAAATTAATTTTGGGTTTTGTTTGGAATAGAGATTAGAAATAAATATATCTAAGAAGTTTAACAAAATAGAGTGTAACTTATCACGGAACTGGTTGCCTTAATTTACCTAATATAATAAAAGTATACTACCAAATGTATAACTATGTCAAGCACCATTTTTGAATTTAGGTGATTCCAAAAAAATAATTGGTCAATTGTTATTTGTAAAAATATTAAGTATTATCTATAATTTTCCGATAATACTTTTGTTATTAGAAAAATATAACAATGAGCTCAACAATATACTTTATATAATCTTTTACGGAAAGCAGTGTAAAAAATATAAAAAAGGATGTGGAATTATGAACACAATAAAGAAAATCAATCTCTGGAAAAAAATATGTGCTGTATTGTTATCCCTATTAATTCTTGTGTCTTTTAACGGGTGCAGCGGAAAAGCTAAAGCAGATAAAGTATTTCGAGTGGGGATTTTATCGGGGCTCGATTATCTAGTGGCAGCGAGTGAAGGTTTCAAGGAGGAAATGACCAAGTTAGGTTATACGGAAGGTGAAAATATTGTTTATGATATTCAAAGTACCAATTCTGATATTGATGATTACAAGATATTTTCACAAAAGTTTGTAGAAGATAAAGTGGATTTAATTTTTTGCTATCCTACAGAGGCTGCCCTTGAATTGAAAGAAGCTACAAAAGGCACCGAAATACCTGTTGTTTTTGGAGTAACAAACATAGAAGATACAAACCTGGTTAATAGTGTTCGTGAGCCGGGTGGAAATATTACAGGTATTCGTTATCCTGGCCCTGATTTAGCTATCAAGCGTTTGGAAGTTATGCTTCAAATAGTACCGGAGGCAAAGAGAATATGTCTTCCATATTCAGATATTCCGGTTTGTTATCCTCAACTCGAAGCATTGCGTCCGGTTGCACAAGAAGCAGGCATAACCTTAGTTGAAGTTGCAGCCAAAACACCCGAAGAACTAAGTGACTTTTTCGCGAAACAAGATGTTGAAGGAGATGTGGGTTTTGATGCTATTTTGTCAATAGCAGAGGCTTATGCTGTTATGCCTGAGACTTTCCTTACCATGATTAAATTCGCAAATAAGCATGATATACCTATGGGTGGTGCATATATGGAAGCGGAAGGTTATTCTTCCATTTTCGGTGTAAATATCAATCCGGTAGTGACGGGTAAGAAAGCTGCTGTTCTTGCAGATAAAATTTTAAAAGGTGAAAAACTAGGTACTGTTCCTGTAGTATCGGATGAAAGCTTTGTACAATTGA
The DNA here is from genome assembly GCA_964466645.1 of uncultured Acetivibrio sp. GTDB lineage: Bacteria > Bacillota > Clostridia > Acetivibrionales > Acetivibrionaceae > Acetivibrio. The sequence continues at coordinate 10,036 of CAYXPB010000034.1, read as the reverse complement.
ATTACAAAGAAGCCCAAAAGAGAGGATACAAAATGTCCGATGATTTGCTTAGCCAAGCAGCTGAAATTATAAAATAACTAAAAGCACTAAAAGCACTAAAAGCACTATCACTTTGTAACATGATACTTTTTGAATTTTATACTACTATGTTTAAAAAGCTTCAAGCTTAAGGGACATATTTCTACAATGCTTATAGAAGAGAGTGTTAGGTGATTCCTAAAAAATAACTGGTCAATGGGTGTTTCAAAAAAGTTGATTTTATTGGTTTAGAACGATATATATTGACTAATGGATTTTTTTGAAACACCTTATACATTGAAGCCCGGAGGTTAGAACAAATGAAACTGAAAAAATTAGGTACAACCCTGACAATTGCTTTTTTATCGGTATGTGCAGTTGTAATGTTGGTGAATGGAGTTATAAATATATATTATAGCATGATTAGCAATCAGAAAGTGGTTTTCAATGAACAACAGCTCATTGCAAGTGATGCGGCTAATGAGGTAAAGAACTTCATTCATCAAAAAAGCCTAATGCTAGAATCGATAGGGAATGTTAATAATTTGTTGACTATTGATTCAGAAGAACAAAAGCATATTTTAGGCAAATTATTGGGGTTGGATTCATCATTCCGGCAAATATCATTAGTAGATGTAAAAAGTAGAGAAGTGGCTAGAGTATCACGATTGTCTAAAATATCGCTAGGACAATTGACAGAAGAAAATGAAAAGGAAGCTATAGAGGTAACCGATGGAGGAGACTCGTATATAAGTAAGGTATATGTAGATGAAACTGCCTTTGAGCCTATAATTATTGTGGCTGTTCCAATGAAAAACAGTGTAGGAGATAAGACCGGAACTATTTTTGCCGAAATTAATCTGAAATTTATGTGGGATTTGATTGGAGCTTTAAAGGTAGGAGAAGGTGGAACGGCTTATGTTGTTGACAGTGAGGGGTCACTTATTGCATTTGAAGATGCAGGTCGTGTTATAAAAGGTGAAAAGCTGCTTGGAATTGAAGAGGTATCAAGTTTTGTTCAAGGCAAAGAGAGTGAAGATAAAAAAGTACAATATAGGAAAGGAATTCTAGGTAATAATGTTTTATATTCCTACGTCCCGCTAAGTAAACCGGATTGGGCTGTATTTGTAGAAGTACCTATACTTGAAGCTGCAAAACCGGTAATTGAGAGCTTTTTAATCTCTATAATTGCGATGGTGTTTAGTTTGGTATTAGCTTTAATAATATCAATTTTTATTTCGAAAAGAATAACAAGACCGGTAATAGAACTTAAAGATGCTGCTAAGATAATCAGCAAAGGTAAATTAGATATGGAGATAAGGAACAGCTCCAATAATGAAATAGGCGAATTGGCAGCAGCCTTTAATCAAATGGTGTCAAATTTTAATACATTGATTATGAATATCAAGCAAGTATCAAAAGTAATCCTCGAAAGAAGCTCTACACTAAAAGAAGGTGCGGAACAGTCAGCATTATCATCCGAAGCTGTCGTTTGTGCAATGGGTCAAATTAGCAAAGGAGCTGATGACCAAGCAAGGGAAGCGGAAAAGACTTCCGAACAGACCAATAGCTTGAGTGGAGAAATTGATAGCGCAGTTTCAAAAGCAATTGAAGTGGAGAAAATTACTGAAGATACAAAGGATTTAAGTGTTAAATCAAAGGGTACTGTTGAACTTTTAATTCAAAAAGCACAGGAAACCGACAGAATTACAAGGCTATTTATAGAAAATACCAAAAGGTTAAGTAGCAGTCTAGAAAAAATACGTGACATTGCCGTAGCTATTTCAACAATAACCAATAAAACAAAAACACTATCATTAAATGCAAGGATTGAAGCCGCAAGGGCCGGTGAGGCCGGACGTGGATTTGTTGTAATAGTGAATGAAATAAGCAACTTAGCGGATCAATCTGGTGATGCGGCAAAAATGATAGACCCTATTTTAAAGGAAATACAGTTTCAAGCAGAGGTATCTAAAAATACATCAGAACAGGCAATTGAAATTGTTGAAGAGCAAATGCAAACAGTACTATTAACCCAAAATGCCTTTGATGAAATTACTCTATCAATGGAAAATGCTATTTCTCATATCATAGGTTTAAATGGAACAATTAAAAATATAGATATTTTTAAACAGCAAAGTATTAGTGCGGTTATGACTATAAGTTCCATAACTCAAGAGACAGCTGCCTCATGTGAAGAAGTATCTGCAGCTTCGCTAGAACAAAAGGAGATTGCAGATCAAGTAAAGGCTTTTGCCAGTAGTTTATATGACGTAGGTGAAGAATTGGTTAAAACTATTGACGCTTTTAAGACTAAAGAAGGTTAACAAGAGGAGGTCTTATGTCTCGAAAAGGGAATAAAAGGGGCAAAATCGTTTGGATGAAGGCCCCCTTTAAATTTTATAAGGTTTGATGATTATTTAAAAGGAAGAGCGGTACTTGACCGTTTATTGCCAAATGCAGTCTCTTTTCAACTTCATACCAGTTAATTAAGTTCCACCACGCATCAATAAACTTTTTCCGTTCATTCTGATAATCCAAATAATAAGCGTGTTCCCACACATCACAAACGAGAATGGGGATTCCACTCCATTGCGTTAAATTCTGGTGCTTTTCTGCCTGTAAAATTTCTAAACGTCTCCAAGTAGGCTGCCAAGTCAATATTCCCCAACCTGAGCCTTCTACCTTCTCGGTGGCTTTTGTAAACTGATCCTTGAACGCATTAAAATTACCAAAGTAATTATTTATCTGGTATAAGGTTTGTTGTCCGGGTTGGCCCCCAAAACCGACAGGACACATAATAGTCCAGAAAATGCTGTGTAAAATATGGCCGGAACCATTAAAAGCCAATTCTTTTTCCCAGTATTTAATATAATCATAATCATTTCTTTTTCGAGCTTCTACTAGGCTTATTTCTGCTTTATTCAAACCATCTACGTAGGATTTATGGTGCTTGTCATGATGAATTCTTAGTGTCCTCTCACTTATCACAGGTTCTAGCGCATTATAAGCATAGGGCAAGGGTGGTAGTTGGTGCATGCCGGGTGGTGTCATAAGTAATTGCATATTAAGGCCTCCTTAAATTAGTTCGTTTTAACGCTAGTTAGAATATACTCTCTGTGTTCCTAGCCTCTAGGCTATGGAGATTAATTTGGTACGAAGCAAGAAAGGCTATATATATCAGTATATTCGAAAAGGATATCATTAGTGATTAAATACTCTTTGTATTGTGACCCAATGTAATAGGCTTTTGCTAATGTATATTGAAATATCATACGTGATCCCTCGAGATAATTCGAGGGGATTTTATCCAATTCTTAAAAGCGTTGGAAAAAGAATTTAAAAACAAATGAAATGTCCTTGAAACTAGTCGGCATACTAGGGTAAAATGAAATAAGGATTTGTCGAAGATAAGAAGAGTGGAAGGCAGTTTAGTGAACATAGTTTTACAGGGATGATTTTAGAAGATGCAGTGAAAGAGGCATTTTCTATCTAATAATACAGCATATGACTTTAAATAAAGGAGAAGTGAGATATGAATAATTTTGATTTTTGCAGTCCAACGTATTTTGTATTCGGTAAAAAAAGAGAAACTGAAACTGGGAAATATGTTGTAAAATTCGGAGGAAAGAAAGTTTTACTTCATTATGGCGGTGAATCGGCAAAAAAATCAGGACTTCTTGATAGAGTTAAAAAGTCATTGGAAGAAGAAAAGGTATCCTATGTGGAACTCGGAGGAGTAATGCCTAATCCGAGAAGTGGACTAGTATATGAAGGAATATCTCTTTGTAGAAAAGAACAGGTAGACTTTATTTTGGCGGTAGGCGGAGGAAGTGTTATCGATTCTGCGAAGGCTATTGCTATGGGTGTACTATATGAGGGGGATTTTTGGGATTTTTACAGTGGAAAATCACCTCAAAAAGCGCTTCCTGTAGGAACTGTTTTAACTATTGCAGCAGCAGGCAGTGAAGGTTCGGGAGACTCTGTTATTACAAAAGAGGAGGGAATGCTAAAAAGAGGTGCCGGTGGGGATTGTCTCCGTCCTAGGTTTTCAATTCTGAATCCCGAACTAACAATGACACTTTCTGTATATCAGACGGCTTGTGGTGCAACAGATATTATGGCTCATGTATTTGAACGCTATTTTACAAACACAAAGGAAGTAGAAATTACTGACCGTTTATGTGAATCGGTATTATTGACAATGATAAATGAAACTCCAAAGGTAATAAAAGATCCCAATGATTATGGGGCACGTGCTAATATTATGTGGGCGGGAATGGTGGCACACAATAATATTGTCGGTGTTGGAAGGGAGCAGGATTGGAACAGTCATGGAATAGAACATGAATTGTCAGCTTTTTATGATTGTGCGCATGGTGCTGGTCTTGCTGTTATTGTGCCTGCTTGGATGTCATATGTGGTGGAACATCACGATTGTATGAGATTTGCCCAGATGGCAGTGAGAGTGTTTGGATGCCAGATGAATTTTGAAAATCCAAAGGCAACAGCATTAGAAGGAATTAGTGCTTTTAAGGAGTTTTTATCTTATATTGGGATGCCGATTAATTTCAAAGAATTGGGTGCAAAGAAAGAGGATATACCACTGCTTGTGGAGAAATTCGGCATCGGAGACGGAAAAACAGGTGGGTATGTAGCTTTGGACAAAAATGCAATTCGAGCTATTTATGAATTGGCAGTATAAAACTATTTCAAAGAATAACCTATACGATATTTAAGCTCAAAGCCCATTAAAGGTATATTACTCCTGATATGGTCTATGCTTGACAAAATAACTAAAAAGATAGAGGAGCTTTATAGCACCTCTATCTTTTTAGATTATTTTAGTTTATAACAAGTCATCAACATTATTTTTGTCTACAACTTCAAGACGTGTCGATATTATTTCATTTTCAGGCCTTTGACCCGTGACCAACATATTATATAGATATATGATAGGGTCATGACCCTGACCAAAGGGATCCTGACCAATGGCTGCAGCCACTATTCCCTTTCTGATATATTCATATATTTCTTTATTGTAGTCAAAGCATACAACAAAAGTTTTTCCGGAAAATCCAAGCTCTTCTATGGCTTTAGCAGCGGCAGCCATTGTTCCGCCGGTAACAAATATGCCGCGTAGATTACTGTTTTGTCTTAGAAAGTCTTTTGTTGTAATATAGGTTTGATCATAATTATCGGCACACCGAGCTTCACCAGATACTTTTATACCTCTGCTTTTTTTGAGTTCGGCGAGAATGGTATCCCTCCTAGTTCGATGCACAAATGCATCGAGTCCTCCTGTTAGTAATGCAATATCACCTTTTCCGCCGATTGCTTTTACCATAAGACGTGCGGCAAGTGTTCCAGACGAATTTACATCGGGACCAAAATAGGCTATCCGCTTTGTTTTTTCTGGAAAATCACAGTTGTATACCATAAAAGGAATTCCTTTATGGTATGCAGTTTCTATCATAGGAATAAGATCGGGAACAAAACCCGGTATAATTATTCCGTCAGAACCATTTTCAATGGCCTCTAGTGCGGCTTTTTTTATTTGTGCACCAACATCTTGTTTAAAGCCAAGATAATCTATAGCTATATTTTTCTCAGCTAATACCTTTTTAGCATATAAAACACCCTGACGTACGCCATACCAAAACTCATGGTCTAACGGACCAATAAAGGTGATACGTAGATGTTTCGGACTGTCTGTTTCAACTGGAACAACTGAGGTGCGGAATTTCTTGACCAGATTCTCAATACCTGTGAGCATGGTTTGCAAGGATGAAGTATAGTTGTTGATTTCTTCAAGTTCGGCAAGTTCTTCTTCTGTAACTGCAGCTACTTCTTGAGTTTTGTTAGATATTTCTTCGGAAGCCTGATAAAGCAAAAGGCTTTTTTGGTTTATTTCGTGTGTACTGGTATTGATCAAAGACACATCACCATAAACCTTTTTCATATCCATCTCAAGTAAACTTGCGCTATTATTGATGATTTCGAAGGATTCCTTGATGGATTTAAATATCTCTTTGCTAGTACCGTAACTTTCGACACAAGTATCAATGCTGTTGCTTGCAAAGGAACTACTGCGGTCAATATTTTTCAATATGTTATTGATTTGGCCTATGCTTTCTTTTGTTGCTGTTGATAGTAAATTCATTTCATGGGCAACCACTGAAAAGCCTTTGCCTGAGTCTCCAGCTTTAGCTGCTTCAACAGAGGCATTAAGCCCTAATAGTTTTAGCTGCTCACTGATTTGTATAATAAATTTGCCTATCTGATCTATTTGGGTGATATCCGCGTTTAGCTTTTTAATGTATTCTGATGTGTTGTTGAGATTATCGGATATAATATTAACCTGATCATAGTATTCATCTAAATGTTGTACGCCAGCTGTAGTTGCTTGAACAGTTTTTTCAACAGATTTTTCTACTTCTTCAATGCTGTTTGTAATGTTTTCTATTCTGTTTCCAACTTCATCAATTTTAGCCATTGTGTCGCCCATAAGCTTAGATTGATCTTGAGCCCTTTCGGCAACATCTCCCATACTTGTAGCTATTTGCTCGTTACCTAAATAGCTGTTATCCATACTTTTTGACACGTTATCAATTGCATCAGAAATGGTTATGATATTAGTTTTGGTCAACTCTATAAAACTAAGTAGGTTTGATTTCATATCGTTAAAGGCTCTAGTAAGTATTTCAAGTCCACGTGCCTTTTCCGGCAGTATATCACTTATGTTTAGTTGTCCATGAGCTAGCATTTCTGCCTGTTGGTTAACTGTATCTATAGATTGGAAAAAAATCAGCAATGTGATAGACAATGCTATGGTTAATATTAGTTTCACAGATATAAGCACTACAAGGAGGGTTTTTGTTGAAGGTGTTGAAAACAACCCAAATAGCGATGCTGAAATTGTAAAAACAAGAAGCAAAAACAAAAGAGAGACCAGCAAAAAAATAAGTGTTTTTGTAGAATTTTTGCCGGACGAGTGTGAATTTGATTTATTCATAAATACTCCTCCATTTTGTAGTTTTTATGTTAAATTAGAGATATGACACAAAGGGTAATTAAATACACCGTGTCATGTTTCTAATTTTTCAAAACAAGTGAATTTTTATAAGGTGTTTCAAAAAACGTAAATCCCATTTTTTGAAATGACGTTTGACCAGTTGTTTTATGGAGTCACCTTAAGTAAAAATAAATACATCTTTATAATATTATATCGGTCAAAATTAAAAAATAGTTAACATTAAGATAAATGTATATTATGGAAAATTAATAAGAAAGTACTGGATAGAGATAAAATAATGTGTTATAATGAACTCGCTAGAAAAATCATGTGCAAGGTAATTTTTAAAAAAATAACTGGTCAATGAGTGTTTCAAAAAAATCTGATTTTATTTGGTTTGAACTATAGAGTTTGACTAATGAATTTTTTTGAAACACCTAAGTTGTTTGCATGATAAATATTCTCTTTATAACTTCTATTTTGATTTTTTTGGGGATTTTTTTAATGGATATGGATAAGTTTGATTTTGAATATAATAAAAAACGTGAGATTTTTCCACTTAGAGCTATATGCTTATTTGGAGCATTGCTTTCTCCTATTATATTAATTATTTGGGGACTGTTGTATTCCAATTCAGGTATTACATTAAATAAGCACACCTTTATGAGTTTAGGTGTATTTTTTGCGGTGGCGCTAATTTTCAAAAAAGTTTCCCATTTACTAATCTATATTTGCTCTATAAATATTTTGTCCTTTTTATTTATGTTTATTGCTAAAAATTCTATTATAAACAGATGGGGTGTAACATTTATTATAGTTCTTTTTTCCATTACAGCCTATATGAATTTAAAATTCAAAATTAATATAGTAAAAAAACTTCAAGAGAGTAAAGAACACTATAAAAAACTATTTGAATTATCACCCCTTGGAGTAATTATACATAGAAAAGGAAAGATACTATACGCCAACAATGCGTTTTTGCAGATTATGAAGTTGCCGAAAAGTGAGGTTATAGCAGGAAAACGAATTATTGATCTTATTCATACTGATCACAGAGACAAAGTAAAATATGATATAGAAAAGAAATTTGTAAATGAAAGGCATGATTTTATAGAGCAAAAGCTTATTTTGCACGATGAAAGTATAATTGAAGTAGAGGCGAATTGTATTGAAGTAAATCATATGGGACAATCGGTTGTTATGTGTATTTTTAGAGATATAACAGACCGTAAGAAAACTGAACGTATGCTTATTGAAGCGGAATCAAGATACCGAGGACTTATAGAAAGTACGTTGGTTGGAGTGTGTTTGTGTCAGGACAATTTTATCTTTGCTAATCCTTATCTAGAAAAACTTTTGGATTATTCAAAAGAGGAATTGTATAATATGAGCTTTTTTGACATCGTGTATCCTGAGGACAGATCTTTGGTTGAACAATACGATCCTTGTAAGATGGAAACAGACATAATTAGTCAGTTTAGAATAATTAGAAGAGATAAAAGTTTAATATTTGTTGAGGCGCATGCTGCGGGTACTACTTATTACGGTAATCCCACAACAATTGTTACACTCCTAGATATTTCCCACATCAAGAAGACTGAGGAACAAATGAAATTTATAGCATATCACGACTCTTTAACAGGCCTTCCAAACAGATATATGTTGAATGATTATATTGATAAGACAATTTTAGATAGCACAACAGAGGGCTCAAATGTTGAGATTATGGGAGTAATGCTTGTCGATCTTGATAGGTTCAAGATTATCAACGATTCTTTAGGACATAGCTTCGGTGATGCTGTTTTAAAAGAAGCGGCTAAAAAGTTAAAAAATTGTGTAGGAAATAATGATGTGGTATTTAGATATGGAGGGGATGAGTTCGTAATTCTTTTGCCAGATACAGATACTAAGGAATGTGTTGAGACTGCCAAAAGGATTGCAGATGTTTTTCGCCAACCGTTTTTCATAAACGGGCAAAAGACCTTTTCTACTATCAGTATAGGAATAAGTTTGTTTCCTGAAGATGGAGACGATGCTGAGATGCTTATAAAGAATGCAGACGTGGCTATGTACGTAGTAAAGGATATAGGAAGAAATAATTATCAATTTTATCATGAAAGTTTTAATAAAGAGCTTTTAAGAAAAATGGAATTGGAAAATGGTCTTAGAAAGGCTTTAGAAAACAACGAATTTGTTCTTTACTATCAGCCGCAAATTGATTTGAAATCTAGTAAAATAGTGGGCCTTGAGGCTTTGATACGATGGCACCATCCGGAATATGGATTGGTATACCCGGCCGAATTTATTCCTATAGCAGAGGAGACAGGGCTTATTATACCCATTGGGAAATGGGTACTAGAAACTGCATGCAGACAGAATAAAGCATGGCAAGATAAGGGTAGTGGATGTATACCGGTTGCGGTAAATGTATCGGCTTACCAAATACTTCATTCAGATCTCTCGACTATAGTACGTGAAGTTCTTGACAAAACTGGATTGGATCCAAGGTGTTTAATACTAGAAATAACAGAAAGTATTATGCAGGATATAGAAAAAACGGATGCTATAATTAATGTTCTTAAATCTTTTGATGTTAAGGTAGCAATTGATGACTTTGGAACAGGATATTCAACAATTGGCCTTTTAAAGAATCTCAAATTTGATATTCTTAAAATTGATCCTTCCTTTACTGCTGGTCTCAAAAATGATAATAGTTCGGCGGATTTAGTTAAATTAATTATTGATTTTGCTTGCCAACGTAGTTATTCAATTATTGCTGAAGGAATAGAAGATGAAGAACAGGTTAAAATACTGACTGAAAAAGGCTGTAATTGGGGGCAGGGCTTTTATTACAGCGAACCGATGCCGTATGATTCTGTTATTCTAAATGATATGATTAATTGTCAGGAAAGTGCAGTGAATTGAGTTACGAGCGAAGATGAGCGAAGTCAGAGATGAAGCATGAAAATAAGATTAAGCAATATCAATGGTTGTAGAGAACTT
>CAYXPB010000033.1:0-26250 GCA_964466645.1 uncultured Acetivibrio sp. | reverse complement strand
CAATTATGTCTGTATTTATATCTGCCTTTATGTTTGCAAACACAGCCTATGCAGACTACTACTCAGAACGAATAATATTAAGGCAGGGTATGAGAACAGGAGAAGTATATAATCTTCAAGATGATTTAAGAGCTCTAGGTTATTTGTACGCCAATTCCACAGGATACTATGGTAGTCTGACTTACCAAGGGGTTGTTAACTATCAGAGAGATAAAAACATCGGAATTGACGGAATTGTAGGACCCGTAACGTCAAGACGTATAAAAGAAGACTTAGTGATTTTGAAAGCCAAAAGCTATTATGGTGTACCTTATGTATGGGGCGGAACATCACCGTCAGGATTTGATTGTTCAGGGTTTACTCATTATGTTATGCTTAAAAACGATATCATTATACCGCGTACAGCAAGTACTCAATATAATTCGGGGTATTGGGTATCAAAATCACAACTTAAAAGGGGCGATCTTGTGTTTTTTACCACATATAAAACCGGTCCCTCTCATGTAGGAATTTATATTGGCAACAACCAGTTCATTCACGCAAGTTCTGGTGCCGATAAAATTACTATTTCAAATTTGAGCTCAACATATTATTCACAAAGATATCTAGGAGCGAAAAGAGTTATTTAATTAATGCGTTATAAAAGGGGGCATCCTGCCCCCTTTTTCTTATACTTTTATAATAAACTCTGTTACGGGGTAACAATATTCCCATCAGCGTTTTCTTCCATACTTTTTTTCTTTAGTCTTTCCTGGCGCCTCACCTCTCCTTGAGAAAAATTAATCTTCTCCTCTTCAGTTTCAGGTATAATAGGTGGCACTTGCGCCGGCTTCCCATCTTCATCTAAAGCAACAAAAGTTATATATGCCTTATTAGTCAATATAGTTTTACCCGACTTTATATTCTCCGCAAATACATTAACACTTACTTCCATGGAAGTCCTACCTGTCCATGTAATTTTTGCTTTTAAAATAACCAATTCTCCCATGCGTACAGGATGTCTGAAATCAAGGCTATCTAATGCGACGGTTGCCACAATACGTTCCGCATGCCTTGAAGCTGCCATTGCACCTGATATGTCAATCCAGTGCATCAATCTGCCTCCTAGAAGATTCCCTAATAGGTTAGTGTCATTTGGCAAAACCAATTCAGTCATCTCCACCTGAGATGCTCTTGGTGCTTTTCCTACAAGCTTATTTATATGATTTTTTGAAACATCGTGCATAAAAGTTCTCCTTATTTATAGTCGTTGTTATTGTTATTTACATAAATATACGAAAAAACGACACCTAAATGTGTCGTTTTTTATTTGCCTACACATTACAAAGTTATTCCTACGGAGTTTATCAGATAATTTAATCTCTCACCATCTAAACCTTGATTTATTTCGATTCCTTCAATGCTTAAAAGGCTAACAGGATAAATCGGTACTGTAAATACATCTTCCATATATTCTTTCAGTCCTTTAAGCAAAGAACCTCCGCCAATAATATAGATTTTACCTACCTTATCACCATAACACCTTTTTTCATAAAACTCAAAGCATTGGAAAATCTGCTTTGCAATATCATCAACTACGCCTCTAATGCTCTGATATATCATTTCCTGTTCTTCACTAATATTAGTTTCAGGAAGTTCCATACCATACATTTTCTTAAGTCGCTCAGATTCATCAAGCTTTTTACCCAGCTTTGCGGCAATCGCATCGTCAAGATTACTACTTCCTCTAAGTATAACCTTGTTAAACTCAAGAACCTTGTCCCTCAGAATATTTACTATAGTTGTCTCGGAACCAAAATCTATAACTGCAAATGTATTTTGACTCAACTTACCATATTTCTTTTTCTTAAACCAAGTTTCGCTTTCAGTTACCATTATATCTCTATTAAAAAATTTAGCTGTACTGTTTGCCGGTATATCAACTGATATAGGCTTCAGACCAAGCTCTACCAATATATCTATATAACTTTGAATAATACTCTTCAAAACTGCTGTCACAAACACCTTCAATTTAGAAGTTCCATCTTCTCGAAGTTCCTCAAGGACCTTGTAATCTATCTGATGGGCATCCATGTCAATGGGCATGTTTTGGGAAATAGTATTCCTAACTGCAGCAGCTAAGTCTTCTCCAGGAATCTTATCTATCAAAAAAATTCGAGAAATGATATTAGTACCTGACATAACAATTTTTGCGTTCTTTGCTCTGACGTTAATTTCATTCATAACTTTTTTAATTTCAGTAGTAACACTTTTAACGTCTTTAATGGCACCATTCTTTATAGATCCTTTTGGCGTAGAAGCTATTCCGAAATTTTTGATAAATATCTCACTATTTTTTCCCAAATCAACTTCAACTATTTTTATGTTCCTAAAACCTATATCAATACTTATAAGGCTGTTTTTAATGAAAGGGAAAATTACCATTTTATCTACTCCTTAAGTATTATTTATAAAACGATGATACCATATTAACTCTCTATAATATCTATATTACCATTCTGATATATTAAAATCAATATTTTATATTGAACTCAGTTAGTATTTTACATAAAAATTTGGTCTTATGTAAGATACTTATGATAGGTTACCTTTTGAAATGAACTTAATATATATTCCTAATCTACGGTATTTATATTACATAAGTATTCATCAAGTAGATTTAAAACTTCCTCCTCGAAAACTGCGTGAAATACCTTTTCTTTAAGGACAGTTGAGTTCCTCATTCCCTTGACATACCATGCAATATGCTTTCTCATCTCTCGAATTCCTGAAATTTCTCCTTTAATATTAACGAGCATTTGCATGTGCCTTTTTATCATTTCAATTCTACCTTTACATGATATATCGGATAATTTCACATTAAATTTTAGGTATTTTATAATCCTTTCAAATATCCAAGGATTCCCTTGAGCTCCACGGCCTACCATGACAGCATCACAACCGGTATCCTCTAGCATTTTTCTGGCATCCTCCTCATTGAAAATATCACCATTACCAATAACCGGAATGGACACGGCTTTTTTTACGTTTTTAATTATTTCCCAATCAGCTTTACCTGAATAAAACTGCTCTCTTGTCCTACCATGAACCGTTATAGCTGCCGCGCCATTATCTTCTGCTATCTTTGCAATTTCAACTGCGTTGACGCTATTATCGTCCCAGCCCTTACGAATCTTAACAGTTACAGGCTTACTTGATGCTTTAGATACCTCTTTAACAATTTTCCCAACCAGTTCAGGATTTCTCATCAGAGCACTTCCTTCACCGTTTTTAGTTATTTTAGGGGTAGGACAACCCATATTTATATCTATAATCGCAGTATTTAGCTGACTTAATCTTTCGGCAGCTTTTGCCATAATATCTGGTTCAGATCCAAATATTTGCAATGCAGTGGGTTCTTCAACAGTATCAATTTGCGCTAATTTAAAACTTTTTATATCATTGTAATAGATGCCTTTCGCACTAATCATCTCTGTATATAATAGCCCACAACCCTGCTCTTTACATAAAATTCGAAAGGGCATATCGGTAACACCTGCCATAGGCGCTAAAAAAACATTATTCTCTAATAACACATTTCCAATCTTCATTATTCTCCTCCCCAATAATAGTCTTTTCAAAAAGCTTGTCTTTTTATAAGCCTATCTCGAGAAATTTAGGGCACTTTTTGAAAAGATAAAACCTTATCACAGCTCATACATTTTAACAAAATAATAATTATTTTACCATAACTTCATAAAATAATGGGTGCATATTCTATAAGTTAACCCGATTATTCCAACTGTGAAACAGATTATCTTCACATCATCAAAGCCCTAGGAGAATTGGTATTTCTTTAATATTTCTAATAGGAAACTCTTACCTCTGTTTGGAAGCATTTAAAGCTCCATGATGGAATTTGAGACTTTAATATTATATAGGTTATTTTTTGAAATACCTAAATAGGTAAAAAAAAAGATTTTATAAAATCTTTTAAGGTTAGGCAATTCCAAATAACAATATAACTATCATACTTTAACAGCTTTATTCCTTGGATTCAATATGAATGAGTAAATCCCATCCCCTGTAGCTACTTCAGAAGTCGCTTTACGAGCTATATTAGATTTAAAAATTTCATCTAGCTGTATTTTTACAAACTCTTCAATTTTCTCATATTTTACAATGTAGCAAAACCCATCAACAGCAGTCTTTTTTTCTTGAATAATCTGCCCCTCAAGCGGAATGTCAAATTGAGTAAGCATACTATACACCTTTAAGTCAAAACTGAGTAACTGCCCTACGTTATATGCTTTATCGGTATAAAAAGTTAGCCCTGATGTCGATATATCATCCACTTCAACATCTCTCCATCTAATCATGTCCGAACTTACAGATGCAGTACATAAAGTAGCATTATTAGTCTTTTGGGTTAAACGTTCCTGATAAGTTCCCATAATTATACCCCCTTTGGTTTTAAACTTTATAACGCTTCAATTGTTTATTTGCTCAAGATATAATTGGTACAACTACTTGTATATTTACTAAAAAAATAAGAATAATTGTGATACTAAGTTATTATACATAGTATATAGAAATTTAAGATGATTATGTATTTTTTTCCCTAATTATATTTTACCATGTTTCGGCTATAATGTCGAGTGTTAGTTTTTTCACAACATATTAGTACTAGTGGCTTGTAAGTAATAAAGGGTAAAAAATAAACACTGGCAATCTTATGATTGCTGGTGTTTATAAATTTGGCGTCCCGAACAGGAATCGAACCCGTATCAGTGGAACCGGAATCCACTACCTTATCCATTAGGCCACCGGGACTTATGCCTACCACCATAACATTATAATCCAATATTCTCAAATTGGCAACTCACACATAGTATGAAAAAAGTGGAAAATTATTTACTTAAAAAGTAGTGTAATCCAATTACCAATAGTAAAGCTCATTGCATATGACAACAAAAGGTACCAACCATAAACAATTACAAATATCATACCCTTCAATCTGTCATCAAAATCATAAATTGTGTTTATCCCTCTAGCTAATATTGCTGCCAACCAAATAGGCATCAACATAAACTCAATTAACGCCATCGTTATACTGAAACCTGAAGTCATCCCTGCCCATTCGGACAATCGGACGGTAGCTACAAAAAAAGCCTGTACAGGTACAATAATAAAATGCGCAGATATGTAGACTTTCATCAACTTAACCAACTGGCCGTTTATGTTCTTTACTCTTTCTTGCACCCTAAAAAACTTGAACAAATCAAATAAAGGAATCGAAAAGAAAACAATATCTATAAGCCCTAATAATAAAGCAATACAAAGCGCTAGGGTAGAGTTAAATATTAATATATTAAGCGTTTTATTGCAAAAAATCATAGGGATACGATTTAAAAGTAGGAACACAGCATCCGACAAACCCACAAATACAATACCTAAAAATAAAGTTGGAAGCTTATCCGTTATCTTTGCAAAATAAGCTTTTGGAAAAAGCAATATATCTAAAAAAGTTGGTCTCTCCACAAAAATTCTCCTTAGGCTTTTAGATTAGGCCATTTCAAAAATAACCTATACCATATATTTAAGTCACAAAGTCCATCATGGAGGCTTAAAAGCTTCCAAACAGAGGATCATTATTTCGCAATGCAAAAAATGCAAATCAGTTTTTTTGAAATGGCGATTGACCAGTTTTTTACGAAAATCACCTTAATAACAAGCTTTATCAATAGCTAGATACAGAAATTACTTCTAGAAATTTGCGGAACCTAGAACAGCTAATATGCAGCTTTAACAGTTTAAAAAACAAAACTTATTATGTTAAAAAAGCAGTTAGTTTAAAAGCTTGTTATTTCTTTGCATACTTAATTATTTACTATTAATAATACAACTAAATAACTGTAAAATCAATGAAATAATATTTAGCTAACAATTACATACCTAAAATATTTTTGCAACAATAAATAACAAAAGAGCAATACTTGCAACAAGAGTAAGGTTTATGAAGGTGTTTATCAACCTCTTATTTGGATTAAACGGCCTTAAATTCAATTCATGAACAAAACCACCTTTTATATCTCTCTCCTTTACAAAATTGTTGATTATGTCTTCAGCTTCACGAAGCAAGTAACTATTAGCTTTTCTAGAGCTATTTGCGGATGTAATTATCATATTTTTATTTTTATTTGTGTTAGATTTTTTATCTCTCAAAACAAGTATCGCTTCCTCAACAATATTTGAAGAAATGTTCTTAATTATTACAACACGCTTAGCATCATCACAAACCATAAATTTCCTCCAAAAGATATATTCGGAGATAGTTTGCAGCATTTTGCCTATAATTATACATATTCCTATCCAACTTTCTTCCAGACCTTTGCTACCAACACTGTCATGTCATCTATTGCCTTATTTCCATTGTTCGAATAGGCTTTATTTAATATAGTATCTGCTATTCCTTGAGGATTGATATTTTGTATTTCCTCAATATAGTTCACAAGTAATTTTTCTCCTTCCTCATCCGCTTTGAAAGAATCTATGATCCCATCGCTTACCATTACTATAAAATCACCACTGCTAACATTTTTGCATATCATCTCCGTTTCAATATCACTTAATATTCCTGCCGGTAGAGAAACCGTTTTTACCGTTTCCACCCTCTGTGGTCTTTTTATATATGTAGAAACTGCTCCTATTTTAACAAACTCTACCTTTCCGTCATACAAGTCAATGGCAGACAAGTCGATGGTTGCAAAAGAGTCATCATCGGATTTTAAAACAAGTATTGAGTTTATAAGCTTAATGGCCGTATCTTTATCAAAACCAGTCTCCATAAATTGCTCAAGCAAGCTTATTGCCGCTCTGCTTTGACAATCCGCCTTCTGGCCTGATCCCATTCCGTCACTAAGTGCCACAATGTATTTACCATCTCCGGTATTCATAAACGTATAATTATCTCCCGACACGCTTGCTTCATATTTCCCAAGCTTTGCAACTCCGGTGGTCACTCTAAAGGTCTCTTCTTCAACAAGCTTTAAGGTACAAATACCTGTTTTGTGATTTTGCACACATTCACTGCTTTCCTTTATCATTTTCCTGCCTAAAACTCCCGTTGTTACTTTTTCAATATTATTTATACAATTTCTTGTGCCACCACATCCTTTATGAAAAATCGTCACTTCATTTTTACCCCATTTATTTTGAAATATCACTGTATCATTTGCCTTAATTCCGGCTTTATCGAGTTCCACCAACAATTGATCCTCCAAGTCACCTTTAAATTTCACATCATAATCAATCTCGTTTGCAAGGTTTGCAATTACTCTAGAGAGTCCATCCAACTGTTGCGACATAAGTCCTCTACTCTCTCCAACCCTGTTTTTCCAAACAAGATTTACTTTAAAAAGCTCGTATACATTATTAACATGTCTTACAAAGTCACTTATTCTCTCGCACCTATCCATGAAATAATCCGGAATATCCTCTTCATTTATGTAGCCTTTATCATCAAGTTTCTCAACAATTTTAAACATCACCTGATAGGTATTGTAGAAATTCCTATCCCAACAATGCATGCAAAGACTACAATCTTTGCAAACCTTATCTGCAACCCTGTCAAAAAGCGAAGTTATATCTTGTTTGCTTGTTGCCGTTGAGGTCTCGGATATTTCACTGAAGGTTTTTGATAATTCCCCAAAAGCCTTCGAAAACTTATTAAGCCTATCTATAGTCAGCTCTTTAATTCTTGTACTATACCCTGACTTATCTCTCGTACCAACAGCAGCCACTGTAAAGTATCCTAAGGCGTTTTCCATAATTTTTTTAGGAATGAGCATAACTATTAGCACTGCTGCCAAAATATCCTTTATATAAATAAGTACCTCTGTCGAACCGTTTAAGTACAATGTTAACAAGGCATTTGCCGCAATAAAGCCAAGACACGAGCCAACCTTTCCTAAACTTTTAAACACTCCACAGAGCAAACCGCAAAACGCATAAGATGCAATCACCATCGGCGCACCAGGGTTAGTCATATTTACTACCAATCCGACTATGACACCTACTGCCGCTCCTACTCCAGGACCTGCACTCATACTAAATAATAGAATTGCCAAAATGCCCATAACGTTTATGAGATTTATACCTGCTATCTGAACATTGCCTATACCTGCTAAGGTTAAGGTCATAAGCATTGCAATACTTATCATTTCTTCATTTGAAAAAACATTCCGTTTTTTTGATTCCTCAATTATCGATATTGAATTTTTAAATATAAATACTAAAGCAAAAACCAGACCTGAATAGCATATACTTTTTAATGTATCAAATAATAGAAAGCCTTGTAAAAAGGCCATAACCATTTGAGGTATAATCACACTTACAAAGGCAATTATCGAAATCTTTAATCCGTTCTTCGACTTTGTATTTGCAAACAACATTTCTAAAGCACTAAATATTATTATTGAAGTAATTGTTATATAAACCTGCTCAAAACCGCCGCCTGTAATCATTCCTATAGAAACTGCAAGGGCCATCAAAATTCTGCTTATCCTTGTACTTGATGCTGCCATGAAAAAAGCAATTCCAAAGGGCATAAACCCTTGAAACAGAGATACTCTTCCTAACATAAAACTAATCAGAAGTATAATTACACTGCTTTTCGAAATTGGAACATTTAACATTAACCCCTCTCTTGTTCTTTCATACACCTTTCCTACATCACCTAATTTTGGGTATGGGATAGCTTGTGTTTTCATCTTTTGTGACCTCCTGTACAAATTTTAATTTTGCTTGCACGACTGATTATAGGATATATACCGAAAATTATTTGTCAAATTCGGTTGTGGAAAACTAAAATTATTCTGACACTTATCCACAAAACATAACTTTGGGCTATGTAGAAACAACTTAGATAAGAGTGATTAAATTTTTAGTTTAAGTTTGAAATCTTGAATATGGGTGGGAATTTTGTTGACTTTGGTCAATAAGTTTTTAATTTAATGTTATTGGAGTGAAGCATATAACTATATACATAAAAGAAGAAACTATACATTTAATGTATAGTTTCTTCTTGGTGGGCACTATAGGGCTCGAACCTATGACCCCCTGCTTGTAAGGCAGGTGCTCTCCCAGCTGAGCTAAGCGCCCAAATATTATGGTGACCCATAGGGGATTCGAACCCCTGTAGCCGCCGTGAAAGGGCGGTGTCTTAACCGCTTGACCAATGGGCCAAAATGGTAGCGGCGGTCGGACTTGAACCAACGACCCTGCGGGTATGAACCGCATGCTCTAGCCAACTGAGCCACGCCGCCATATTTATTTGTGGTGCTTCGAGTATCACCCCTAGCACGCTTTAACATTGTAGCAGATGCATCAATGAAAAGTCAATAGTATTTTTTATATTTCTTAATGTTTATTAATGGAAATAATTAAGTCACATAGAGAATTGGAAGTTTCTCCTTGACTTTGAATTCTTGTCACTTACTCCTTCCTTTTATATCCGTAAATATTGATGCAGCTGATTTTACTAGCTTATCTATTACCTTGTTTCTTTTTATATCGATAGCCTTTGCAGGACATAATTCTTGACAGCAAAAGCACCTGATACATTTAGAGAGTTTGACTTCAGGCTTTTTGTTTTTCATTTCGATAGCCTTAGGAGGACAACTTCTCACGCAATCTCCGCACCTAATACATTTGTTTGTTGAAAACACAGGTTTGGGCAGCATAAATCCAGTAAGTGACTTAAGAAATTCATTTTCTACAAATCTGATTTCTTTAAGTCCCTCTAAAGCAGGTACATCAAAGTCTTTTACCTTAACACTATTAATAGGTACTCCAACTAAATCAACTTTATCAATACTGTCAGGGCATAATCCCCGGTCAATTGAATTCTTTATCACCGGAACGCTTTTAGGATCAATGTTTACAATATTTACAGCAGTCATATCTAAGTTAAAGGCATTCTCAGAAGCAAGTATAACTCCTATTTCTTTTGGTACTCCAGCTGAAGGCCCTGCACCTTCCATACCGATTATTGCATCCATAATGCTCAAAGCTGGCTTAGTACTAAGGAAAATATCTATCAAGGTGTCCGCAAAGCTGTCATATTCCTTCATGTTAAAGTGATACTCTACCTTTGATATTCCTGCTATGGCTCCAAACATATTCTTTACCGCTCCAGTATAAACCATTTGGCCATGTGTCTTAAGCTTTGGAAGGTTAATTACAAGATCAGCCTCTGCCAGCGGTCTTAGTATTTTAAGCTTTTTAATGAATTTACCCTCAGCATTCTGGACCTCAACCTCAGAAGTGTCGAAATTAAGCTGTGCTCCAGTTTCCTCTTCCACTTCTTTCATGCCAGTGCCCCAATATATATCCTCTAGCCTTGAACGGGTATATGGTCCACCGGGACTATCAATAATCAGCACCTCAGCTCCAGCACTTTTTATTATACGTGCAAGCTCCCCAACAAAGACAGGATGTGTGGTTGCAGCTTCTTCAGGTTTTTTCTTCATAACTAGGTTTGCTTTAAGTGCAACCTTCATACCAGGTTTAATGAATTTTTCAATGCCGCCTAAATTCTCAAAAGTTTTCTCCAATGCCTGGCGAACTATTGTTTTATCATATTTTGAAGCTTTTACTATAGAAACCAAACCCATTGAATTTGCTCCTTCTCTATAAAGAATTAAAATTTATTCTCAAAATAGCTAATTTTCACTTAATCCTAGTACACGCTTAAGACCAATTTCATAATAATTCTCACTTAATTCTATCCCAATAGACTTGCGTCCAAGCTTTTTTGCCACCACTGAAGTTGTATACGTTCCTGAAAAAGGATCCAGTACAATATCCCCTAAATTACTTGAAGCTTTAACAATTCTTTCTAATAGTGCTTCCGGTTTTTGTGAAGGATGCTTCTCATATTCACTCATTCTGTAACGTACACGTGGAAATTCCCATACATTTCCCGGAACTTTCCTGCAATTATAAGGCTGGGGTGGTGATTTTCTATAATCAATAAGCTTTCTAACAGCCCCTGTCTTTGCTTCTACCATTATATCCCCACCATTAAAAGTGTATCCCGATTTTGCCGATTTGTTTGCCATAGTTATCGGTTCATATAGTGAACCATACTTATGTTTTGACTGAACTCCAGAACTGTCATAATACCATACAATATTATTTATGACATTATAATTTTCACGAATGTAAATGTCTATATATGAAATGTTTTGGGTTGAATTCATTAGATAAATTGTACCGCTGTCCTTTAAAACTCTGAAACACTCATCTATCCATGTATAGCACCAATTTAAATACTCACTCTTGTCTTCCCAGTTGTCACTACCATTCCCATAGTCTTTTCCTAAATTGTACGGTGGATCTGCAAATATCAAATCCACTGATTTATCT
The DNA here is from genome assembly GCA_964466645.1 of uncultured Acetivibrio sp. Taxonomy (GTDB): domain Bacteria; phylum Bacillota; class Clostridia; order Acetivibrionales; family Acetivibrionaceae; genus Acetivibrio. The sequence goes on along the minus strand of CAYXPB010000033.1, from coordinate 14,841 downwards.
TTTATATTCGGCAAGATAGTCATGCAATCGCCGTTGATAATTACTGAGCCATCATTGCATTTATGAGGGAAATCAAGCTTGTAAAATAATTGCTCCATTAATTTCTCTTATCCTTTACCGATTTTAAGCAGAATTATACACCTTGGGTTACCTATCGTCAATATAGACGACACAAGAGGGTGGGTTAACTTAACTGTGAACTTTATTTCTAAGGCTACGAAAATGTATCTATTTACTAGGCGAACCAAGCTCGCTTGGAGCATGATTGTTCTAGAAAGAGGGATGTTAGAGATATGGTTTTATCGAGCCGAATTGAATGGGAGTACCTACTGTTTTAGTGTCAACCGTCTCCATTACAAACCCTTCGCATAGAATCTGTAAGCCTCGGCTTGAGGATCTTCGCACGCGTCTATGGGACATCCTGTCCCGAGACGCTAAAAATGCCATCCGTGGCATTTTTGCTTCAAATTATCAAGCTTTCGGCAACAGATTCCGCATCTTTCGAGCAAAGTGAAAGAGGTAAAAGCGAAGGGGCTCGATGCCCCACAGCTTTTATTCTAATACTCAGGCCAAGTAATTACGCCATTTGACACTAAAACTGGTTCTACGCGTAATTTGGTTTTTGTATGGTTTTAGGTGTTGTAACTTCTATAATCTGGATACTTTTTATATAGGGCTTTTCTAAAATTGCAAATTTAATAATTATTTACACTGCATCAATGGTTAGTTTCTCACCCTCCGAGTCAATTTTGATTTCCATGCGGTCTGATAGCTTACCTTTAATGATCATTTTACCTATTTGAGTCTCAACAAACTTCTGCAGATATCTCTTTACGGGTCGTGCACCGTATATTGGTATATAGGCAGCCTCCGCCATAAACTCTTTGCCCTTGTCTGTTACATTAAGCTTTATTTTTCTGTCGTCTAGCCTTTTTTGGATATCAGCTAATGCTAGATCAATAATTTTAATAATTTCTTCTTTCCGTAAGGGCTTGAAGAGTACAATTTCATCAACACGGTTCAAAAACTCGGGCTTAAAGCTTCGGTTAAGTTCGTTCATAACTTCATTTCTTGCTGCCTCAGTTATTTCACCGTCCCGGGAAATATTACTTAAAAGATGCTGACTTCCTATATTTGACGTCATAATTATAACAGTATTCTTAAAATTAACAGTCCTTCCCTGACTATCAGTAAGACGACCATCGTCAAGAATCTGCAATAGCACATTAAAAACGTCAGGATGTGCCTTTTCAATTTCATCAAAGAGTATTACACAGTAGGGCTTTCTTCTTACAGCTTCAGTGAGCTGTCCACCTTCTTCATAGCCTACATATCCCGGAGGTGCACCAATAAGCCTTGAAACAGAATGTTTTTCCATATACTCAGACATATCTATGCGCACAACATTTTCCTCAGTATCAAATAAAGCTTGTGCAAGAGCTTTAGCAAGCTCAGTTTTACCTACTCCTGTAGGACCTAAAAATATAAACGAGCCTATAGGCCTTCTCAAATCTTTAAGCCCGGACCTTGCACGTATAACTGAGTCACTTACTGCACTTACTGCTTCATCCTGACCGATAACTCTCTTGTGAAGTATTTCTTCAAGATTTATAAGCTTATCCTTTTCATTTTCCACAAGCCTTGTAACAGGAATACCGGTCCATCTTGAAACAATCTCAGCAATTTCCTCTTCTGTTACTTCTTCTTTGAGCAAAGTATTTTCCTCACCAGATTTTATTCTCTCCTTCTCCTCCTTAAGCTGCTTTTCAAGTTCTGGTAGTTTGCCATGCTTTAATATCGCCAGCTTATCGAGATCGTAATTTCTCTCGGCCTCTTCAATCTGTCTCTTTATTTCCTCTATATTCTGCTTAATATCCTTTTCCCTTTTTATATTCTGTTTTTCGAGCTCCCACTGAGCCTTCATTGTATTCGCCTTGTTCTTCAAGGTTGATATATCCTTTTCAAGGGCTGCAAGCCTTTCTTTAGAAGAAAGATCATCTTCTTTTCTAAGGACTTGTCGCTCTATCTCAAGTTGCATTACCCTCCTGCTTATTTCATCAAGCTCTGCTGGCATACTGTCAATTTCAGTCCTTATCATTGCTGCTGCTTCATCCATAAGGTCTATAGCCTTATCGGGAAGAAATCTATCACTTATATACCTGTTTGATAATACAGCACACGCAATTATAGCATTATCCGTTATCCTAACACCATGGTGTATTTCAAATCGCTCCTTCAATCCCCTTAAAATTGAGATAGTGTCCTCTACTGTCGGCTGATCGACTAAAATAGGCTGAAATCTTCTCTCTAGCGCCGCATCCTTTTCTATATATTTACGGTATTCATCTAAGGTAGTGGCTCCGATACAATGAAGTTCACCCCTAGCAAGCATTGGCTTTAGTATATTACCTGCGTCCATTGCACCCTCGGCTTTGCCTGCTCCTACTATATTATGCAGCTCATCAATAAACAGTATAATTCTGCCGTTTGATTTGTTAACATCATTTAATACAGCTTTTAAGCGCTCTTCAAATTCACCTCTGTACTTTGCCCCCGCTATCAAAGAGCCTAAATCCAGCGCAAATATGGTTTTATCTTTAAGCCCTTCAGGAACATCACCTTTAAGTATCCTTTGAGCAAGCCCTTCTACTACAGCGGTCTTACCCACTCCAGGTTCACCAATTAAAACAGGATTGTTTTTTGTTCTTCTTGATAAAATACGTATTGCTCTTCGTATTTCAGAATCCCTTCCGATTACCGGATCAACTTTCCCCTGTTTTGCTAGCTCTACCAAATCTCTTCCAAACCTTTTAAGAGCATCGTAAGTTCCTTCCGGGTTTTTAGAAGTTATCCTCTGGTTGCTTCTAACTTTACTCAAAGCTCCCATAAATTTTTCAAGATTGATACCATAACGCTTAAATATACTCTGCGAAGGTGTATCCTTTTCTTTTAGCAAACCAATAAATATATGCTCAACGCCGGTATAGTCATCCTTAAACTTTTTAGCCTCATCCCCAGCTCGAAGGAGAATTTCGTTAAACCTTCTCGTGGCATACATACTTGTAGCGCCACTTCCATATACTTTAGGTAATTTCTCAAGTTCCTGTGCTACATCGCTAATATACATTTGCACATTTATTCCCATATAGCTTATAAGCTTAGGTATTAAACCATCCTCTTGATTTACCATTGCTAAATGTAAATGCTCACCGTCAACCTGTTGATGTCCTAACCTTATGGCAATTTCCTGAGATGAGGAAATAACCTCCTGCGCTTTTTCTGTAAATCTATCAATATTCATTCAATATCCCTCCTTTACAGTGTTATAAGAAAACTTTAGGCCTTTCGAGCCACCATATTTAAGGTGTGGTTGCTTTTGTAATATCCCTCAATTTTGAATAAAGTTCTGTAACCTCGGAGCTCATAACCTTTGGGTTTATTATACGCATTTTTATATAAAGATCACCTCTTGTACCGCTTCTATCGATATAACCTTTACCTGCGACACGTATTTTACTATCAGTCTGAATTCCCGGCGGAATCTTAATCAGTATTCTACCATCTAGCGTATCAATAGGTTTTTCGTCACCTAACGCAGCGTCCCACGGCATAATATCTAATGTTGTCAACAAATCTTTTCCTTCAATCTCAAATTTGCTTCCCTTTTTAAACCTTACAATCAGATACAAATCACCCTTTGTTCCCCCGTTTGCTCCCGGTTCACCCTGACCCTTAAGTCTGATTTTTTCACTAGCTCTTACACCTTTAGGTATTTTGAAGGACAAGTTCTTTTCCCCATTACGTCCTCTTATACTTACGCTTTTTTCAATACCAGCAAAGCCTTCTTCCGGCAAAATCTCAATTATTGCTTCCACATCGCTTCCTTTTGAAGCATAGTTTTGTCTCCTGTTCTTATTTCCTGCACCGCCACCAAATATACTCCCTAAGTCAAATCCGCCTTCACCAAAAAAGCTATTGAAGAAATCACTATAATCCCCGCCAGCATTAGTCCTGTATTCATACCGCATATTGTTATCAAATCCGTAGCTTGATGGATCGAAATCATATCCATCCTGAAAATTGACCTCACTGCCAAAGGTATCATATTTTTTTCTTTTTTCCGTATCACCTAATACTTCATAAGCTTCACTGACTTCTTTGAACTTCTCTTCCGCGTTTTTGTTATTAGGATTAGCATCAGGGTGATACTTTTTAGCCAATTTTCTATATGCCTTTTTTATTTCATCGGAAGTGGCATTCTTATCAATTCCTAAAACATTGTAATAATCTTTATACTTCATTTTTGCATCACACCTTTCTTAGGTTATAGCTCTTCTTAAAAAACGTTTTTGGGTGATTCCAAAAAAACAACTGGTCAATTGGTGTTTCAAAAAAGCTGATTTTATTGGGTTTGAACTATAAATTTTGACTAATGAATTTTTTTGAAACACCTTGTACCTATTTTTAAATCAAAAATTGAAATTTTAAGCTTAACCATAACGTTAATTAACTTCTATTATTTTATACTTAATTATAGCACCTTAAACACGCAGTAATCATAATTAACGATATTGTGGACAATAATTATTGTCCATATATTTATTGACTTTGACCATCTTTGACCATAATATAATGATAAAACTATCTATAGTTTTAATCAAATACTTATATCCTTTCTTTTAATTATATATATTAGATTATTGCAAGATCTTTTCTCTTTTCTCCTGATTTCTTGAATTTTCTTTTCATAGGACTTAATACCACTAGTCATATTTCTCTATATCCTCAACATCTATTATCGGCTGATATATATCAAGTTCGCAGTAATTATCCTTTGCCTGAGAAATATCTATGTACTCAAATCTGAAGGTGTCTGCGAATTTGAAATTGGAATTATAAATCCACTTTTTATGGAGGTTAACCAACAACCTTCCTATCTGCCTTCCCTTTATATCATCTGGACGAAAGAAGCCTACAAACCTGAATACAACGTATTTATGAGCAGGTATGAAAATACCCGTCATACCCTCAGGAATAGAAGCCAAATCTGCTACTTGAATTGACGGAGTATAGTAAATATAACCTTCGTTGCTCCAATCAGCATAGCCAAAATAAATATTAGGATTCACGGCATTCGGTATGGTATTTTTATGTTTATAGAAGAAATCCCTTCCGTAAGTATTTGCTATGTTGTCTCCGGATTTACTTAAAATTTTATGGCGTATACCTACAAGATTAAACTTGTTTTTAAAGACAAAGAAAGGTTTATAGGCTACAGAACTATTCAAGGATAAAATATCATTAACATTTATCTTTTCCTTAATTATCAGAGAAATTTGGTCATATCTAACTTTAAGCGGAGTATATCCAAACTTCTTTCTGAATGCCCTAATATAGGATTGCTCATACTCAAATCCATAGTGGTAAGCAATATCAATCACTCTCATATTAGTGGCAACAAGCTCCCTAATACTTAAAGTAAGTTTGCGTGACTGCACATACTCCATTAGTGCTTCACCTGTAAGAGATTTGAATATTCTATGTAAATGGTACTTTGATATTCCTGTATGATTGGAAATGTCATCTAAAGTGAGCTTGTTATAAATATTGCTTTCAATATAGTCTACACACTGAGAAATAATTACTTTTGCATTTATCATAGTTTTTAGCACCTTTTTAATATAAGGTGTTTCAAAAAAATTCATCAATCAATATATATAGTTCCGACCCCTATAAAATCAGCTTTTTTGAAACACCCATTGACCAGTTATTTTTTTGAAATTACCAAAAAAGCAATTCCTGTTCATTTTTAAATAATTATATATGTTATTTTTATTAAAGTAAACGTTTGAAAAGACCTTTGAACCATTTCTATATTATATGAATTTTGATTACAGTGCAAAAACATAGGGGGTTGAAAAATGCAAAGACGAGTAGTTGTTACAGGTATGGGGGTTGTTTCATCTCTAGGAATAGGTGTAAACACATTCTGGGAATCTATAAAAACTGGTAATTGTGGTATCAGCAGAATTGAGAGAATAGATGTATCCGATATGCCCACTAAAGTAGGCGCAGAAATAAAAGACTTTAATCCTAGTGACTTTATTGATAAAAAAGAAGCCAAAAGAATGGATAGATTCTCTCAGTATGCCGTAGTAGCAGCACAATTGGCAGTTGAAAATGCAAAACTAGACCTTGATAAAATTAATAAAGAACGTATGGGAGTAATAATCGGTTCCGGAATAGGGGGAATCGAAACGTTGGAAAACCAGCATAGTGTTCTTATTGAAAAAGGACCGGGAAGAGTAAGTCCGTTTTTTGTTCCAATGATGATACCTAATATGGCATCGGGAAATGTAGCAATCAAATGCGGTGCTAAAGGTTTTTGTGAATGTGTTGTAACTGCATGTGCTTCATCAACCAATTCTGTTGGAGATGCTTTTAAGATCCTCCAGCGTGGTGATGCCGATGTTATTATAGCCGGGGGCACCGAAGCTCCTATTACACGACTGACTTATGCAGGTTTTTGCGCAAATAAAGCATTGTCTACAAACGAAGATCCTTTGTCATGTTGCAAACCTTTTGATCTTAACAGAGATGGTTTTATCATGGGTGAAGGTGCCGGAATTCTTATACTTGAAGACTATCATCATGCTATTAACAGAGGTGCTGACATAATTGCAGAAGTAGTAGGTTATGGCTGTACAGACGATGCCTTTCACATCACAGCACCCGCTGAAGGTGGCGAAGGCGGCGCAAGATGCATGAAACTTGCTTTAGATGATGCAAGTATAAAGCCATCAGATATCGGATACATAAATGCTCACGGAACTTCAACCGAGCTAAATGACAAAAACGAAACTACAGCTATTAAAACAATCTTTGGTGAACACGCATACAAGCTTGCCGTTAGTTCTTCAAAGTCAATGACAGGGCATCTTTTAGGCGGTTCTGGTGCTATAGAAGCCATTGTCACAGCCCTATCCCTAAAAGAAGGTTTTTTACCTCCTACAATTAATTATAATACCCCAGACCCCGAATGCGATCTTGACTATATACCGAACATAGGCAGAAAAGCCAATATAACCTATGCAATGTCGAATTCTTTCGGTTTCGGCGGCCACAATGCAACCTTAGTACTAAAAGCTTTTAAAGAATAAATTTTTAACAACCTTGCAAAGAAGATTTTCTTAAAACAACCTTAAACAAATACATATTTCTTCTTCCTACAATCGAAATTTGCTGTATAATTAGGTAGAATATTATAAATATATGTTTTAACTTAGGGGGTACTTACAAATGAAGAAAAAATTACTGGTCTCTTCTCTTTTAGTTTCAATTGCCTGTTGTCCAAGCTGTAGCTATAATAGTGCTGCGGACAATAGTGCAAAAGCAGTTATCAATGAAATCTATGAGCAAGGAATTGCTCCAAGTCCTGCTGTCACAATTATTCCAACAGCTTCACCAACTCCTGCTATTGAACTAGCCCCATATACAGGGATTGTTCAGCATATATTCTTCCATCCTTTGATTGCATACACACAAAGAGCTTTTGATAATGACGCCATGAGCAAAGGCTATAATGATTGGATGATAACTGTAGAAGAATTTGACAAAATCTTAGATTCTTTATATGAAAAAAATTATATTCTGGTAGATTATGACGATATCTATGAGACTAAAGATGATAACGGTAAAACTGTACTTGCAAAAAAGGAACTTAAACTTCCCATTGGCAAAAAGCCTCTTATCATTTCCATCGATGACCTTAACTATTATGGGTATATGATTGAAAATGGAAATGTTTTTAAACTGGTACTAGATGATAACGGCGATGTTGCTACATATTCTTTAGCACCGGACGGAAAAGAAATTATATCTCACGACAATGAAATTGTCCCTATATTAGACAAGTTTGTAGAACAGCATAAGGATTTTTCCTTTAATGGTGCAAAAGGAATTATTGCATCAACAGGATATGAGGGGATCTTAGGATACAGAACCCATGAATTGGAATCACCTGATTACGAAAAAGAAAAGACAGATGCCTTAAAGGTAGTTAAACGCCTTAAAGAAACAGGCTGGACCTTTGCAAGTCATGGTTATGGTCATCTTGACGCTGTTAATATAAGCGCTGAAAGGTTTAATAAAGACACCTTACGTTGGAAGAAAGAAGTAGAAACTCTAGTCGGACCTACAAATATATACATATATCCTTTCGGAAGTGCTTTTGCATACAAAGACCCTGGCTTAAATTATCTGCTTGATCAAGACTTTAACATACTCTGTGGTGTTGGTGCCGGAGGTTATTTTGAGATATATGAGACTTGTGCATTAATTGACAGAAGAAACATTGACGGATACTCCTTCAAACACCACGTAGAAACGCTTAAAGATCTGTTTGATGTAAACGAAGTAATTGATAGCATAAGGCCTCCATTATAATCAGCTCTTTTGAAACACCAATTGACCGTTGTTTTTTGGAATCACCTAATAAAAGCTCTAGGGTATAGAGCTTTTATTATTTCTCTTCTATTAAATTTTAAGGCTTAAAAAAATTTTAACTTCAGGTGACTTTATGCCACCTGAAGTTTGGAAGGAGATTTTATAAAAAGTTACCGTGCCTTACATGTTATTTGGGAAGTATCAAACTGTAAAATATTACTTTCACATTTGAATATATTATCACAACTGGTATTGTAAATATTTATTGATACATATAAAGCAGATAATCATTTTAGCTTGTATTCTGTTATTTTACTTGCACTATTTCATACTGTCCATCCAATTGTGCAACAATTCCTGTCTCACCAACCATATGTCCTGCTCCAACCACTACCAAGTATGTTTTTTTCTCAGGGTCAGCAAGATAAACTTTTACCTTCTCAGCCATATTATTGTTTCTTGAAGTAAACAACTTTTCATTGAATTCCTTTTCGGTGTCGGATCCACTCTGTTCAGAGGTAAGCAATTTTTCCAATTTTGCTGTATCACCTAACTTCCAACAATTAATCATTTCATTAATCATATCCACCGATTCTTTTTGAGTTTCTTTGTCTGGAGAAAGTGAAGATGCTAAGAATTCAACCTGAAGTTCTGTTGAAAAAGAATCAAACAAATCCAATTGGAATTTTGCGCCTTCTATTTCCAATACTTCTTTTTCACCAATAGCCTTTTGAAGTAAAACCATATCTATTCCAATTTCTCCGCTGAGAGAGGTTTCAGCATACAGTAAGTTTTGTACGAGAAGTGCTGCGTACCATGGTTTAAATTTGTTATACACTTCAGGCTTTATACCATAAGGTTCAATAACCTCTACAAAACGATCGTATACTTCCTTCGGTACATTCTTATAAAGAGTACTATCATCTTTATACAATGCCTTTTCCATCATATGTAAAGCTACTTCCTGCTCATTTGCTACATTTGCCTCAACTGCAAGATAGTCAGCTTCTCCATAGGCGTTCAAAATCGCTCTAGCCAAAGGATACATAGAAGAATCGGCTATATGTATAGAACCCAACAAATACACGCAGCTATCCTCATCACTTACTTTCCAAAATGCACCTTTAGAGTCTTTGCCTGCTTCATACCTCACACATTCATAAGCATTTTTAACAAACACCATCAGTTCTTGTCTGCTGCATGCACTTTTGAGATCTAAAGTATTTTCATTTCTTCCTTTGAGTATTCCTTTTGAAACAACATACTCTACGGCCTCAAGAGAGCTACCCTGAATTGATGCTACATCACTAAAGGCAAGCTCAGTATCCGTACTATAATCAAAACCTGGCTGAACAGCTTTTATTGTGTCATATGTATATGTAACCATATCCAATCTTGTTATTTCCTTTTGAGGCTCAAACTTTCCCTCGTCCTTAAATAAACCAACTGAATATGCCTTAAGTATAGCTTCACTTTCAGTATCACTAAACAAGCTTTTATCCGCTGGTATAATGGTCTGATCTGCTATTGCCTCATAAACGCTTACACAAACACTGTATAATTCATCCTTTGTCACCTTTGAATTAAAGTTTTGAAACATATCTTTCGGGGCAAGACCATATATACCGGACCATTCTACACCTTCTATCGCCCATGCACTAGGCTCTTTTGCTCCCACTGATGCCGTCTGTTCTTGTGCAAAAACTCCTATCTGTAGTGAAAATGCCATAACTACTGATGAAAGTAATGCTATTATCTTTCTACCTTTACTCATAAATTTCACATCCCTTTAGTAATTACTAACCCCTATTAATCCCTAAAATCTCTAATTTTTTCTAGTTCTCCTTCTCGACTAACAATATACCACACTTCCCTTCCTAAGTCACCGTAATAATTACACAGTACACCGAAAAAAAACAACACTAATATTATTTCGGTATCATTTCGGTGTATATTACGTTTATTTTTCGGTGCTCGCAAGTAAAATATATGCTACAATTAAGTAATAAGGCCCTTTCAAAAAATAGCCTATACTGTATTCAAGGTATACAGCCCACAAAATCAGATTTTTTGAAATGACGATTGATCAGTTATTTTTTGGGAATCCCCAAATTTAAAAACTTAGCAATTGCCACTATATTTTATATTGATTAGATAGGGATTGTAGAGTTAATATTATTATATCATTTTTGAAAGTTCCAAACAAAGTAAATGATATACAAGGAGTGAGAAATACAAAATGACCAGTGTATTAATAGTAGATGACCACAAAGCCATTTTATGTGGTACAAAAATGCTTTTAGAAAGCCACAACATGGACGTAACTGCTTGTCATTCAGGGTTCGAAGCCCTAGAAATCTTAAATACCAAATGCTTTGATGTTATGATTTATGACCTTAAAATGCCTGATATGAACGGGCTGGAATTAACTAAAAAATCTCTGAAAATATACCCCGATGCTACTATTGTTATTTTATCAGGGGAAGATATCTCTGAAAACTTTGACCTTCTTATTAAATCAGGAGTAAGTGGAATAATCGATAAAGCTTGCAGCGATTATCAATTGATAGCAGGGATAAAGATGGCTCAGGATAAAATGATGCTGCTTCCTTTAGAACTAATCCGCAACCTCAATTTGAATAAGCCTTTAGTCCAAGAAGATGACAACACTCTAGAAGAGCCCTTAACTGAACTAGAACTCAATATTCTTCAACAGGCAGCTATGGGCAGGACAAATATGGAGATTGCTGATAACCTTCAAATGGTAAAGCGAAATGTTGAGTATCATTTAAGTCATATATACAAAAAGCTTAAGGTAACTTCACGACTCTATGCCATCCGTAAAGGTGTCAGGCTAAACCTTATAAAAAGTGTACAATAAAAACTTCATAGAAAGTGCTTAAAAAGCAACAGCTACTTTTATAGGAAACTGACATGATAATTCAAGACCTTCACCGGGTTCCGAACAGCATGAAAAATGACCATTTAGAATTCTTATTCTTTCTTTAATCCCATGGAACCCTAAATGTTTACTTGTGTTAATTTTCTCATCCAAATTCATACCAATACCGTTATCATGGTAATAAATCACAAACACATTTTTATCTTCTCGCAGCATTATATCTACTTCAGTAGCTTTAGAATGACTTATGGCGTTATTTATAAGTTCCTGAACAATCCTATAAACAGTCAATATTTCTTCATACTCAAGCTTAGTAGAAACCTTAAACGCTTCAAAATTAATATTTATATCGCATTTTAGTTGAACCCTTTCTACAAGCTCTTCAATAGCTCTGATTACGCCCTTTTCCAAAAGAAAAGTCGGCAACAGTTCATTACAAGTTTCACGTATGAGCATTATAACATTCCCAAGCTCCAATTCATATCTTCTAATCTGCTTCAATATATCATCTTTGAAAATAAAGGCATTGTTCAGTAAATTACTAACTTCCTTCTTCATTTTTATAATGTCCTGAAGAACCTCATCATGAAGATCCGACGCCAATCTTTTCCTTTCTTTCTCTGAAATCTGTATAAATATTTTGCTTATCCAATTAGGCGCACTACCTTCATTTTGCATATTCGTTAACTTGTCCGACAATTCTTCTATTAGAGATAGATTTTCATAAAAGATAGCCGTATACCTTGACAACAACCTGATTGACAACCTGTCTTTCTGACTCAAATTAAAATTCCTAGGATCAATCAGAAGCAATCTATAATTGTCGTCCATATTTCCAATAAGAGATAGGTATACTTCTCCGATATGTAACATATCCCCAATATTAAAATTCACTATATTTTTGGATAATGTTTCGGTTGCTTCTTTAGAAGGAAACTGTGGCACATCAATCTTTGGTATAAGGTTTTTGCCATCAAACTCAAGTATTTTAACATTTTCCGCAGGCACAATATTTTTAATATTGTCAACAATCTTCTGTTCAAGCTCTTCTATTTTATGTGCTCTAGAAATATCTATAAGACTTCTGTACAAGTTTATATTACTATCATTGAATATACTTATCAGTTCGTCAAAAGCTGTCTCTAATTCACCAAACTCATTTTGTGCTTCAATATCGAATTTTACGGAAAAATCTCCTTCCCGTATTCTCTTTACTTTATTAGTTAGCCTTTTTAACCGTAAAGTTACTATTTTACTTGATATCCATGAAACAATAAGAGTAACAATTACTGCAATAATTGTAAAAACAACAATCTCTTTTCTATTCTTTGCCATAAGGTCATAGATATCCTGAGCTTCCATATCAATACCTAATACTCCAATTAAATCTCCCTTTGCGTTCAGAAGAGGTACATAGGAAGCGACATTTGCCCCCCATTCTTCATCATAGGAAAGCTCCCCAATAAAAGTTTCCTTTTCATTAAAAGTAGATTCAAGTAACTCATACGTATTAGCCTCTACATCACCGGGTTTCGAGACATCACTTCCAGTGTAGTTCAAGGAGAAACCATCCACAATATATATTGTTTCACCGTGTTTTGATTTAGCCATTATGTATATAAATTTAAGCCCATACACCCTTTTAAACTCCCACAAGGTCTCCCTTAACTTTCTATACTCATCCATAACAAGAATTTCATTAACTTCTTCCTTTTGATTCTTCATAGCTATGGTACGATCTGCCACATTTTGCAGTTCTCCCAAGTTAATGTTTGCTGCTACAACCCTTGCCATATCTCTAACTTTTTCCCCTAACGAATTGGTTATTAACTTAGTAGAAGAGGTATAGATAAAGTAACTTAAAACTAATGCCAATATGACTACTATACTAGAGAATATTATGTTGATTTTTGTCTGTAATCTCAATTGAATCTACCCCGCATATTATTGACTTTTTTCAAAATCCAATTATATTGGACTTGATTTTTATTCTATGTATCTTTTAACTATATACTGTATACACTCTTCTGTTATAGGATAAAGCTTTGCACTGTATTGATAAGGAAAAGAAATCATGCCGTCTTTAGCCCATTGTGTTATACTACCCACAATACCATTTGAAAAAAAGTTTGCAATAAGATTTATTTCATCCATTTCTAATTCGTTGGTGCCTAATACCCCTTTTATTTTTACCATGTTAGAATCCAAAATTATCTTAAAAAAATGCTCATTAAGATTATTTTGGACATCGGAAGAAAGAGCCGCCATATAAAATTCCCTATTTTTGTATAAGTGCTCCACAAGCTCATCGAAAACAGAGTTATCCTGATTCAAATCCGTAAGTGCTGCAAACTCACTGTCAAAAATCCAGCAGACAAGATCCTGCTTGTCTTTAAAATGGTAATAAAAAGTTTTTCTATTAAGTCCACATGCTTTTACAATATCTTGGACAGTTATTTTATCAAGGCTTATATTTATCATAAGCTTTTTTAAGGTTTCCGCTATAAGTTGCTTCGTAAGTTCGGGTTTTGACATCTTCAATCACCTCATGGTAACACTTCTTCAAATCTGTCCGAAAATCCCCCATAAATACTGATATGTATAAAAACCGGACACATGTTTTTAATTATTGGTTTTTAATCATCTTATAACATGTTAAATTATTTGTAAAGATTAGAGTTTAGGTGCTGATAAAAATTGTAGTCTCTTTACCCTATATATTTTGTATCTTTCATATCATTTGAAATATACAGAATAATAATAGCACATATGCAAAAAATACAATTTACTAGTCGGTATTTTTAACTAATCTTATTATTAAAAGCAATGCTAATTGCTATAATACACCAAATTAATTTGAAAGGGAATTGATAAATGAAACATTATTTTGAAGAAATTGAATCAGTTTTAAAATCTCATGAATCTTCAAAAAACGGTATTGACCCGTCTCAAGCACAGAAAAAACTTGAAAAGTATGGACACAACAAACTTGATGAAGGTAAAAAGAAATCCGTTTTTGCAAGGTTCTTAGAACAGCTTAAAGACCCTATGATTATCGTGCTTATTGCAGCTGCTGTTATTTCAGGCTTTGCCCACGAAATAGCAGATTCGATTATTATAATGGTAGTTGTTGTGCTTAATTCGATTCTTGGAATTGTACAGGAAGGCAAAGCTGAAAAAGCTATTGAGGCCCTCCAGAAAATGTCATCTCCATTTTCAAAGGTCAGGAGAAACGGCCAGGTAATGCAAGTAAAATCTGACGAAATAGTACCTGGTGACATTGTACTTTTAGAAGCTGGTGACTCTATACCTGCTGATATGAGAATCATTGAAGCTTCAAGTTTCAAAATTGAAGAGGCCTCTCTTACCGGAGAGTCTGTACCGACTGAAAAGACTAATCTTATTATTCCTAACAAGGATAAGGATATTTCTCTCGGTGACCGTGTCAACATGGCTTATATGGGTACAAATGTAGTATACGGACGTGGAGAAGG
>CAYXPB010000032.1:0-26662 GCA_964466645.1 uncultured Acetivibrio sp. | reverse complement strand
TTTTATATGTTTTTATACTATTTCTTCGAGATCTTTGTGTCAAGTATTATTATACCTCATTTTGCTGGAATTGTGAGTACTTCTATGATAAAATATTCACGGATTCAGGTTTATTGAAAGAAATAATCTACCGAGGATAACCTTGCACGGCTTGAGACACACTAATGCCGCCCTATTGCTATCAGAAGGTTTAGATATACTTGCTGTCAGCAGAAGACTTGGTCATGCTAGGGCATCAACTACTACTGATATATACGGGCACGCTCTTGCCAGTAAGGATGAAGTTGCTGCTGATACACTAGAAAATATACTTGTTAGAAAGAAAACTGAAAATAAGAAGCTCATCTAACTACAATTCTAATGATGAATTATCAGCTTTCTTAGCCTATCATTATGTAAGAAGTGTCCCCAAAGTGTCCCCCATTTTGTCGTTATGTAAACATAAAAATAACACCATTCATATACTGAAAGGTGCTATTTTGGCGGAGAAGCAGGGATTCGAACCCTGGCGCCAGTTACCCGACCTAACGGTTTAGCAAACCGTCCCCTTCGACCTGCTTGGGTACTTCTCCATATTAGAGGTGGGATGAGGGACGAGCTTCTCTCTTCCCTTATCTCACAGCTGTTGGCGGAGAGAGTGGGATTCGAACCCACGGTAGGCTCACACCTACGCCGGTTTTCAAGACCGGTGCCTTAAACCAACTCGACCATCTCTCCATTCCTTGTGACAACAAATAATATAACACGTACAGTTCCTTTTGTCAATACCTCTAACAAACCTATTTTAGGTAATTTTATAGATATTTTTCTAATCTTTTTCCTTATAATTATATTTATCCATTTTTTGTAAGCAAACATTTAATTTCTATATAATATAAAAGTACATCAGCTAAAGTTTACTACAATTATTACAAAAATAAAGCTTTTGTACTTAGTTGACCTATAAAGCCAAAAAGATATCCTATAATCTTTTTGACTTTAGGTCATTTCAAAAAATAGCCTATACATTATTAAAGGCATAAAGCCCATCACGGAATATTAAAACTTCCAAACTAAAGAACATTATTTTGTTGCGCAAAAAATGTAAATCAGTTTTTTGAAATGGCGAGTGACCAGATATTCTTTTGGAATCATCTTATATAATAAACAATAACTATCTAATGATATCTACACCATTCATATATTTCAATATAGCTTTAGGAATAGCAACCGATCCATCTTCCTGTTGATAATTTTCGAGAATACATGCAGTTGTCCGACCTATAGCTACCCCTGAACCGTTTAATGTGTGAACAAATTCAGGTTTGTCATTTGCACTTCTTCTAAACTTAATGCCTGCTCTTCTAGCCTGAAAATCTTCAAAATTACTACATGAAGATATTTCAACATACCTGTTATAGCTTGGCATCCATACCTCTATATCATACTTCATTGCTGCTGTAAAACCAAGGTCTCCTATACAAATCTTGACAACCCTATAAGGTATACCTAGTAACTGTAAAACCTCTTCTGCATCTCTTGTTAAAGCTTCAAGTTCATCATAAGAAGTTTCAGGTGTTGTAAACTTCACCAACTCTACTTTATTAAATTGATGTTGTCTTATAAGGCCTCTAGTATCTCTTCCTGCAGCTCCTGCCTCAGCTCTAAAACACGCCGAATATGCTGCATGCTTTATTGGTAAATCCTTTACATCCAATATTTGTTCTCTGTACATATTAGTAACTGGAACTTCAGCTGTCGGTATTAGGAAATAATCATTATTTGCAACTTTAAATGCATCTTCTTCGAATTTAGGAAGCTGCCCTGTTCCTACCATACTGTTTCTGTGAACCATAAATGGTGGGAATACCTCTGTATATTCATGTTTGCTTGTATGTAAATCAAGCATAAAATTCATTAACGATCTTTCAAGTCTGGCTCCTAACCCTTTATAGAAAGTAAACCTTGCTCCTGTAACTTTTGATGCAGATGAAAAATCAAGTATATCTAATTTCTCTCCAATATCCCAATGAGCTTTTGGTTCAAAACTGAATTTTCTTGGTTCTCCCCATTTTCTTATTTCTACATTGTCCTCATCAGTATCACCATCAGGGACTGAACTATTTGGAATGTTCGGAATTGTCAAAAGTATTTTATTTAGTTCTTCATCTATATCCCTAACTTTAGAATCAAGAACTTTTATCTTATCAGATAAACTCTTCATTTCTTCCATAAGTGGTTCAACATCTTTTCCTTCCTTTTTATAAACAGGAATCATCTTTGAATCAGAATTTTGTTTATTTTTGAGTTGCTCTACTTCAACTAAAATTTGTCTTCTTTTTTCATCAAGACTCAGAATCTGATTAACATCAAAGCTGTCTTTTCTCTTTAGTAATGCTTTTTTAAGAATATCAGGGTTGCTTCTTATTAACTTAATATCTAACATAATTATTTCTCCTTATAATAATAATTTATCTTAAAAAGATAAGATGGTTACAATTACACTGTTTATTAATTTCTAATAATTTAAATAGTCATAAAAAACTCCGAAACTCAATCATTTCAACTTTTATTAAAATAATTATACTACAAAAAAGTATCATTTCAACTATTAAAATCTAAGTAAAATTCTTATACATCAAAAATCTATATTTTCCTCACTTCAATTTCTTAAAAATAAATAATATTCTCTTAAAAATGAACCTTTCAAAATTCATTTACCTTTATTTATTAAGGCCATTTCAAGGAATCACCTATAAGATACTTAAGTCACAAAGGTCACCATATGGCGATTGTAAAGTTTTTTGGAATCACCTAAACTAAAAATTAGATTAAATAATTTTAGCTATCTATATAACTTAAAGTTTATTTAATAATAAAAATTCCGTTGCATCTTTCTTATAAGTACTATCTGGATAATTAGAAATCAAAGTATTAATAGCCTCTCTTGCAGCATTAGAATTGCCTTTTTTAAAATATGAATGTGCAATAAAATAATAGCAATCATCAGAATAATACTCATTATTTTCTAAACTTAATGATTTTTCTAAACTATCTAGCGCTTTATCATACTCTTTATCTTTATAATATCCATAACCTTCAGTATAAAATTCAAACGAGGCCTTTTTAGATGACTTATCTAGAAGTTTTTGATACACTTGCAAACCATCTTTTTCTAAAAACTCCTTATTTATTTCTCTAGTCAAAATCAAAGCACAGCTTTTAATATCTTCATTGTAATATTTTATATCTGCTCTCATCAAATTTTGATAACTCTCAAATTTTAATACATTATCATTTTGTATATTCCGTATTTCTTGTTTTAATGTTGATTCCTTTATTCTTGCATCTTCAATTTCCTTATCTAAAATTTGAATTTTCTCAGTTAATTTTTTGTTTTCTAATATAACAGAACTTAAGTTCATCTGAAAATTGCTTTTTTCTTTTTCCGTATTACCTAATTTATTTCTTACATCATCAATATTTTTATTAACTTTTATTTGGCTATATGTTGTTATCATAAGTACTATAAAGGCACTTGTAAACAAAACTACTGCATAAATCCATACTGTCTTTTTATCCTTTTTACTAACCATATTTTCAAACACTCCTAAAGGATATATAAAATACACCTAATTTAATATTTCTTTTAAGGCTCATAATACCATCCCAAAAAACATCCTATACAATATTTAAGGCATATAGCCTATCAAATCATGTATTTTTAAATAGCTATTGAATATTTATTTTTTAGAAACTACCTAAAACACTTATAAAAAGGATATTCAAGAAAATTCGCTTTTCTCATGGCTTTTCTTGTTCACGAGTGAACCCTATGGTTCCCTTCTACGGATGCTTTGTAGCCTAGGTTGCATAAGCAAGCAGTGTAGTTTATCCTAGCGAGACGACCAGCCTGAGCACCCTTCTTAAAAAAGTTTATTTTTCTTAGCCATATCAATTGCCTGAATTTCTTCTGCTGACAAAGTGTATTTTGATTGTCCGTTTATAATAGCTTTTGCATAATTTGTTGTTGATTCTCTAGAGTAAATTCCATTTAAAACAATTCCATTATCATTACCATCAAGTATTGCAATAGCAAAACTTAAGTTACTACCTACATTATCAAACGCATTATACCTTATTATACCTACTTTTTGTACACATTGGAGTATATTTCTTTCTATAAAATTAATCTTACTTTCTATATCCTTATTCTTATTTGTTATTTCGTGACACAAATCTATATTTTCTTCTAACAATCTCTCTATATTAGAATCATTTGAGTTGTTAAAAAATTTATTATATTTTTTATTTAATTTTTTAAACTTTAAATTTATTATAATTAATGAAATTAATAAAACTATTGATAATATAATATTTATTAATATAAAATATGGACTAAAGTTTTTTATAGTATTATACATTTCTTCAAAGACTTTTAA
The DNA here is from genome assembly GCA_964466645.1 of uncultured Acetivibrio sp. GTDB lineage: Bacteria > Bacillota > Clostridia > Acetivibrionales > Acetivibrionaceae > Acetivibrio. The sequence continues at coordinate 22,241 of CAYXPB010000032.1, read as the reverse complement.
CATACCTTACTCCTTTTGCTTTTTAAGTATTATGACTCTAACAACAAATTGTTTCACGTGAAACAATTTGTTGTTTTTTTAAATTATCAATTATTTATAGTTTCTATAATTTACCTTAATTGTCTTGCATTACTCAAAAATACACTAATCAATAGATATTTCAAAAAAGATAATTTTCTGGAGTAGAACTATATATATTGACTAGTAATCTATTTAAAATAATCCATAATAATATATTTAATTTACTTATCTCCCTTCAAACGAACTCTATAAATATCTATACCATTCAACTAGATTTATTATATTTCTAGAAATAAATATTACAATATTTATTTCTCATAGCACATCAAACCAGATTTCTCTATATATTAATTAACCAGTTATTTTCTAGAAACCCTCTTGTTTAATTTATAAAAAAGATAAATCTCTTTTCATAAAATTCGCTTTGATCATGACTCTTTTGTTTTCTAGAAAAATCTATAATTCCCTTTGATAAATGATTCTCATACTAGGTTGCATAGACGAACACTTTAATTAAACGACTAGCCTGAGCATCCTCCTTAAACCTGGAAATTATATTTTTCTTTACAAACCCAATATTGGAATTAATAAAATTGTTTTCAATAAATTCCTATACTCTGAAAAATTATTATAAACTTTTATTATAATTTTTATAAACCTATCTAATTTATCTATAAAAGCCTTTTTAAGACTTTTAACCTCTTTCTAATATATTTACATTATTATATTAAAAACAAAGCGTTATACGTTAAAATAGAGGGTGCTTATTTTTCCATTTTTTTAAAAATTTCTAATAATCTTTCCAATTCATCATTTGAATAGTACTCAATCATTATTTTACCCTTTTTATTCTTGTTATATAGTTTTACTTTTGTTCCTAATATTTTCTTTAAATCATCTTCGATTTTTATTATATTCTCATCATCATTTTTAACTCTTTTAACTTCATTACTATTTGTTTGTATCTTTTTTACCAAATTTTCTGTTTCTCTAACATTAAGTGACTTTTCAATTATTTCTTTACAAACCTTTTCTTGTATTTCTTTTTCTTCTATTGAAAGTAAAGCTCTTGCATGTCCATTACTTATTTCTCCATCTATTAATGATTCCTTAACTTTGTCAGATAGAGCTAAAAGCCTTATTATATTAGCAATAGTAGATCTGTTTTTCCCAATTGATTTTGATAATTCTTCTTGAGTCATATTATATTCATTTAATAATTTTTCATATGCTTCTGCTTCTTCAATTGGATTCAAATCTTCCCTTTGTATATTTTCAATCAATGCCATTTCCATGACTTGCCTATTAGACACATCTTTAATAATAACAGGTACACTTGACAATCCTGCTAATCTTGCTGCTCTCCATCTTCTTTCTCCAGCAACTATTTTATAAATATTATCTTCTCTTCTAACAATAATAGGTTGAACAATTCCATGTTCCTTTATTGAATCAGATAGCTGTATTAATTTTTGATCATCAAACCTTTTTCTAGGTTGACCTGCATTCGGCTCAATTTCATTTATCTTTAATTCAACTACTCCACCTGACCCAGTTTCCTCATTCGCTGATAAAATTAGTGCACCTAATCCCTTACCTAGAGCTTTTTTGTTCATCTCACATTATCCTCCTCAGAATATTCTATCACCTCATCAGCTAGATCAAGATAACACTCTGCTCCTTTTGATTTTGGATCATATAAGATTATTGGTAAACCATAACTAGGTGCTTCACTAAGTCTAACATTTCTTGGTATAACTGTACGATATACTTTATTTCTAAAATATTTTTTTACTTCTTCTACTACTTGTATTGATAAATTTGTCCGTGCATCAAACATTGTCAATACAACTCCTTCTACATCTAACTCTTTATTTAAATGTCTTTGTACCAATTTTACTGTTTCCATAAGTTGACTTAGACCTTCTAGCGCATAGTACTCACATTGAATAGGAACAAGTATTGTATTTGAAGCAGTCAATGAATTTAAAGTTAGAAGTCCTAAAGACGGTGGACAGTCTATCAAAATAAAGTCATAATTGTCTTTAATAGTGTCGAGTGAGTTTTTTAGTCTAGTTTCTCTAGAAATAGTTGATACAAGTTCTACCTCTGCACCTGCTAATTGAATATTTGAGGGACATATCATAAGATTTTCTATAGGAGTTTGAACTAGTGTTTCTGCAATATCTACATCATTAATTAAAACATCATATGCTGATTTGCCTATTTTTTTCTTATCTATACCTAAACCACTAGTTGAGTTTCCCTGCGGATCAACATCAATTAGAAGAACTTTTTTACCTTTGTAACCTAGGCAAGAACTTAAATTTACTGCAGTAGTAGTCTTACCAACACCGCCCTTTTGATTAGCTACTGCAATTATTTTCGCCATCAAACCCACTCCTTAGTTATCATTAGTTTAAGTAATGCTTATAAACTTTTTTTAGAATTCTAAATATTAGCCTTTAATTTATAACATTAATTTAATTCTCACAATTCAATATGTTAAGTACTTTAAAATTAAATAAACTTGATTCATCACATTTATTTGCACTAATTATTAAGTTCTAAAGGCTCATTTTAAAAGCAAACTCTTAATTATTTTTTAAAAATTAGCTCATAATCTTTTTGCTTGGTAACCCTATGGTTCTCTTCGACGGATGTTTTGCACCCTAGGTTGCATAGGCAAGCAGTGTAGCTAATCGACCAGCCTGAGAACCCTACTTAAACAGGGAAAGGTGATTACCCTTTCCAAACAACAGTATAGAAAATTATAAATATAGGGTATTTGTAATTTTCTATACCTCTTAATAAACAAATATCATTTTTTTATTTCTATAACCATCATTTCATTATAACATAATTATTTTTTATAACAAACCATATTTAAATAAAAAATGTTTCACGTGAAACATTTTTTATTTTCTATTAATAATTCAATAAAAACCCCTTTTATAGGGGTTTTATTAATATTAAAATAATATTAAATATTCAGTTTAGGCAATTTAAATAAATATCCTATAAATATTTTCAAAACAAAAGCCCTCACGAAAGATTAAACTCAAAAATATGAACACTATTTTACTATGTTTAAAAATTATTTTTTATAAAATAGTAATTAACGAGCTATTTCTAGGAGATATTCTTAATTAAAATAATTAAAACCTAAATATCAAGGTTTGTTACTTCCCTAGCATTAACTTGTATAAATTCTTTTCTTGGTTCAACTTTTTCTCCCATTAATATCGTAAAAATTTCATCAGCTGCTATTGTATCATGTAACTCTACCTTAAGCATATTTCTTGTTTCAGGATTCATTGTTGTTTCCCATAATTGTTCAGGATTCATTTCTCCAAGACCTTTATATCTCTGGATACTACAATCTTCCTTCTTCCAACCTTTTTCATCTACAACTTTATTTAATTGTTTTTCTGAATAAACATAAACTTCTTCTTTCCCTTTTGAAACCTTATATAATGGAGGTTGTGCAATATATACAAATCCCCCTTCTACAAGAGGTTTCATATATCTAAACATAAATGTTAATAATAGAGTTCTTATATGCTGTCCATCAACATCAGCATCAGCCATTATAATTATCTTATGATATCTTAGCTTTTCTACATTAAATTCATCACCTAAATTAGCTCCAAGTGCAGTTATTACAGGTAAAAGTTTTTCATTGCCATAAACTTTATCAATTCTTGACTTCTCAACATTAAGCATTTTACCCCATAAAGGTAAAATAGCTTGAAATGCTCTATCTCTACCCTGCTTTGCAGATCCTCCCGCAGAATCCCCCTCCACTATGTATATTTCACATTTAGATGGATCTCTCTCCGAACAATCAGCCAATTTACCTGGCAAAGTTGTTGACTCTAGAGCACTTTTTCTTCTTGTCATTTCACGTGCTTTCCTAGCTGCTTCTCTTGCTCTTGCAGCTGTAAGGCTCTTTTCCATTATTGTTTTAGCAGTAGCGGGATTCTCCTCTAAAAAGGCAGTTAGCTTTTCAGCAACTGTATTTTCAACAAGACCTCTAACCTCAGAATTACCAAGTTTAGTTTTAGTTTGTCCTTCAAATTGAGGCTCGTGTAATTTTACACTTATAACAGCTGTTAAGCCTTCCCTTATATCTTCACCTAATAAATTCTTATCATTCTCTTTTAAGTAATTATATTTTCTTGAATAATCATTTAGCACTTTAGTTATAGCAGTTTTAAAACCTGTTAAATGTGTTCCTCCTTCTGTTGTAGCAATATTGTTTGCAAAACTAAAAATATTTTCCATGTAAGTTTCGTTATATTGCATTGCAATTTCTACATAACTACCATCTTTAATATTTTCTATGTATATAGGAGGCTGATGTATAACTTGTTTATTTCTGCTAACATATTCAACAAAAGAAACAATTCCACCTTCATAATGAAGTTCTCTAGTTAAAGGTTCTTCTTGCCTCATATCTACTAGTCTTATCAAAAGACCTTTATTTAAAAAGGCTAATTCTCTAAATCTATTCAACAGTATTTCGAAGCTAAATTCAATTTCCTCAAAAATTTGTGTATCAGGCTTAAAAGTTGTTTTAGTCCCAGTCTTTTCAGTATTACCTATAATTTCTAAATCGCTTGCTACAGTTCCTCTTTCATATCTCTGCTTGTATATGTTGCCATCTCTATATACTTCAACTTCTAAATATTCTGATAAAGCATTAACTACCGATGCACCTACACCATGTAATCCACCTGATACAGAATACCCTTGTCCTCCAAACTTTCCACCTGCATGCAATATAGTGTGAACAACTTCTACTGTTGGAATTCCCATTTTCGGATGTATACCTACAGGTATTCCTCTTCCGTTATCTATGTTGGTAATAGAATTATCAGGATTAATGGTTATCTCAATCTCAGTACAATAACCAGCTAAAGCTTCATCTATACTATTATCCATTATTTCATACACTAGATGATGCAAACCTCTAGATGCTGTAGTTCCAATATACATTCCTGGTCTCTTTCTTACAGCTTCAAGACCTTCAAGTACCTGTATATTATTTTCATTATATAAACTATTAATATTTTCCGTTTCAGACATTTTATCCTCCTGTTAATACAAATAAAAATTTTATATATGATTATTTTTATGTTTTTTATATGACTATTTTATGTTCGAGATTCCGTCAACAAATCCAGATCTCTTTTGTAATGTAATTGATGAAATTGGAGAAAGATATATTTTACTTTTCTTATCTATTTCTGTAATAATAAAGGACTTTGGTATATCATTAGAAATACTTTCAATAAATCCTTCTTCCTCGGCTATAGACAAAAATTCACGAGTATCTTTAGACAAAGTCGTAGATTCTAAATCCATTATTGCAATAACATTTTTAATTGGGACAACAAAATCTCCACCTATATGCAAAAACATAAATTCCTCCTATATTGAAGACGATAAAACACTTATAGCCCTCTTCAAATTCCTTAATTTATTATCTTAAAAAAATTAAACTGCTCTTTCCAAACTATTTTCACTATTTATTAGTTTAGGCCACTTTCTAAAAATACCTATACAATATTTTAGACATAAAGCCCATCACAGGAGCTTAAAGCTTCCAAGCACAGAAGAACATTATTTTGCTATGCAAAAAATGCAAATCAAATTTTAAAATGGCGATTGACCAGTTATTTATTTGGAATCACCTTAAAAGCTTTCTCACTTCACTTTTATTTTTATTAATCTTTATTCTATCCCAATTAAACACAAACTGCAAATTTTTTGTAATCAAAATTTAATATATCTTATTTAATAATATACTTTTTAATATTACTCTATATTAGTATTCCCATTTTTTACATTAATAAAAAGTATATTATTAAATTCTTTTTTATTAAAAATATCTTTTTCTGTACAGGTTATAAAAGTTTGAATATTACTAATACTATCAAACAAAATTTCTCTTCGCCTATAATCTAATTCAGACATCACATCATCTAACAGAAGTATAGGATATTCGCCTGTTTCCTCCTTTATTATTTGTAATTCTGATAATTTTATTGACAAAATTACAGTTCTTTTTTGTCCCTGAGAAGCAAAAGATTTTACATTCATATCATTTATGTATATTTCATAATCATCTCTATGGGGACCTTTCAAAGTTGTACCTCTTTTAAATTCAATATTCCTTATTCTGTTTAGCTCGTTAGTAAAGCTTTCTTTTATTCTATCTACTTCACTAAAATCATCAACTTTTACAGAGGAAGCATAAAGTATTTGCATATTTTCATTGTTGCTAGACAATATGTTATGATTGATTTTTGCAATATCCCCTAATCTACTTATAAAATCATATCTTACTTTTATTATTCTTGCAGCTGTTTCTGCAATTTTAATATTCCATATATCTAGAGTATCTATTAAACTCCTATTGTTCTGTATTTCTTTTAATAATGAGTTTCTTTGAATCAAAATTCTATTATATTGCTGTAAGTCATAAAAATATGATGGTTTTATCTGACTTAAAGTTATATCAATAAATCTTCTTCTTTGTGAAGGCCCTTCATTTATTACAGATAGATCTTCTGGTGAAAATATTACAGCTAGTAAATTTCCCATAAGATCCCCCATTTTTTTTAAAGGAATCTCGTTTAATTTTATAATTTTTTTGCGTTCTTTTTCGTGTATTATCTCAATGGATAAATCTTCTTTTTCTTTTAGTGAATCCAACTTAATGTAGTAATTGTTTCTACCTACATTTAAAAGCTCACTATCTTTTGAAGTTCTATGAGACCTGCCTGAGGCGCATAAAAAAATAGCCTCTATAATATTTGTTTTACCTTGGGCATTTTCTCCATAAATTATATTATAGTTTCTTGCAAATTCTATATTTGTTTCTTGATAATTTCTAAAACCTTTAAGATACAAACTTTTTATATGCAAAATGATACCTCCGGATATCATTCAATAATAAATTTAGAACCATTAACTTCAATAATATCCGTCTTTCGAAGTTTTTTTCCTCTTCTAGTTTCAATCTCTCCATTAACTTTAACTAAACCTTCGTATATTAATATCTTTGCTTCAGTTCCAGTTGGTACCATATCTGCCCACTTAATAAATTGATCAAGTTTTATGTATTCAGTATTTATTGATATACTTTTCATAATTTAAAATACCCTCTATTCATTTTTTATTCTAACAGGTAATATCATATAAGCATACTCATTATGTTCAATAGGTCTTATTGTACAGGGTCCTATGCTAGATGTAAAGTAAATATCAACTTCTTCATCTTCAATAACTTTTAAAGATTCAATAAAATATCTTGGATTAAATCCTATATCTAATTTATTTCCAGTTATATCAACTCTAACCTCTTCCCTTACTGCTCCTATTTCGGTAGTAGATGAAATTATAATTTTATTGTCCATAACATTAAACTTTACAGGATACTTTTTTTCCTCAGCAGTTATAAGAGAAGCTCTTTCTAAACTTGATAATATGTCTTTTGTTTTAACTCTAACTTTAGTTTCGAATTCTTTTGGTATTATACTGCTGTAATTTAGATATTCACCTTCTAAGAGTCTTGATACAACTTTACATTTTCCAATATCAAACAGAATTTGATTTTGCGTGCTATATATGGATATTTTATCTTCAACAGGTTGAAGTATTTTAACAATCTCATTTAATGTTTTACCTGGTATTACTACATTGAAACTTTGATTTTCATTTTCAATTTTGCTCTTTCTTAGTGCAAGCCTAAAACCATCTATTGATACAAATGTAACATTATTGTCTTTACATTCTAAAAGAGAACCTGTTAATATGGGCCTGTTTTCATCGATGCTAACAGCAAATAGTGTTTGTCTTATCATTTCTCTTGCAATTTTCTGTTTTATAATAAAGGCATTTTCCTTTTTTATTGAAGGAAGAGCAGGATAAGTATCTGAAGGAATGCCTTTTAGTTCAAAATGTGAATTTTCACATTCAATAATAACTGAGTTATTAGGAAGCACTTCTATTAGTACTTCACTGTCAGGAAGTCTCCTTACTATGTCTCCAAACATTTTTGAACTAAGAACAATAGATCCCATATCTTTAATATCAGCTTCAACATAGCATTCTATACCAATTTCCAAGTCATTTCCTGTTAACTTGAATTGTTCATTTGCTTCAAGTAGTATTCCTTCAAGTATAGCAAGTGTAGATTTTGAGGATACTGCTTTTTGAACTACGTTTATGCCTTCGATTAAATGTTCCTTTGAACATATAACTTTCATTTCCGTTTTCCTCCCAGTTTTCTTTTAATTAATATAATAAAACTTAGTAATAATAGTAATAAGTACTGTTGATTATGTGTATAACTTATATCAAACTTTGAATAAGAATAGTTAGGGGTTGTTATTAATTTGTATATAACTTGTACTTAATAATCAACAGTTTTTTGCTTATTTAGAGTTAATCACTTTATACACAAAATAGTCACAAGAATCTTTCCCCATATCAACATTTTCTGTTGATAAAGTTATAAAAATTGAAAATTACTGTTGATAAGGTAATTAAAAAAGAAACTAGTGCACAAAAATGATCTAATTACCTGCTAAATTCTTTTTTAATTCATTAATAGCTCTCTTTGTTTCTGAGTTTGATTTAAGTTCGTCAATTATTTTGTCACATGCATGGATTACTGTAGTATGATCCCTTCCTCCAAAAGCCTGTCCTATTTTTGGTAAAGACATATCTGTTAAGTCTCTGCAAAGAAACATTGCAATTTGTCTTGGATATGATATATCCCTTGATCTTTTTTTTGATTTAAAGTCATCCGGTCGAATATCAAAGTATCTTGCAACAGCATCTTGAATTGTATTACAATTTATAGCTCTAACTTTATTTGTTGAGAGTATATCTTTAAGAGCTTCAGTGGCAAGATCTACAGTTATTTCATTTTCAGTAAGAGAAGAATATGCAATAACTCTATTTAGAGCACCTTCTAGTTCTCTTATATTTGAAGCTATTTTCTCAGCAATAAATACCATAATATCATTTGGTACATCTAAATTTTCCAATTGAGCCTTTTTTCTTAGTATTGCTATTCTTGTTTCAATATCGGGAGCTTGCATATCTGCTATTAGCCCCCACTCAAACCTTGACCTTAAACGATCTTCAAGAGTAATTATTTCTTTAGGAGATTTATCGCTAGATAAAATTATTTGTTTGTTTGCTTCGTATAGTGCATTGAATGTATGAAAAAACTCCTCCTGAGTTCTTTCTTTACCAGCTATAAACTGAATATCGTCTATTAATAGTATGTCTATATTTCTATATTTTGATCTGAACTCTTCATTTTTATCATCTTTTATGGCATTAATAAGTTCATTTGTAAATTTCTCAGAGGATACATACAATACTTTGAGTGAAGAATTTTGCTGTAATACAAAGTGGCCTATGGCATGCATAAGGTGAGTTTTGCCAAGTCCAACTCCTCCGTAAATAAATAATGGATTATATGCTTTTGCTGGTGCTTCCGCAACAGCTAATGCAGCGGCATGAGCAAATCTATTACTATGACCTATTACAAAGGTATCAAAAGTATATTTTGGATTTAATACAGACACCAAAGCTTCTTCATTATTGTTAGAGTCCGATTGATTGGTGTATTTTTCAATATTTTCTTGAGAAGGAACTACAAATTTAATTAAGTATTCCTTATATGTAGTTTGTTTTATAGCATTTTTTATAAGAGTTTGATATCTTGATTCCAAAATGCCTTTATTAAATTCAGCAGGAACGGCCAGATTAATTGTATTATTTTGTAGCGAAAGTGGCTCTATAGTTTTAATCCAAGTATTAAAACTAATTTCAGTCAATTCGTTTTGTAATAGGCCCAAAGTTTTCTGCCATATTTCTTTTAACTGGATACTCATAAAATTCCTCCAAATATATGTAAATAATCAATATAAGTTTAATCCCAAAAAATAACTAGTCAATTACTACTTCAAAAAATTTGATTTACATTTTTTAAAATGAAAACAATGTTCTTTTGTTTGAAAGTTTTTAAGCTTTCATGATGGAATTTAGACTAATAATATAGTATAGGTTATTTTTTGAGGTGGCCTAAAAAAATAATTATAAATTTATAATTTTTGGTGTCGCAAAATAACGGTTATATCAAAATTAAAATCCAGTGTATTTTTAACAATGTTGTTTCTATACTTTATTTTTGTTAAAAATACACAATATTTGCCCTTAACCTCCACTGTTTTATAATAAATTATGTTGTTGGGCGATGTTTATCTTAGATTAAGGAATAAACATAAAAACAATTTAAACTCTATGCTAATCATTGACAAAACTTATAACGATTAAGCATAAATGATGGAATATTGTATAAAATTTATAAAAAGTATTATAGTAATGTGGTAAACTATTAACAATTAGTATAAAAATAATATATTTTATTACACACAGGATATTAACACAAAATTGTTAATAATCCATAGGTTATCAACAATTTTCTGTTGATAAGTAACGAGTTATCAACAGGTATTAATTATATTATCAGACTTTTGAGTAATTTTCAACAGAAAAAATGAAAGATATCCACAAAAATAACCGTAATAATTTAGAATTATCCACAAAAATAGTTCCTTGACATCAAATAAGAATTTAATATATAATTGTTACGTTGTTTATTTAAGAGTGTTAAGATAGGTATTTTGTCATTAAGTGTACCAATAAAGGATATTAAACGAAGTAAACTTCTTTATTAATATATCTCGTTTGATAGAATTATGAATGGTTTTTCGAAAAGTATATTGTAGGTAAGTTTTCGAAAAACATATTTAAGTACATGATTTAAAGGTAAGTGCCTAAGTATATTAATGAAAAAGAATGGGGGTGTTTGATTTGTTAAGAACGTATCAGCCTAAAAATAGACAGAGAAAAAAGGAACATGGTTTTAGAAAGAGAATGAAAACTTCTAACGGAAGAAAAGTTTTACAAAGGCGCAGATTGAAAGGTAGAAAAGTTCTTTCAGCGTAAGACCGCATAATTGTGGTCTTTTTGTTTAAAATAATGTTTTAGGCCATTTCAAAAAATAACCTATACTATATTTAAGTCTCAAAGCCCATCAAATTAGATTTTTTGAAATGGCTATTTACCAGTTATTTTTTTGGAATAACCTTATTGATATAAAAAATCGAAATAATCGGAGGTATAGCTCCATATAATGATATTTACTTTTCCAATAAAGAAAAACAAAGATTTTCTTAAACTTTATAAAAGGGGAAAATTTTTTGTTGCAAAGTACCTTGTATTATATGCATTGAGTAATAAGAACAAAGTGAATAGATTAGGTATAACTGCAAGTAAGAAGTTTGGAAGCAGTGTAAAAAGAAATAGGATAAGAAGGCTTATAAAAGAAAGCTATAGAACTTATGAAATTAAATTAAAAGAAGGATTTGATTTAGTTTTTGTAGCGAGAAGCTGTGAGGAACTTCCCAATTTCCCGGAAATAAAAAGGGAAATGAAATATTTATTGAGAAAGCTTGAAATATTTAAGGAGGATAAATAAATTGATAGATAAAATGGCAATAATTATATTAAAATTTTATCAGAAATTTATATCTCCGCTAAAACCTGTTTCAAGCTGCAGATTTTATCCTACATGTTCACAATATGCGATTGATGCAATAACAAAGTATGGTATTATTAAGGGAAGTTTTATGTCTATAAAGAGAATACTGAAATGCCACCCGTTTCATCCAGGAGGGTATGACCCGGTTAAATAAGCAAAAGGGGAATTTTAGACGATGTTTAGTTTCATACCGAAGTTTTTGGGTATAATATTGAATTTTATTTATCAGAATTTGTCATTCCAAAATTATGGATTGGCTATTATTCTATTCACAGTTTTTATTAAGCTGTTATTGCTTCCTCTTACGATAAAACAATCTAAATCTACTGCAAAAATGCAGGAGATACAGCCTGCTATACAGGAGATACAGCGAAAGTATAAAAATGACAAAAATAAGCTAAATGAAGAGATGATGAAAGTTTATGCAGAGAATAAATACAATCCTGCTAGCGGTTGCTTACCTACTCTTGTTCAATTACCTATACTTTTTTCTCTTATATATGTAGTAGGTAAACCTCTTACATATATGTTAGGTTATAGTCCTGATCAAATAGCGAATGAAATATCAATATTTAGTGAACAAATAAAAAATGGGTTAATTAATGCGGATTTAGTAGTAAAAGGATTTTACGAACAAATATCAATTGTTAAATTTAATAAAATTATAGATATGAAATTTTTAGGATTAGATCTAAGTATAGTTCCTAAATGGCAACCTCAAATTATATTTGGACCAGAAAGTTCAACATATCTTCCACTATTGATATTACCTATACTTTCTTTTGCTTCTACAATTTTATCAACTAAATTAATGATGATGTCAACAGCGAAAAGAAATGAAGGAAATAATAGTAATAAAGAAGCTTCACAAGACGCAGCAATGGCGATGCAGAAAAACATGATGTTTATAGGACCGATGATGACACTATTAGTATCCTTTCAATTTCCTGCTGGATTGGGATTGTATTGGTGTGCTGGTAATATATTTCAAATAATTCAGCAGCTATATTTAAATAAATATATTATTAATAAAAAGGAGGTTAAGGAAAATTAAATGGTAAACTTCGTGGAGAAAACAGGAAAAACTGTACAGGAAGCTATTGATTTGGCTCTTGGAGAGTTGCAGTGTGATAGAGATAATGTTGATATAGAAGTTATCGAAGAAGGCTCAAAAGGGATTTTTGGATTGATTGGTAATAAAGTGGCTAAAGTTAAGGTCACTGTTAAAGAATCTAATTCAGATAAGGCTAAAGAGTTTTTAGTGAGTGTATTGGAGAAAATGAATGTTGATGCGGAGATAATTGCCGAAGAAACTGAAGATTCCATACTCCTTAAAGTTAATGGAGATGATATAGGTATTGTCATAGGAAGAAGGGGTGAAACTTTAGATTCGCTTCAGTACTTGACAAGCCTTGTTGTCAATAAGAGTAAGGAAGAGTATAAGAGAGTAGTAATAGATATTGAAAATTACAGGCAAAAAAGAGAGGAAACATTGGTTAAACTTGCAAACAGATTAGCAGACAGAGTGCTTAAGTACAAGAAGAATATTACTCTAGAACCAATGAATCCGTATGAGAGAAGAGTTATACATTCTTCACTTCAGGATCATAAATATGTAGAGACTTATAGTGTAGGAGAAGAACCAAATAGAAAGGTAATAATTACGCTTAAATAAAAAAGTTTATTTAGGTTGATCTAAGCTATAAGGCCATTTCAAAAAATAACCTATACAATATTAAAGAATATAATTTTAAAATGGCTTTTATTTTTAGCTGTTTATGTGGTTCAGGAGACTTATTTCTTGGGCCATTTTTTGACTTAGATGTTTCAAAAATAATTCATTAGTGAAAAATTTACTTCCACAAATTTGGAGGATTATTATGTTGTCTGACCACGATACAATTGCAGCTATTTCTACACCACACGGAAACGGTGGAATAGGTATAATAAGAATCAGCGGAGAAAAAGCTTTTTCTATAGCAAAAGAGATATTTGAAGGTAAAAAAAAATTTGATGAAATAAAAACCCATACAATAAATTACGGAAAAATAATAAACTCAGTGACTGGTGAAATTTTAGACGAAGTTCTTCTTTCTAAAATGATAAAGCCTAATACATTTACAAAAGAAGATGTTGTAGAGATAAATTGTCATGGAGGCTCAATAGTTTTAAAAAACATACTTGAATATATATTGAGAAAAGGTGCTAAGCTTGCAGAACCAGGAGAGTTTACAAAACGTGCTTTTCTTAATGGAAGGTTGGATTTGTCTCAGGCCGAGGCTGTGATAGATCTTATAAATGCAAAAACCGGTGAAAGCTCAAAGGCAGCTATAGACCAGCTTGAAGGGAAATTGTCGGCAAAACTTAAAGAAGCAAGAAGTAAGCTTATTGAGCTTTTAGCACATATTGAAGTTACAGTTGATTATCCGGAACATGATATAGAAGAGATTACTGGGCAGAAAATATATTCTGAAATTAAGGATATAAAGGAAAAGTTAAGAAATATTATTAAGGGTTTTGAAAAGGGAAGGATAATTAGAGAAGGAATAAACGCTGTAATTATTGGAAGACCTAATGTTGGGAAATCTTCGCTTTTAAATGAGTTGACCGGAAAAAATAGGGCTATAGTTACTGATATACCGGGAACAACCAGAGACATTATTGAAGACTATATAAATTTAAATGGAGTACCTGTCAGAATTATTGATACGGCAGGAATAAGAGAAACTGAGGATTTGGTTGAGAAACTGGGAGTTGAAAAAACACATAGAGAATTGGATTCTGCAGATTTAATAATAATGATGATAGATGTTAATCAAGGAATAGAAAAAGAGGATTTAGAAATTCTAGACAGGATTAAGAATAAAAAAGCTATTATAATTTTAAATAAAATAGATATTGTAAATGAAGAGAAATTAACTGAAATTGAGAGCAATATTGGAGATAGAAAAATTATAAGAATGTCACTAAAAGAAGAAATAGGCACAACTGAACTTGGAGATGCAGTATTTGAACTTTTTATGAAGGGTGAAGTAAGTATTAACAGTGAAGTTTTAATTACTAATGTAAGGCACAAAAACCTGATTGATAGAGCAATAGAGAGTATTGACTTTGCAATAGGTGCCCATGAAAGTGGTATGCCTTTGGATATGATAACAATAGATATAGTAAATTCGGCACAGTATTTAGGAGAAATAACAGGAGAATCTGTGAGTGAAGATGTCATGAATGAAATATTTAGCAGGTTTTGTCTGGGAAAGTGAGAGAAATTTTATGGAGTTTATAGCAGACGAATATGATGTAATAGTTGTTGGAGCAGGACATGCGGGATGTGAAGCTGCACTCGCTGCGGCTAGACTTGGTGTGAAAACAGCTGTTTTCGCCATAAATCTAGATAGTATAGCAAATATGCCGTGTAATCCTAATATAGGTGGTACGGCTAAAGGACACCTTGTAAGAGAAATTGATGCTCTTGGGGGTGAGATGGGTAAAAATGCCGATAAAACTTTTATACAATCAAAAATATTAAATAGAGCTAAAGGTCCTGCAGTTTATTCTCTTAGAGCACAAATAGATAGGAGAAATTATCAGACAGAGATGAAGAGTACGCTCGAACTCCAAGAAAACCTTGATGTTAAGCAGGGTGAGATAATTGAAATATTGAGAGAAGAAAAGGACGGCAATTATATAATAACTGGAGTTCGGACTCATACGGGTACTATATACAAATGCAAGACGGCTATACTTACTACAGGAACATTTCTTAAAGCAAAAATAATTATAGGTGATGTAAGTTATAGTGGAGGTCCCGATGGACTTTTTCCTGCGGACAGGCTTTCGGACAGCCTTCAGGAAATGGGAATAGAACTGATAAGATTAAAAACAGGTACGCCGGCTAGGTTGAATAGAAGAAGTATTGATTTTTCAAAGATGGAAGAACAGCCCGGGGATGAAACAATAGTACCTTTTTCTTTTGAGACTGAGGAAATTAAGAAAGATCAAGTATCATGTTATCTTACATACACAAACAGTAAAACACATGAGGTTATAAGAGCGAATATTCATAGATCTCCACTTTATGGAGGAGTTATTGAAGGGGTTGGCCCACGCTATTGCCCTTCGATAGAAGATAAGGTAGTACGGTTTGCAGACAAGGAATCTCATCAGGTTTTTGTTGAGCCTATGGGACTTAATACTCAGGAAATGTATTTGCAGGGAATGTCAACAAGTCTTCCGGAAGATGTTCAGATAGATATGATGAAAACACTTCCTGGTCTTGAGAATGTATCGGTTATGAGAAGTGCTTATGCAATTGAATACGATGGAATAAATTCAATGCAGCTAAATCTTTCTTTAGAATTTAAACATATAGAAGGCTTGTTTTCAGCAGGACAAATAAATGGAAGTTCAGGGTATGAAGAAGCAGGTGCACAGGGAATTATTGCAGGAATAAATGCAGCACGAAAAATTAAAGGAAAAGAACCTATAATATTGGACAGATCTGAGGCATATATAGGTGTATTGATAGATGATCTCGTAACAAAAGGGACAAAAGAACCTTATAGGATGATGACATCGAGATCAGAATACAGACTTTTATTAAGGCAAGATAATGCCGACATTAGATTGACTCAGATAGGCTATCGTGCTGGACTTATAAGTGAGGAAAGATACAGAAAGTTTGAGAAAAAGAAAATTGAAATTGAAGAGGAAATAAAAAGACTTGATAAAACTCATGTTCCTCCGAGTGAAAAAGTAAATGGCTTTCTTATAAGCAAAAACAGTACTCCAATTAAAGGTGGAATGAAGCTGAGTGATTTGTTGAAAAGACCTGAGATAGACTATGATTCTATGAAAGTTATAGACGAAAAAAGACCTGAACTTAGTTTTCAAGTTAGAGAACAGGTGGAGATTACAATAAAATATGAGGGTTATATAAGAAGGCAAATGCAACAGGTTGAGCAATTCAAAAGACTTGAAAGCAGAAAACTAAGTAAGGGTATAGATTACTCCAGTATTCAAGGTTTGAGAATTGAAGCTAGGCAAAAGCTAGACAAAGCTAAACCTGAGTCAGTAGGACAGGCATCAAGAATATTAGGAGTGTCTCCAGCGGATATATCGGTTTTGCTTATTTATTTAGAACAACACAGGAGAAAATAAAATATGTTGTGGATTAAGCCATTTCAAAAAATATCCCATACATTATTTTGATACGCAAAAAGGCAAATAAATTTTTTTGAAAAGGCAATTGACCAGTTATTTGGAATAACCTTAACTAAAGATTGGAGAGCTAAACTGTGGATAATGAATTGAGAAAACTTCTTTTAGATGGGGCTAATGAATTTAATATATCTTTAAAGGAAGAACAAATTGATAAGTTTTTTAAGTATAAAAATATCCTAAAGGAATGGAATGAAAAGATAAATCTTACAGCCATAAAAGAAGACCGGGAAGTGATTATAAAACATTTTATAGATTCACTAAGTATTCTTCCTTTAATAAAAAACGAAAGTAATACACTTATTGATATAGGAACCGGCGCCGGCTTCCCAGGTATTCCAATAAAAATTGCCAGGGAAAGTATTGAAGTTACATTATTAGATTCTTTAGATAAGAGAGTAAAGTTCTTAAATGAAGTTATAAAAGAGATTGCTTTAAATGGAATAAAAGCATTCCATGGAAGAGCAGAAGAAAAAGGGGTTTTACCTGAATATAGAGAAAAGTTTGATATTTGCACTGCAAGAGCAGTTGCAAGTTTACCAATACTCATTGAGTACTGTCTACCTTTTGTCAAAGTAGGAGGGTTTTTTATAGCTATGAAAGGAAGTAGTACGGATGAAATTGATAACTCAAAAAAAGCTCTAGATATAATAGGAGGAACGATTGAAGAAGTTAAAGAATTTAATTTACCTTTTACCGACAGCAAAAGAAATATATTTATCATAAGAAAGTTTCGACAGACTCCGACAAAATATCCGAGAAAAGCAGGTAAACCATCAAAAGAGCCGCTGATTTAACCCGCATAATGCAGTAATATAGTGCATTTAGACGAACGATTCTTTGTATAAAAAAAAGGAATTTAAAAAAGGTTTACGAATATTATCCTTATGATTTATTATCAGATACTGGTAATTAAATTTTGATTTAACAAGTAATGAATATACTGTTGAATAAAGAGGTTTAGCTTTTAAAACAAAGGATAAATATTAAAATTACAAAGGATGGTGTTCTCTATGTTAGAAAGTAGAATGCAAGTAGCCAGGCTTGAGAAGAAGGATGATTTAAAAAATATTACCTATGTTGGAATTGAAAACATAAGGCCTAATCCCTATCAACCAAGAAAGCAGTTTAACAAGTTATCTTTAGAGGAATTATGTGAGTCAATCAAACAATATGGAGTTATTCAACCTATTAACATCAGAAAATTGTCTTCAAACATGTATGAGCTTGTTGCAGGAGAGAGAAGGCTTAGAGCTGCTACAATGGCAGGACTCAAGGAAATTCCTGCAATTATTATAGAAATAAATGACAATGATTCTGCAGTAATGGCTTTAATAGAAAATCTTCAAAGAGAAGATTTAAGTTATATGGAAGAGGCTGAAGGTTATAACAATTTGATTAGTGACCATGGATTTACACAGGAAGAGCTTGCAACAAAAATAGGTAAAAGTCAGTCGACAATAGCAAATAAAATCCGTTTATTAAAACTGCCTCCTTTAGTAAAAAAGATTCTTGCAGATAATAGTCTTACAGAAAGGCATGCAAGAGCATTACTTAAATTGCATGATGAACAGCTCCAATTAAAAGTTTTAAAAAATGTTTGTGAAAAAGGTCTTAATGTTAAAAAAACAGAAGACTTAGTAGAAAGAGCTATAGACAGGTTTACAAGACAGGAAACTGAAAAGAATAATAAGGGGAAATTTACTAGGGCAATAAAAGATATTAGAATATTTGTAAATACAATAAAACAATCGATAGAATTAATGAAAAAATCAGGAGTGGATGCAAAAGCAGCCCAATTTGATAGAGGAAGTTATGTTGAATTTATTGTCAGAATACCGAAATAATACGTAGTTTTCATTTAAGTAGTGCATTTTAACATCTAAAGGTATTTTAAAGAGATATGTTAAAAGCACTAGTAAATAAATAGTGTAACACTTTAAATGGCTGATTTTTGTTTGAAAATTACTATTTTATGCAGGTCTGAAAGTGTTATATCAATTAAGCCCTTATTTAATAGGTATTTATTATAAAATACTGGGAATGATTTAATATCATTCCTTTTATTATAAAAATTAAACTACATAAATATGCTTAAATTCTATTAAATCATGAAAAAAGTGGACAGCTTGCTTAAACTTTATTAAAATATATATTGGTAAGATGATTTCTATTAAATAACTATCAATTGCAATTTCAAAAAATTGATTAATATTTTTTGCATAGCAAAATAATGTTTCTATTTTCGGAAGATCTAAACTTCCATGATGGGCTTTAGACCAAAAAATATTGTATAGGTTATTTTTTGAAATGCAAAGCTATTTATATACATATAGCTTAAAGAAAGAAGAAGAGAATAATAAAATAAAAAGAAAGTTATAGAAAAGAGGTAAAACGATGGTAGATATAAATGATGTCAATAACAAAGGCATAATACCTGTTGACATTGAAGCCGAAATGAAGAGTTCATTTATAAACTATGCTATGAGTGTTATAGTGGATCGTGCATTGCCTGATGTTAGAGATGGTCTCAAGCCGGTACATAGAAGAATTTTATATGGGATGCTTGGACTTGGATTTACACCGGATAAGGCACATAGAAAGTGTGCTTCCACCGTTGGGGAAGTTTTAGGTAAGTACCATCCTCATGGAGATGCAGCTGTATATGATAGTTTGGTTCGTATGGCGCAGAACTTTTCTTTAAGGTACCCATTAGTTGACGGGCATGGAAACTTTGGATCTGTAGATGGAGATCCACCAGCGGCGATGAGGTATACTGAAGCAAGGCTGGCTAAAATTTCTATGGAAATGATAAGGGATATAAATAAAGATACGGTTGGTTTCAAGCCTAACTATGATGAGCATGAAATAGAACCGATTGTTCTCCCTTCTAGATTTCCTAATCTATTAGTAAATGGTTCTTCAGGAATAGCTGTCGGTATGGCTACAAATATACCGCCGCAAAATCTGTGCGAAGTCGTAGATGGGATAATAACTGTTATTGATGAACCAGAAACAGCAATTGATGATTTGATTAAAATTATAAAAGGTCCTGATTTTCCAACGGCGGGTACTATAGTAGGGAAATCAGGCATAAGAGATGCCTATAGAACAGGTAGAGGCAGAATAATAATGAGGGCAGTAACAAACATTGAACAAATGACTCCAAATAAACAGAGAATAATAGTTACGGAGTTGCCCTATCAAGTAAATAAAGCAAGGTTAGTAGAAAAAATAGCAGACCTTGTTAAGGATAAGAGAATAGAAAGTATATCCGATTTAAGAGATGAATCGGATAGAAATGGAATGCGTATAGTTATTGAATTAAAGAAGGATGCTAATGCTAACGTTGTATTAAATCAACTTTTAAAATTCACACAGATGCAGGATACTTTCAGCGTTAATATGCTTGCGTTAGTTCAAACACCTGATAAAAAGTTTGAGCCACATGTGTTAAATTTAAGGCAGGCAATAGATTATTATGTTGAGCATCAAAAAGAAGTTATAGTTAGAAGAACAAAATTTGAGCTTAATAAAGCTGAAGCAAGAGCACATATTTTAGAAGGTTTAAAGATAGCCATTGATAATCTTGACGAGGTTATTAGAATTATAAGAGCTTCTAAAAATGAAGCAAATGCAAAAGAAGGTTTGATTCAAAGGTTCAGTTTTAGTGATAAGCAGGCTCAAGCAATTGTAGATATGAGGCTAGGAAGGCTTACAGCTTTAGAAAGGGAAAAGCTTGAAGCTGAATTTCAGGAATTACTTGCAAAAATAAAATATTACAAGGATGTTTTGTCTAATGAGTATATGGTTTTAAATATTATAAAGGATGAATTAGCTGAAATAAAGAGTAAATATGGAGATGAAAGAAGAACTAAGATAATTCCTGACGAAAGTGATTTTGATTTTGAAGATTTAATTGAGGAAGAGGATACTGTTATTACTCTTACTCATTTCGGATATGTCAAGAGACTTCCCACTGATACTTATAGAAGTCAAAGGAGGGGTGGAAAGGGAATTATAGGTCTTAGTACTCGAGAAGAGGATTTTGTTGAGACCTTGTTTACAACTTCCACTCATGATTATATTTTGTTCTTTACAAGTAAAGGAAGGGTATACAGGTTGAAAACCTATGAAATACCTGAAGCGGGAAGGCAGGCGAAAGGAACCGCAATAGTAAATCTTTTGCAGTTAGACCCAGAGGAGAAAGTAACTACTGTAATTCCTTTGAAAGAATTTAAGCAGGGTCTTTACCTAGTACTTGCAACAAAGAATGGTGTTGTAAAGAAAACAGATCTTATTGAATATGGGAAGATAAGAAAAGGTGGATTGACTGCTGTTACATTAAGGGAGAATGATGAACTCATAGACGTCAGACTTACTGATGGCACAAAAGATATTATGCTTGTCACTAAAAGGGGAATGTCCATAAGATTTAATGAAAAGGATGTAAGACCTTTAGGAAGAGTCTCTATGGGTGTAAGAGGGATAAGACTTGCAAAGGATGATGTAGTAATTGGTATGGGAGCCTTTATTGAGGATACCAGCTTGCTTGTGGTAACTGAAAAGGGCTTTGGAAAGAGAACAGAGCTTGAAGAATATAAGGTTCAAACAAGGGGCGGAAAAGGTATACTGACTTACAGGGTGACGGAAAAGACAGGTAAGATAGCAGGTATGAAGCTTGTTAATGAAAAAGATGATATAATGATGATAAATTCCGATGGAACTATTATCCGAATAAATGTTAAAGATATAAGTGTTTTAGGAAGAGCAACTCAAGGTGTAACACTAATGAGAATGGATGAGTCGGTTTATTTAGTAGGAGTTGCAAGGATAATAAATGAGGATGAAGATTTGTCCGAAGATGAAGAAGATCAAGATATTAATGAAGAGGATCAAGATACTAATGTAGAAGAGGAAGTACAAGAAGCAGAAGATGATTTGAATAACGAAGAGGAAGTGCAAGAAGTAGAAGAAATAGAAGAAGATTTAGATAACGATTAATTTCTAGAGAGGAACTCCATTCTACCAGAATAAGTTTGATAGAATGGAGTTGTTTTTTTAAAGAATAACATGATATAAGCTGATAATTTGAAATAATGGTCTAAAAGTCAGGTTTGTAAAGTTGATTATAATGTTTCGAGGTGCTATATTGTTAAAGCTGTCGTGAGGCAGTGATTAAAAATGCAAAATATAAGCAGTATGTAATCGGTAGTACAGACAGTATAAAAAATAGAAAAGTGTTGACAAAATAAAAACAACGTGGTAAGATATAAAAGTCGCTCCGAGCGAGTGGCTGGAATAAGGCGTTATGGACTTTGAAAAGTAAACAGTGTAAGACGATAAGGAACTCGTTAATTAATTG
>CAYXPB010000031.1:15161-26703 GCA_964466645.1 uncultured Acetivibrio sp. | reverse complement strand
GGTTGCTATTGGAAATAGCATCATATAAGCTGACATGGTTATAAGTTCTCAAACCAAATGAGCGTTATCCTGTCATTCATTGCAGGCTGCCCAATGCGGTGAAGCGTTCAAGGCAGAAGTATCATTATTTATCCCTTTGCCTTTCATCGCAATTAGTCTTTCCAAAGACTATTTTGAGCCGGATGAATTCGCTCACTTATTGTAAAGGTCATGGCGATCCGCTTTTTGTTGCTTCCCTTCTGGTGGCAAAGGTAATTTTCCTGATATACCGTATGTTTTGTTTTCAAAGGACAAAAGAAGGGTAAAAAAATCACCCCCTCACTTTTAAGCCGAAAAAGTGAGGGGGTGTACGAAATAATTTTTATTTTTTTAATTTATTTTTATTCCTTTCGTATATATAACCTGTAAACATCAGAAGATAAATCGATAAATCAACAGATTTATTATCAAGTTTCAATTCATCTGCAGAAATATAAAAATTTGTCATGAGATAAATCCCTGCTTTTTGAGGTGATTATCTCATGACAAGTATCTCTTTTCTATGTGTAAATTATTTGACACTTACATATATCTAAATATCTCGTTCCGTTAACCATACCGTTCCAATTTTTATTAGGGGTAAAAACATCAGTTTTTATATATGGCCATGGTCTTATACATACTCATCTACGAGCCCTCAACCAGAATCGAACTGGCGACCTCATCCTTACCATGGATAGGGTAGTAGGAATTAATAAGGGTTTGTGTTTTTGTATAGGACTTGGTATAGGTGGTTTATAAGCGTTAGGAGATTGTTAACTTTTAATTATTAAGGTAAAAACAATACCAATTGGGGTTAGAGGCAAGATTGTATACGTTACAAAATACGAGAATATAAAAGAACATTGTAACAATAAGTAAAACAGATAATATAGGAGTAAGGATAAGTATCAAAAGTTTTTTCCTTGTTTATTCATCAGTAGCTGCCTTAATAGCCAACTGTGTAACTATCTTTACTACAACAGGATTAACTGCCATATAAGCCACCTCTCATGTTGATTGTTCAAGCAAACTTTCAGTGTAAATCAACACTCTCATAAATGACAAAGGTGCAAACTTTATACAGTCTGCACCCAATCGAACTATTTTATCTTCTGCCAGCTTTCCCCATGTAATTAAACTTATATTCCGGAATTTCAAAATTTACATGAAGCCGTTTGGAACCTATGACAAACAAAGCATACCCACGTCGTTTGCTCTCCAAAAGTTCTTCCTCTGCTTCTGTCAGATTATAAAGTTCTTTGGTTTCTTTTAGATTCTGACCATCAAACCCATAATCAGCTTAATACAAGGAATATCCAAAAGGGCTTGTCCGTATATCTTAATCTCGGGAGAAAGAAAGTCTACTACACTATGAGAAATAATAATCAATCGTGCTTCATACTTTCTTGCTCTCTTTTCTACATTTATTAGAAAAATTAGACTTTGTGGCACTTGAGGATCAATCATCAGATATGCTTCGTCACATATTAAAAGTACTCTCTCTGTTCTGTCCTTGCTCGTTTCTTCCCATCACCATCCTAAAAGGTTAAAATACTACGTCCTTTTATTATTGTCACTTGTATTTTGCAGGCTATGTGTATCCAGGCAGACAAATCTTGTATGGGTTTCTATAGTAATTTTCCCATTCCACCAAAAGCTATCGATCCCATTTGCAATGTCATATAAAAGCAGTGACAACTCCTTATAGCCCTGATTATTTTTATTTGCTTTCGCGTTCTCTTCTATCGACATATACTGTATTTCACTAAAGAACTTCTTAACAATAAAAAAATCTATGAGTTACTCATATAACAGATAAGATTTTTAGGCATTAAATCATCAAATATATATACATAATAAACCCCATTTTTAATCGCAATTTTAAATTATAAGTTATAAAGAAAGAAATCATAATAAACTGTTTATTTCTTAATAAAATTAAGCAATTCATCAAATTCATAAAGGTTTAGCTGCTGTTTACTATCAGAAAGTGCAAGTTCAGGAATTGGATGAACCTCCACCATAATACCATCAGCTCCAACTGCAAAAACAGCTTTAGCAACGTTATTAATAATATCTTTTCTTCCCAATGAATGGCTCAAATCAGCCAAAATTGGTAAATGTGTCTCCCTTTTTATAATAGGTATAGAAGATATATCTAGGGTGTTTCTTGTATTCGTTTCATATGTTCGAATTCCACGCTCACATAAAATTAATTTCTTATTTCCTTCCAAGACAATATATTCTGCTGCAAACATTAACTCCTGAATTGTGGCACTAATTCCTCTTTTTAGTAATACCGGATGATTAGTTTGCCCAACTTCCTTTAATAGTTCGAAATTTTGCATATTTCTTGCCCCGATTTGTATTATATCTACATAGCGTGCAACCAGTTTAACATCCCTTGTATCAACTACTTCAGTAACACTTATTAAGTTATATTTTCTTGAAACTTCATGAAGTATTTTTAACCCATCTTCTTTTAACCCTTGAAAATCATACGGCGATGACCTTGGCTTATATGCACCTGCCCGTATAAATTTAACATTTCTATCTTTTAAGAATCTTGCTATGGTCTCAAGATACTCCGGTTTCTCAACAGCACATGGACCGGCTATTATAACAGGCTCATTATCGTTTAGCCCAAACATCTCCTTAATATTACTAAAGGTTTTTGCTGATTGAGAACTAATCAATAGTTTCTTTTGACGGCTTATCCCCATAAACCTTAATGAAGTAGAAAATATTGCCCCAAATATCTCCTTTACTAGCTCATTATACAAAGGACCACTATTTTCCCTTAAAATACTTTCCATCATTACTGTCTCACGCTCGGAATCAAAATATTCAGCACCCATTTTATCTTTCAATTTTGATATTTCCATTATTAGTTCTGTTCTTTCGTTAACCATTTCCAGAATAGAAAGATTAATATTATCAATTTTTTGTCTTAGACTTTTTAAATCTCTACTCATAGCTTTTATCCTCATTATATCGAAATTATTTCTTTAATGTTACCGTTAGGAATATTCTACATTAATTTATATAGTTAACTCTCCTTATATACAACTGGAATCTTATTATACCAACAGTTCTAATAGTAATTGCTTTTTTATTTCCAAGTTCTCAGTATATCGTACTATGCGACTTAATATCTCATGCTGCAACTCATTTGGCACCAGTTTTGCATTAAGAATTAATTTGAGCATTTCAATAGCTTCCCTAATTAGTTCTGGACTTCCAGAAAAACCAGTTTCAGCCTCAATCATGTTACGCATTTCATGCAATCTTAAGTATGGTTTAATCACACCTGAAATATATTCATTATTATCAAAATTACTGTTTTTTGTGCATATACTAGAGGCAATACATTCATTTAACAGATTAAGTATCGTCCTTTTTGTATTATCCATTTTTTTGTTTCCAGTGATGCTCACTAATTCCTGCATATCTTTTTCCAAATCGAAAGAAAAAGCTTCAATGGAAGGTGTATTCTCCCTAGCCAGCTTCTTTAAAACAGTTTTTGGTCCTAATTCAACTATCAGATTGACTCCTAATTTCTCTAAATATTTCATCGTTGCTTCCCATTTTACAGGGACTGCTACCTGCTTTACCATTTTAGAGATTAGTTCCCCCGGATCTGAGTAAGGCAATGCATCAACATTCGAAATCACAGGCCACTTAAAGCTTAAGTATTGATAAATTTTCATCTCTTCCCCAAGTTTTTTAGCCATAGGCTCAACAATAGGGCTATGGAATGGAGCACTCACATTAAGATAAGTCAATTTTGCACCCTGTTTCTCCAGTTCTCTGGCTAAACCAGCTATTTTGCCGGAATGCCCAGATATAACCGTCTGAGTTGGCGAATTATAATTTGAGATAACTGCCAATTCATTTACATCAGAAGCCCTTCTACAAAGTCCTTCAACTAATTGGCTATCCAAACCTGAAACTGCAACCATACTACCGCTTACCTCAGCTGATATATTTTTCATAAGTATGCCCCGTTTTCTGACAATCTGAACTGCATCACAAAACCTAATGGCACCAGCACAAGTCAATGCTGAGAACTCCCCTAGGCTATGACCCGCTGCAATACATGGTTTTAAGCCGATTTCACTATTATAGACCCTGAAAGCTGCAACACTTGTAACTAATATCGCCGGTTGGGCATTTTCAGTTCTGGTGAGTTCTTCTATTTCCCCTTCAAAACATAACCTGGTCAAATCAAATCCTAATATGCTACTTGCTTCTTCATATGTATCACGTACAATCCTATAGTTCTTGTACAGTTTTTTCCCCATGCCGATGTATTGTGAGCCTTGACCGGGAAATATCAATGCAATTTTTTTCATCAATGATTACATCCTTTCGTTTTCCTTTAAATACTGATAAGACTACTAAATTATTCATTCATATTCATCTTCTGATTTAAAAAAGCTATAGAACAGCAATCAGATAAATATTATCCAAGCCCGATGTCCGGTTACCATATACCAGGAATCAACCTGTAACAGGTTCTGTTGGAATACTCTTTATATTGGCTGATTTCCTTTATCAAAACTCTATCTCCCGCATATGTCATAATAATAAATAGGATTAGGATGACTGCAACAGGAATAATTGACAAAAATAACTTGAATATGAACAGCATTGCAATCCAGGTGATAATCATGCCTATGTATCTATGGTGCCTTACAGCTTTATAGGTCCCTTTTTCTGGAACAGTTTGACCCTCCTGTGTTACCTGAGTGATAAATACTGTTCCGAAATAATCGTTTGCAAATCTTATGCAGATTATTATTAAAGATCCTAAAGTAAACAAAGCTCCCCCAATCATCATAAACAGGATTTTGCTATTCATTACAAACCATTTGAACCTACCGCTGTCCAAGCCTGCAGCCAAAAGTGTAATCATTCCAAAAATGTTATAAATATAGAAAGGTACCTTATCCCATCCGCTCAGCTTTTTTCCCTGATCATTGTCATACTTGTATTCTTCATTC
This sequence comes from uncultured Acetivibrio sp., assembly GCA_964466645.1. Lineage (GTDB taxonomy): Bacteria > Bacillota > Clostridia > Acetivibrionales > Acetivibrionaceae > Acetivibrio. The sequence continues at coordinate 21,676 of CAYXPB010000031.1, read as the reverse complement.
TTATTGGTTACAGAAAGCACAAATACTGTCAACTCAATAAAAAATACATAAATCCTGATGAATACCCACCCCTGCACTTAATTTAGCCCCGCAGCAGACAGAAACAATATAATTCCCATAAAAAACGGAAATGCCAATCCACTCAGGTACTCACCCAATTTTGACTTTTTCTTTTTCATCTTCTCCATAATAACGCCCTCTCATTATTGTTAAATTATATTAATATAAACCTTTTGTGGGATTTTAACATCCTACAATTCCCTGATGAATCTATCCCTGTCCATAAAAGCAGTAAGCACCAGTAGAACAGCCACTGTAACCAGTATCAGCAGATACATAGGGACGACCTCAGCGAGTACCCCCCCAATAAAATATCCTAAAGGAACTGCAGCACTTGAAATGGATCCAAGCAATGCAACAACGCGTCCAAAAACTTCGTCAGGTATAACTTTCTGAAACACTACCCCAACAGGTATATTGATAAAGGAAGAGAAAATACCTATCAGTAAGACAAGCATCGTCAAATAAATAATTGAAGCCCCAGTGCCCATATCCGTGGATAGTCCCGGTAATATCGGAATGGCAATGCCTGCCATCAGAGTATTTGAAAACCACAGGCCATTAATGACGAATCGATTTATCCTATCTCCTTTCATCATGTAAGAAATGCAAATAGCTCCCAAAATCGTTCCCACAGCATACGCAGCCTGGATTTAAGCAAGATAGCTTGCAGCAGCCTTAATCAGATTGCTCATTATAAAAGGAAGATAAATGGGATAAAAGGGTGCAAATAAAAAGTTGAATGCAGTTGTATAAATAAAAAGCTTGAATAGTGCTGTTTGGGACTTCAAATACTTATATCCATCAGTCATTTCCAACATAAATTTAGCTATAGGGTCTTTTTTGATTTGGGTATCCGATGGGCTTTCTGTCAAAGTTTCCTTTGCAGGAAGCACTAAAAGCATCTCCAGTATTCCGGATACCAAAAAGGATAAAGTATTCAACAAAGTTATGGTAGCAAACCCTAAAATAGAGTACATCAATCCCCCGCCAAGTATCCCCAAGATATTAGAGCTGCTTGTTATCATAGTATCCAATGAATTAGCCTTAGCTAGGTTTTCTTTCTCAACGATATTCGGTATAATTGCAGTACATGCAGGATTGAATAATGTGCCACAAACCCCTAATATAACTGCCACAATGAAGAAGTAGTACAAATGCAACATATCGAAATAATCTAATAATGCAACACCCATAAGAGCTGCAGCCTGTATAAAATCCATCAATACGATTATTTTCTTCCTTTTGAACCGGTCTGCAATCACACCCGCAAAAGGACCGAGAATAACAGTGGGAATGACACCCAACATAATGACAATGCTTGCCAAAAAGGGGGATTTATAAACATCAAACATATACCATGTCATGGCAAAAAGATATACACTGTCACCAATCTTCGAAATCAGCTTTCCGAAAAACAACAAAGTAAAATTTTTATTCAAAAACAACCCTTTACTCTTCATGGATTGTTCCATATAGATACCATTATCCACTAAATTCCCTCCTAAAATACATCTGCAGATTCTTAATAAAAATAACAACCAACCTTGTAGAATAAGATTATCATAATTGCCCAGAAATAAAACCAACCTTTTCACAATGTTCCATCATTTTTTTCATATACCCTATATTCATCTCATCCCACTTAAAGCCCAGTCTCTCAAGAATCAGTCTAGTTTTATCCGATACAATATCAAAGCTGGTGCTTTCATTATCCTCAAGCATATGGGTATGAACAAGGATACTTTCCACAAAAGGTCTTAACTCTTTATCATCGTAATTATGGTAAAGGCAGTCAAGGAATTTGTCATTATCCTTAAACGAAAGCGTATACCCTGAAGCAATCAAAAGCTCACCAAGCTTCTTAGGACTTACCTGGACAGGGTTATAAATATGATAGGTTCCGTTTTCAAGACTTTTCTTGTCAATAAGCATCATTATAGCTTTTGTTGTTGCATCTACATATGAAAAGTCAAACATATCCCTATCTCCTTCGGGCACAATACCAAGCTTTATAAGTGATTTTACAATGCTGTAGAACCCATTATCTCCAATATTTTGTTGGAATCTTCCTGAATCAGAATTAAACACAAGACTTCCAACTCTGAATACATTTGCAACCAACCCACTTTTTCTGGCTTTTAAAACAGCCTTTTCAGCTTCGATTTTTGTTCTAACATAGAAGTTATCGCTTACTTGTCCAACATCACAATCCAACTCGGAGAATACTATAGAATCAACTCCTTGTACTTTCCCTGATGCTACGCTAAGGGTGGAAATATGGTTATAGTCTTTCAATCTTCCTATCATAGAAAAGCTAAGAAGCCTTTCTGTGCCCTTCACATTGATATCGTAAAAATCGCTGTAAACACCATAATGTTTGACATTTGCAGCAGCATTTATAACACAGTCTATTTCATTAGCCAAGCCGATATATCTATCCCAATCCAAACCGAAGTTCTCTAATGTAATATCCCCATTGACCAAAATCAGCCTTTTGTGGTATTTCTGGGCATATCCTTTTCCAAAATGAAACTGCAGTTTTTCCACAAGTCTTTCAGAAGCCTCAACTTTATCACTTCCCCTGACCAATGCGTATACCTTGCTTTCAGTATTTTCAAGAGTTTCATGCAGTATATGCAGTCCGAGATAACCTGTCGCACCTGCAACCAGAACGCCCTTAAATGTCTTTACCTCAGTAATGTCCATTCTCTCATATATTTTTATTTCATCCAAATACTTCTCCATATATTGGGTGTCAAGGCTGCTTCCTTGGTCTTTTTCCTCAAAACCTTTTGCTGCTTCCTTAACCTCAAGAATCTTATTCTTCAGATTGTTTTTTTTGTAGAGGATTTTGCCCGACAACTCATTTATAGTCCTATACTGGAAAATATCATTCATGGTTATTTCAAACTCACTTGATAAGTTTGACATAACCTGTACTGCCTTTATAGAATCCCCTCCAAGTAAAAAGAAATCGTCATCTATACCTATCATTTCAATGCCCAGGACCTCCTTCCAAACCCCAACTATCATTTCTTCAACTTCATTCCTGGGTTTAGAGTATGAAATTCCGGTATTGATGTTTGAGCCCGGCTTCGGCAGTGCCTTTTTATCAAGCTTTCCATTAAGATTCACAGGAATTTTATCAACTTGGATAAAATAACCAGGTATCATATAATCGGGCAATTCCTTAGCCAGATACCCCCTTAATTCCTTTACATATAACTCTTTATCAGAAACAAAGTATGCACAAAGCTGTTTGTTCTCATTATCATCGGTATTTACAACCACCACAGCCTCTTTTACATTTGCATGGCTTAACAGTTTGGATTCTATTTCCCCGGTTTCTATCCTAAAGCCTCTTATTTTTACCTGTTGATCTACTCTGCCTATAAACTCAATATTTCCATCTGGAAGGTATCTTCCAACATTTCCGGTTTTGTAAAACCTTTCATACCTGTTTTCAGGGTTACAGTACACCTCTATCGGATCATACTCTCCGAAAAAGCTCCAACACTCATACTCCCTGGCACCGGTATAACTGACAATGGTATAAGTGAATTTGCTTAATTTGACATCCCTTGCTCCAAGATTCCTCAACAAGGTTACAATTGCCAACTTGTCCTGCGCAGCACTACTACCAAAAGTAATCTGATTCTGCGGTGTTGTATAGACTATAGGTTCTTCAACATCCTCGTCATCGACTCCTATAACCGGCAGCAGTGTTTGCAGTGCAAACTTCCCACCTGGCTTCAATGCTTGTAGAAAGTTCTGCAGAAAATTCAAAGGATTCTCCAGACGGTCGAGTACAAGGTTTGATATTACAAAGTCCTGGGAACCTTCTTTAATACCAAACTCCTTCTCGAAATTCTCAGGACTGACGTCGCATCTTGCTTGGTATACATTTAGTCCCATCTCTCTTCCCTTATGAACAAATGACGGACTTAAATCAAACCCTGTAACCTCTGCCCCAAGCTTCTTCAATTTAACCATCACTTCACCGTTTCCTAAACCAAAATCTACGCCTTTCATTCCGGTAAAGCTATCAAAACGAAGAATAAATTTCAGAAGGCTTTCATCAATACCATATGCCCTATAGCTTTTTTTCATACCTTCAAGGAAATATCTGAACAAGCATTTTAGAATAGGATCACTGGGGTCATATTCGTCCACCATAGATTTGGTTTTTTCTACTATGTCTTCATCAAAGCCAGAAATCAAATCCACCAGTTTTTCTTTTGATATGTCATTGTATAAATCTTTTCTTTTTCCACTAAGAAAAAGCTTATGACAGTCAGCTTCAAAATCAGCATTTCTTTCGGAAGCCTGAAATTCCACTTCTTCATATATTTTGTCTTTGCCCAGTACAAAAGGATTTAACATAAAGGTCATAGAAGTCTTATTAAACTGGTTTAGATAACCCCTTGCTATCCCATGTCCCGAAATGTATATCTCACCTGCCACACCAATAGGAACTGGCTTCAAATCCTGATCAAATATATATGTGTGTGTATTATCCATAGGTGTACCAATGGGAAGCCTGGTTCTGGCCATGATGTCCGAAGCCTCTCCCCTCCAAAGATGCGAGTACACCGTGTATTCAGTGGGACCATAAGCATTAATAAAATTGCAGTTATGTGACCACTTAAGCCCAAGCTCTACAGGACACTCCTCTCCCACACTAACTACTGAAAGCTCTTTACCATTCGTGAGCTTTGAGGGATTAAGACGGGCAAGAAGAGCCGGAGTAATTACCAATACGTTTATCTTCTTTGTGTTCAGAACATCTATAAACTCCTCAGCATTAAAGGTCTTCCTGTTAAGCATAACAAGAGTTGACCCGTTCAAAAGCGCCATTGCCATCTCTCCAACAGCACCATCAAAGCTGAAGGTTGCAAACTGTGATATGCGGCTGCTAGCCCCAATATCAAATATTTTTTGCTGCCAGTTAGCAAGATTCACTACGCCTTGGTGCTCAACCATTACACCTTTTGGTTTTCCTGAAGAGCCTGAGGTATAAATTACATATGCAAGGTTTGAAGGCGTATTTACACAGACCGGGTTTTCAAAAGTCTCAACCGTTGAAATACCTTCAACCTCCAAGTCAATAACCTGTCCCTGATAGCCCCCAAGCAGCTTTTCATAGTGACTGGCATTTTTTAAAATAACAGCTGCAGGCTTTGCATCCCCAAGCATATAATTTATGCGTTCCCAAGGGTACTCAGGATCTATCGGCATATAAGCCCCTCCTGCTTTTAATATTGCCAGGATTGAAATGACAACCTCTATTGAGCGTTCCATCATAATACCTACAATATTTTCCGGCTTGATTCCCTTGGATAGTAAAAGGTTAGCCAAGCTGTTTGCACTGGAGTTCAATTGCCTATATGTAAGGCTTTCGCCCTCGGATTCTAAGGCTATATTTTCTGGTACTCTCTTTACATTTTTTTCAAACACCTCATGAATGGTTTTTGAAGTATCATATCCCCTACATGTCTTGTTAAAACTCTTTAATACCAGCTCTTTTTCCTTTTCTGTCATTATTTCAATATCAGCCAGCTTAATATGAGGATTTGCTGCTATTCTTTCCAAGATACTCAGAAGATGCCCAGATAACCTTTCCATGGTATCCTTATAAAACAATTTGGTTGAGTAGCCTAAATCAAAGGTCAGCTTTCCATCCCCTTCAATCACACGAAGTGTCATATCAAACTGGGAAACATTGTTTTTGAACTCTAAGGGCTTCATTACTAATCCATCCAATTGTATTTCAGAGCTTCCGACGTTTTGGTAAACCAGCATTGTGTCAAAAATCGGATTCCTGCTTACATTCCTTTCAAGCTTCAGTTCATCCACAAGTTCTTCAAATTGATAGTCTTGATTTTCATATGCTTTTAATGCATTTGATTTAACTTCTTCAAGAAACCCACCGAATGTTTTATCTGCTGACGGATAGTTACGCATAGCAACAGTATTGACGAACATCCCTACTATTTTTTCTGTGTCCTTATGGGATCTTCCTGATACCGGTGTACCAACAATGATGTCCTTCTGTCCCGAATATTTAAAAAGCAGAAGGTTATACGCGGCAAGGAGCACCATAAACATAGTGGTTCCTGATTCTGAAGCTATCCTGCCCATATTTTCCGTAATTCTCTTTGAAGCTTCAAAAACAATATTGTCACCTTCATAACTACGCACCGGAGGTCTTTTATGGTCTATAGGCATATTAAGTACGGGTATTTCTCCTTTGAATAAATCCAGCCAATAACCCCCTTGCTTTGCAATTATCCCTTTTTCAGACAATTCGTTCTGCCAAGCGGCAAAATCTTTATATTGGAATTCAGGTTCCGGCAGATCTTTCCCCTTGTACAGGTTCATGAACTCATTCACTAAGAGTCCGATTGATGTGCCGTCGGCAATAATATGATGCATGTCAATCAATAGAACAT
>CAYXPB010000031.1:0-15151 GCA_964466645.1 uncultured Acetivibrio sp. | reverse complement strand
TTTCTCCCGTCTTCAGCAGTTTTACCCTCATAAGCGGTGCCCGGCTTAAGTCAAAAGCTTTTATGAAACTCTCAAGTACTGCCTCCACATTATCATTCTCAACATTCTCATACTCAATCCTGAAATCAACATCCTTATGAATTATTTGTACAAGCTGCTTATCAACAAATCCAAAGCTCGTCCTAAATGCTTCATGCCTTTTAACAATGGCCTGGAAGACATTTTCAAGCCTTTCTATATCCAGCCCACCTTCGATTGACAACGCAGAAGGTATGTTATAGCTAGTGTTAATTCCTTCAAATTGGTTCAAAACATACATCCTTTTCTGTGCAGATGAAACTCTGTAGTAATCTCTTTCCTCCACTTTTTTCAATGGAAGATAATGCCCTACTCTATTTTCTTCAATGCAGAACTTTTCGGACATCCGACGCGAAAAATCCTCCAGGCTTGTTGAAGCAAGAAGTTCTGAAACATCAACTTTAGCACCTATTTCGTTGCTAAGTCTGTTAACTATTTTCAGCGCAAATATGGAGTCACCACCCAAATCATAGAAACTATCATTTACACTGACCTCTTTGAGTCCTAATATTTCTCCCCAAGCGTTTGCAGCATGTATCATAACTTTGCTGTATCTTCCGTCTCCGCCTGTTATTGATGTATTGACAGTCCCCATACCCTTGGCATTGCTATCCGGCATCATTGAGCCCTGACCTATTTTTTCTGTGCTGTTGTTTTGCAATCTTAAGCTTGATACACTTTCGCTTTTCGCCGGAACTTCAAGCCAACACCTGCTTTTTTGGAATTGGTAAGTCGGAATACTGTTTTTCCTTCTCCTTCCTTTTTCATACAGGTAGTCCCACTCTACTTCAGCACCCTCTATATAGGCATTACATATTTCCATGAGCATAGTTTCATTTTTGCACGATGATAACAGGTATTCCTTGATATTTGAGTCTATATGCCTACCTGTTGGTTTCCCAACACTGTCACTCCTTGTGTCACCCCTAGCTCCTGCAATCACTTGCACTTGGTTATAGAAAATTCCATTCAGCTTAAAAGAATCACCTTTACTACTTAGGAATTCTTTTAGTTTATATTTGAGTTCCTCTTTATTCTTTATCATAATAGCCAGCCTGAAGTCATAATGCCCTCTTCCTGTATTGGCAGTATAGCAAATATCTTCCAGCTGACAGCCATTGTCTTTCTCCAGAAAATCAATGTAATTCTTTACTATAGCATCCAAGGACTCTTTGCTTTTTGCAGATATAGTCAATACATTCAACACATCAGTATTTATAGACTCACTGCCGATCTGGCTTTTATGCTCTTCAAGAACCATATGGCAGTTTGTTCCGCTCATACCAAAAGAGCTAATTCCTGCCCTTCTCGGATATCCTTCGGTGCCCCATTTTGACAAAGTGCGATTTACATAAACCGGGGATTTTTCAAAATCGATACTGCTGTTGGGGCTGCTGAAATTCACAATGGGTGCTAACTCCCCATACTTTAACGAACAAACTACCTTTATCAAACCTGCAATACCTGATGCACTATCCAAATGCCCAATATTGGTTTTTATTGAACCGATGGCACAAAACTGTTTGTTTTGAGTGTATCTCTGAAATGCTCTTGTAATACCCTCTATTTCAATGGGGTCACCTAATTTAGTTCCTGTACCATGAGCCTCTATGTAAGATATAGTTGTCGGATCAATCCCCGCATCTTCCCATGCCCTTGAGATGACATCCTCCTGGGCAATTGCATTAGGCGCTGTTATACCTATAGAGCTTCCGTCCTGATTTACCGCACTTCCTTTTATTACAGCATATATATTATCACGGTCTTCAATGGCTTTTTCCAATGGTTTAAGGAATATTGCAGCCACACCTTCTCCACCGCAGGTTCCATCTGCGCCGTCATCAAAGCTTCTTGCCCTTTTAGAAGAGGACTCCACACCTATACTGTCATTGTCACTGCCTGTAAGCGGTAGAAAACTTATTTTGACACTCCCTGCAATTGCTAGGTCACATTCACCGTTCCTTATTGCCTGACATGCCTGGTGGACTGCAACAAGGGAAGATGAACACGATGTATCGATAAGCATACTCGGTCCCCTTAAGTCCAAAAGGTATGATATCCTGCTTGCTATGATAGGAGCCAAGTTTCCAGCAGTTGATATGGAAAGGTATGGTCTGCCCACCTGGCTAATCAATTGCTTATACTCTCCAGCTGAAGCACTGCCAAAGCCCACATATACCCCTGTCCTGCTTCCTCTCAGTTTCTTTCCTCCATACCCCGCATCTTCAATTGTTTTCCATGCTATTTCAAGGAAAAGCCTTTGGTTTGGATCCATCAGGCTGGCTTCCTTTGGTGACAGCCTGAAGAACCTATAATCAAATTTGTCTATTTCATCAATATAGGCGGATTCATCATATTTTATTTCTTGTTCAGACCAACCTAAATACTTTAGGTAAGCATCGGCATCTTTCCGTCTGCTCTCCGGGAATTCCTTCACACAGTCCAATCCACAGCGGATGACATTCCAGAACTCCTCGATATTCTCAGACATAGGAAGCTTTATTGCCATTCCAACAATAGCAATATCCTTGATTTTGTCTTCTTCTATATGTATATCACTGCAATTACCAAGCATTCCAAGATCAAGTCCATTCAGCTCAAACAATTTAACCCTCCATATCCTCTCCTCTGATAATTGCTCTAAAGCTGGTATTTTTCAGCTATAAGCCTTACAATACCCATATAATTATCAAAGAGCACCTTCATTTTTTCTTTTCTCAACCTGTGTGAATCGAATCTGAAAACAAAATCAATGGACATTTCCCCTTCGGTGACACCCAAAGTAAAATCAAATACATCTGACATAAGGTACTCGTCCAAATTCATTCTGGTATCATAATAAAGCAGAGCACATTCATTATTACTGCTATTCTTCCTGTAACTATCATCCAATCGGAATGCCCCTGGTATTCCTTCTGTGTATTTACCATGTACTATTTTAAACATATCTGAAAAGCTGTTTACTTTATCAAAATCAACATCTACAGGTACAACCTGATCTCCCTGGTCTATCACTGCCTGTAAGCACACTTCCATTCTGCCGGATGCTCTGGAAAGCAGGTAAGTATAAGCTGTAAAAAGGATCTCTGTCACGCAGATGTTCTCTTTAAAGGATATTTCCATTATCTTATTGAAAAGACTATCCTTTATACTAGCTCTGATTACCTGGTTTGACCTGCCGACATTATTGCCAGCAAAATACTCTATTGGCATTGTAAGTGTTTTATAAGGAATCTTTGTAGCCTTACTACTATCTTCATTGCTGTTCTTTTCTACAAATCCAGCCAGCTTTGATATTGTAGGATTGTTGAAAATATCAGTCACCTTCAGTATACCAGGATAAATCTCATTTAACCTCCCATACATCTTAATAAGGAGGAGCGAATTTCCGCCTATTTCAAAAAAGTTGTCATCAACCCCTATTAGCCCAGATTTTAATAAATCGCCCCAGATTTGGGCTATCCGCTGTTCACACTCACTTAAAGGCAGATTGCCGACGTTAGGAGAATTTCCTCTAACATCAGGAGAAGGAAACCTCTTGGTATCAATCTTTCCATTGGGCGTTAAAGGCATCTCCGGAAGTTGGACGAAGTATGCTGGTATCATATAGTCAGGCAATTTAGTGGTTAAACTTTTTCGGAGTCCAGAAATATCCATCTCTCTTTTTGCTGTAAAGTAAAGACATATATACTTGCTTTCCTCTTCATTCCCTCTTAATTGTGCAATAGCTTCAATAACCCCCTTATCAGCAAGTACATGGTTTTCTATTTCTCCGAGCTCAATCCTGAAACCCCTTAATTTTATCTGGTTATCAATCCTTCCCATGAATTCGATATTCCCATCAGGAAGTAATCTCGCAAGGTCTCCGGTCCTGTACATAATTTCATTGTTCAGGGGATTTGTCACAAACTTCTCGGATGTCAATTCAGGACGGTTCAAATATCCTTTTGCAAGGCTATCTCCGGCAACGCAGAGCTCCCCGGTCACCATAACAGGCTGTAAGTCCATATTCCTGTTGACAATATATACCTTTGTATTGCTTATAGGTTTGCCTATTGGTACTGTATTACTGCACAAACTGTCTTTCGCTGAACTCCATGCTGTAGCACAAATTGTTGTTTCAGTCGGTCCATAGGCATTTATGTAATCAAGTCTATCTTTAAATCCATTAAGAAGGTTCATTGGGGTTGCCGATCCAGCCACTACAAGTTTCCTGATAGTTTTTATATTCTCAGGCCTTAGGTTTGCAAGATATGTAGGAGGCAAAGTGGCAATAGTTATTCCGCTTATATTCAAGAATTCCTCAAAACTGTCATAGCTATTTATCACATCCCGTGGGACTATGTAGAGCTGTGAACCTGCAAGTAATGCCATAAACATTTCCCATACTGACGCATCAAAGGAAATACTTGCAAACTGAATTATCCTATCATTTTCATTAACACCTAAACTGTACCTGAAGTATTCCTTCAAGCTTGCTATCCCCTTGTTCCTTATCATTACACCCTTTGGCTTACCGGTGGAGCCTGAGGTGTATATTATGTAAGCAAGATCATCAGATTCATTCTCTGTCGTTGGATTCGCAGTATGATCATTTTGCGGATCCATAGTGTCCATACTAATCACATCGCCTTGGAACTGCGGGAATATCTCTAGCTTATCCCTATATGAGTCCAGTGTCAGAAGCATTTTCGTGCCGCTGTCTTGGATCATGTATTCAATCCTGTCTTTCGGATATGCTGGATCAATCGGCAAATAAATACCTCCGGCCTTTAAAATTCCCAGTATACCAACTACCGTTTCTATACAATTTCCAGAGACAACACCTACAATGCTATCTTTGCATATACCCTTGCTTTTTAAGGCCCAAGCAAGCTTATTTGCTTCTTTATTGAGTTCCGAGTAGTTCAGTCTCTTATTCCCGTCTACTATAGCGATATTTTCAGGGGTTTTCTCAGCCTGATTCTCAAATAAATCTTTAATGGTATAGTCTTTTGCATATTCCATTTCGGTAGTATTGATTTTTTCAATTACTTCCACCTCTTTTTGCGGAAGGATCCTGATATCCTTAATTTTTACTGAAGGATTGCTTACAACGTTTGATGCAACTTCTTTCAAATGTCCTTCAATTGCTTTGACAAATTCGACATCATAAACATCCGCATTGAATATAAGCCTTACAATGAGCTCTTTTTCGGGTGCCAATACAATATTGAAATCATAATTCGCCTGGTCGACCATTTCAACATCATCAATAACAAACCCTGTTCTTGATTCATTCGAGTTTCCTTCATCCTTTTTAACGGGATAATTTTCAAATGCCAGCAGATGATCAATCAATCCGCGTTTCAAATCCGTTACCGATTGTATATCCCCCAAAGGTGAATAATGATAACTTTCAGAAGACAGCATGTTATGCTGTACATCTTTTATCAGCTCTTCAAAACTTACTTCTGCGTCACATTTTATCCGTACGGGAATCGTATTTATAAACAATCCTGCCATCTTTTCTATGTCCGGTATTTCAGAAGGTCTTCCGGCAACAACGGTTCCATAAACCACATCGTTGGTGTTATTATACCTTTGAAGGAGTATACCCCATAAGCACTGTAAAACGGTACTCAAAGTGACCTGATTCTTCACAGCGAGGTCGGACAAGCGTTTTGTCATACATTCATCAAAGCTGAAGCTCACTTCATTTCTGACAAAATCCTTCTCTTTTTTCTCTTTATCCAGTTTTGGAAGTGTAGCTAGCTGCTCATAGTTTTCGAGAACACCCTTCCAGTAATTTATTGCTTCTTCTTTATGCTGCCCATCCAACCAACTGATATAGTTACTGTAAGGTACAACCTCGTCAAGGACAATTTCCCTACCTTCCTTCAATGCACTATAAATACTGAAAAACTCGTTTATAATAACACCAAGACACCATCCATCCATTATAATGTGGTGGAAGTCCCATATCAGTTTATATACTCCTTCTCCTATCTTGAATATGGATGTCCTAATAAGAGCATCTTTAAATAAATCAAACCCTCTTTTCCTATCACTTGTTATAAAATCATCAAGGTACGCATCCATTTCTTTTCTTTCCATAAATGATATATCTTCTATATAGAGTTCATGCCTGCGATCCTTAAGCACTACTTGCCTTGGCTTTTGCAGGTTTTTATAAACAAAAGCAGTTCTTAATATTTCATATCTTTCAAATAGTAAATTGTAGCTTTTCTCATATATTTCCGGATCGAGTTCACCTTTTATAGTCATTATTGACTGTTCAAAGTACACATCTGAACCTCTTCCAGTTATAGAGTGATATAACATTCCTTCCTGCATCGGGGATAATGCATAAATCTTTACGATTTCTTCATTAAAGGCTTTTGTTATACCTTCCAACTCAGTCAAAGTCAAAGTCACATCTCCGAAATCAGAGGGAGTAGGCTCACATTCTGTGACTCCTACACAGTGGTTAATGATATCTCTTAGGCTTGAAATATAGCTTTGAGCTAGTTTTCGTACAGTTTCCTCTTTATACTGATTTTGGCAGTACTGGAAATTCATTTTGAGCCTTCCGTCAACAACCAGTCCGGTGACATCTAAAGTATTTATCCTGTCCATGTCAGGGCATATGGGTGTTCCAGCCGAGAGTGATGAATATGTAAAGTGCATGCTTTTAATGTCTTGATCAAACTGACCCAGGTAATTGAACCCAATTTCTGACTTAAGCTTCAACATACTCGCTTTTACGTTCTCATCTCCTGACATATATCGCAATATTCCATAGCCAAGCCCCTTATTCGGCACCTTTCTCAAGATTTCTTTCACAGTTTTTATGAGAAGTGCTTTATTCCCTGAATTCTTCACATCAATTACTACAGGATATTGAGATGTAAACCATCCTACTGTTTCTGATATGTCCAAATTTTCAATTATTTGTTCTCTTCCATGTCCTTCAAGGTTTACAACAACCTTATCCTCCCCTGTCCACAATTTTACTGTCATTCCTAATGCAGCCAACAATATATCGTTAATTTCAGTATTATAAGCTCTATTGACACCCTTCAAGAGATTTTGTGTTTCAACCTCATCTAGCTCAACGCCAACAATCTTTTCGTCCTTTAATTTATTGCTCTTCGCCTCAAAATCCACAGGGAGCCGAGGTATATTTTCTTCTTCTAGGTGTGACCAGTACTCCAATTCTTTAAGAAGTTTTTTGCTTTGTGCATAGTCCTTGATTTTATCAACCCACGCTTTGAATGAAAGGGTTTTATCAGCTTTCGGTATTTCCTCGCCCCTTATACTTCTGTCATAAATAAATGAAAAATCATTTAAAATTATTCTCCACGATATACCATCAACTACAAGATGATGAATTATAATGATCAGGTGGTCACCCTGAGCAGTCTTGAACAATCCCAGCTTGACAAGCGGTCCTTTTTCCAGATTTATGCTTCTTTGAAGTTTTTCAGCTTCAGCTGCCATAGTTTCTTTAAAACACTCATCCTTCGTAAGGTCGGACACCTCAAGACTAAATACTTCTTCTCCTAAGCCCATATTGTACTGTTCCATTTTTCCGTTTACAAATCTGTATATCATTCTTAATGCATCATGTTGCTCAACAATCTTTGTAAAAGCGTATCTTATAGCAGTCTCATTGAAACCTTCCTTTGCAAAAAGCATGACAGCCTGGTTAAAATGATTCCTATCTTCAATGTCCTTTTCAAAAAACCACTCCTGTATGGGAGATAGACCGATTTTACCCTGAACAATCTCATTTTGAGTCTTTACAGTACCATTTATGCCCTTTACATGGGAACTCAGTTCTTTTATAGTGGTGAACTTGAAAATATCCTTTACATCTGCTTTGATGGATTGTTTCTGGAGCTTAGCCGAAATTTGTATTGCCTTGATTGAATCGCCACCTGAAGTAAAGAAGTTATCATTTATCCCGATTTTCTCCACTCCCAGTATTTCCTGCCATACATTAGCAATTTTTTTCTCCACTTCATTATGTGGTGCTTCATAAACTTCCTTCACAGCCTTCACTGTTTTCATTGACTCAAGAGCTCTTCGGTCAAGTTTGCCGTTATTATTAAGTGGCATCTTCTCGAGTTGTACAAAAATTGAAGGAACCATATAGTCTGGCAAATACATCATCAGATATTCCTTCATTGCTTTTTCTTCAACATGCTCGTCAGCTACGAAATATGTACACAATACCTTGTTGCCGTTTTCATTTTCCTTCAGCAAAACTGCCGCTTCTATTATCTGCTTTATTTCCTTGAGTTTACTTTCTATTTCTCCTAGTTCAATCCTATAACCCCTTATCTTGACCTGGTTGTCAACCCTTCCAAGAAATTCTATATTTCCATCCATTGTCCACCTAGCAAGGTCTCCGGTTCTGTACATCCTCTGTCCTTCATAGAAAGGATCATACACAAATTTTTCACCACTTAATTCACCATTGCCCAAATAACCTCTGGCAAGACCTTCGCCTGCTATGCACAGTTCTCCCTGAACACCTATTGGAAGGAGCGAACCATACTTGTTCAGTATATATATCCTGTTATTTGCTATAGGACTTCCAATGATGCTAGTCTGATCAGGCTCCATTTCCATAAGGGATGTCGTTGTTATGGTATTTTCGGTTGGACCATACTCGTTGATAAGCTTAATAGACGGATTCAGCCGTTTGCTTTCCATAATCAATTCCTTATCGGTTTTTTCTGCAGCCAGTACGACAAACCTCAGTGATTCAAGGTCTTTGGAAACAGCACCATCCAAAATAGCTCTGAACATGGAAGGCACTACGCTGGTATTGGTTACTTCAAGTTCCTTGATGAGCCGTCTTGCAAATCCGAAATCCCTCCAATGCCCTGCATCAGGTAATATAAGGGTTCCACCCGACAGTATACTGGAATAAAAATTTGTCCCGAATCCATCAAAAGCATTGGAAATGAGTTGTAAAGTCCTGTCATTCTCCTCGA
The DNA here is from genome assembly GCA_964466645.1 of uncultured Acetivibrio sp. Classification (GTDB taxonomy): domain Bacteria; phylum Bacillota; class Clostridia; order Acetivibrionales; family Acetivibrionaceae; genus Acetivibrio. The sequence goes on along the minus strand of CAYXPB010000031.1, from coordinate 6,086 downwards.
ACCCATATTTATCTATTCTCCAGTGAATAAAGTTGACAAGGCTTCTGTGCTCAACCATAACACCTTTTGGAACGCCTGTGGAACCTGAGGTGTATATGACATAAGCCAAATCAGTCGGAGAGCTTGTTTTTCCTAATTCCACTAGTTCCTCACCAAAGATACTTTCATTTTGTACATCTATTATCTGGCCGCTGAAACTGATTTTTCCACTTATCTGATGGTGTACCAATAAAATATCGACTACACTTTTTTCAAGTATGAAAGATACTCTCTCTTCAGGATAATCAGGATCTATCGGCAAATAGGCTCCTCCAGATTTTAATATACCCAGCATACTGACAATCAAATCTGTAGAGTATTTCATCATAATTCCTACGGTACCCCTGGCACCTTTACAGTTCTTTGCAATGTAGTTGGCAAGCTGGCTTGATTTAATATCCAATTCCTTGTATGTAAGATTTTCAACCACAATCAGGTTGTCTTTTTTACTTGATCTAAAGCTTTCTAATTTTTTATTAGTCTCCATATAGTGGAGGCTCACCTTTGAATTCAGTTCCTCATCCTTATAATATACATAAGGATAAAAGAGAGATTCGAGGTGCGGATAAAAGGGCCTGCTGTCCATGTTCATATCACTGAACTTTATATAATCCTCAAATGTCTGGGCATACGATACCATGTCATATTTATCCGGATAGTGTGCAACTGGAGCTCCAGGCTGTGCATGCAACCTTGCCCAGTGCAGATTGCTAAAGCATGAATACTTATTCATGATATACTCCAGTATCCTATTGCTTTCCTTCATATCATCCTCTGTATAGAACGGCATCCCAGCGATAAGGTTGATTCTTACTTCTGCATTACTCCACTTTTCACATTCATCCATAAATTCAAATATTTCCTTGTCTGAAGGCTGCGGTTTCACTTCGCCCAATGACTGCAGATGTTTCCTGTGACGTTCTGACAAACTGCATATATCAAGCTCCCAGTAAACATATTTGAATGTTTTGTTTACATACTCCAGAAGCTCATTTGATGGAGGTATGACATTACAGAATGTACAAAAATGCGTACTGAGGTCAATACCATCCCACATGTTCCGACATAACTCCAACAGCTTTTCGTTTGATGACTCAAAGTCAAACATATATGTAGAAACGTAGTCCTTCGTAATCATCATGTCATTTCTGATTTCGTCAATTCCGCGCATATTCAGCTTGAAGCGGTTGAAGGTCTTAGACATACCTTCACGGCAGCTGGCACAATTCAAACAATTCAAACCACATCCTTTGTTCGTATAGATATAAAATGTTCCAAAAAGTGTCGCACGCTTTGAAATAAGGATTTCATCAATATGGGAAAGATATATATCCTTAGAGTGGGATTCATCCTGCACATAAGTAATGGGATTATTGATAATCTCCCCATCTTTCTTATAACAGCAATTTGGTAAGTAATCTGCATCCTGACATATCTTTAGTAAAGGCAGCTCTCCATCCCCCTTTATTACGTAATCAACACAATCATATTTGATAACGTTGTCATAGTAATAGGAAGCAGTATTCCCGCCAACTACAATTTTAATCTCTGGACAGTGCTGTCTGAGTATCTTACATGTTTCCAGCGCCCTTGATGAATGGACGAACCACTTCATACTTACACCAACTATCCTGGGCTGGACTTTGTCGATAAGGTCTTCGATATTCTTTTTAAACACCTCATATTCAATATTTGAGTCAGTAAACTGGCAGTATGCCGAATAACCATTCCGTCTAAGATAAGATGCCAAGTATAATAATCCTACTGTGGACATACCGGGAGTATCCCCAAGTAGAAGGACCTCTGCATTTCCAAGGTTTTCATCCGGTAAGAATATTTTATCTATCATTTCTTTTCCAGGTACTTTTCCATCAGGATCAAAGCAATCCCCCGAATCAATCCATTCAACATTTTCAGTGAATTTATAATCTACAAATTTGATGATGTCGTTATTGAAAAGAACCTTGATAAAACTGCAAAAAGCTTCCTCATTATTGTTCTTGAAAATCTCCAGCTTGGTATTCTCCAGCTCTAAGGATATCTCAAGCACATCATCATGGGGTATTGTGTAAGCGATAAGATTAAATCTTTTATCTTTGAGCTTTTTATAAACTGTGTCAACATTGGTGTTTTTGTTAAAAAGTTTTAGCAGCTTTAAGGCATTGTTGTTTATTATGATATTATTGTGGGTGTGAGACTTTAAAAGTGTATATTCTGATTCATAACCCTCAACATCTACTTTGCACATGAAAATATAGGGGTTTTCTTCAAAACAGCATTTCCCCAGTATTTTCATCGTCCCTTGTCCAGTTGTCACGGATTTCAGCTCATCGTATACCCTTGTCAAATCTACGGTACAGCTTACAGCAATATTGTCGGGTGTTTTCCTCACTTGTATTTCAAAAAGCTCATGGATAGTCTTATCACTTGGATACTGCCGTGAGGTATCATTGAACTCTTTTAAAAGAACGTTCCGTTCTACTTCCGATACAAGCTCGACATCACTTATCTTAACGTCAAGATTGGACAAGACACCGAACAATATATTCATATAGCATTCCAGTATCTTTTTCATGTAATGAGCTGGAAAAAGTGCTGAATTGTAAGATGTATCCAACTCAAAGTTGTCCTGTCCTTTCACTATCCTTATCAATATGTCACAGTCTGTAAATATTGGCACATCGTCTTGAGAAACGCTTTTATGTATGCTGTCCATCATAACAACGATACGGGTGAGTGATTCCATTTCCTCATGTCCTAAAAGCTTCATAAGCTTGTCCATAGGATAATGCTGATTTTTATATGCATCTGCAACAGTCTGTCTCACATTCATCAGCACTTCCTTATAAGTCATGCCTTCTTCAATCCTGTCCCTTATTGCTAAAGCTTTATTAAAGCTCTGTCCATTGGAGCTTAGGAGTGGAGAAACCGTAATTATATCGTTCTGGCCTGTACATTTATAAAGTACGACCTTGAATGCAGCAAGTAATATTACATAACTCGCCAAATCCTGGTTCTTACTTATTGTTACAATCCTGTCGCCTATTTCTTTCGGTATGGACATCTTAAGTCCGCCTCTTTTTGAAGAATCCGGCCTGTTAAAACCTGATGTCAACTCCAGGCTGCATATTTCACCCGCTAACTTGTTCAACCAATATATTTTGGAATTTTCCAAGTTATCGATTAAGTTTTGTTTATTGTCTATCATTACTTACCCTCCAAAGAGCAGATTGAAATTGTATCCAATTATTTACTTCCAATTAAAAGCTGAAATCAATCAACACTTCCTGGCCAACAGCAGCTTCATTTTCCATAAGCACAAGGTATTCGTCCATATCCTCATCCTTGACATCACACTCATGCCCAAAATCAAGCCAAATCTGTGGAGTCGCTTTCAACGATTGGCTCTTCGCCTTCGATCCATCTAGGTCTTCCTTTACAATTTGCATTATCTGTGAATCCATGATGGAGCTATCAATACATATCTTGATGATTTTTTCCTTCACTACTTCAGAAATAAAAAGTCCTTCCTTGTTTCTGCACGAATCAGCAGCCTCAATAACTTTTAAAACAGCGTCTGCGTTTCCCGTTTTTTTGAGGATATAAGATATCGTCTTCCTGTAAGAGGAAAAAAGATAGTTAAAAAGTTTGATTCTGGTTTCAAGGACTGCGACCTCTTCATCAGATATTGCCTTAGGCTTGAAAATCCTCATGTCGGGTGCTCCTGATTTTTCATTTATGTATTTTTGTCCTATGTATTTTATATAATCCTCAAAGTTTCTTACCTGTATATCAATATCATATTTTTCAGGGAAAAAGAAAAGCAATGATCCCGGATCTGTTGAAAAATTAAAATATTCCGCTTCAAGAATTTCACTATACTTCAAACTTACTTCCATAATATATCTTATGGTATCCATAACAGACCTGCTGTCATCATAAGCAAGGAAATATCCATAATAAAGCTGAACCCTTATATTCCCCTTGGCTTTTATATACTCCAGACATTCTTCAAGTTGACTGTTTGAATAAAACAGCCTGGAGTCTTTATTCTCAATTCTGATGCTTTCGCTGAATGTTTCTGGAGATATCTCAAAGATAACATTGGTGCAATTAGATGATAATGAGTCTATAAGCTCTTTCGATGGCAACTTCCATGAACCAAAAATATAACTGATACTGATTCCCTCCCTTTTCAACTGTTCGAAAAATTCAATATACCACTTGTCGCTGCCCTCATATTCAAAGCTTGTATAAAAGGTTTCATACCCCAGTGACTTTGCCTTCTTAACAGTTTTGACCGCTGACTCAACAGACCTTATTATAGGTTTTCTTCGGTTGTTCATCCTGCTCTGTGCCTCACAGTTCCCTCCACAAAAGCTGCATGCATATGGGCATCCCCTGCCCATTTCAAGTAAAAACATAGGTGAAGATGCAATAGGCTCAAAACGTGTCCAGAACTTTGAAAAAAGTTGGTAATACTCCCAGTGTCTCAGCATATCAACCGCAGCAAAGTCGAGTTTTTCCATCTCTTCAGGTGTTCCTGAATAAGAAAACTCATTGTTCTTAATATCTGTGCCCCTTTTCCACACAAGGTTTTGAACTTTTCCCAGTTCCAAGTTTCCTTGAGGGTAATTTTCAAGAAGCCCTGCCTTTATCTTTGAACAAAGCTCAACAATGGGAATTTCTCCGTCACCCCTTATCACCGCATCTATTTGAGGATATTTAGCAACGATTTCGTCAGCAAACAGGCTTGCAGTAAACCCCCCTAAGAACACAAAAACCTGAGGCTTTATTTTTTTTATAAGAGCAGCTGCGTCCAAGACTACTAACCCCTGGTTCACCCAGTGACAGTCAAACCCAACTACATCCAAAGTATTAAAATCAATTATATCTTCGATATCATTTCCTTTTTCTAAATCAAGATGGATTATTTCCGAATCAAATCCCTTATCCTTTAACGCTTTTGCCAATGGAAACAATCCCATAGGCATGAAGAAGATATTCTTATCGGATGTATCCTCAGGATTTGCTATATTTGAATTACCGCAGTGAATAAGCTTCACACAAAGCTGACCATTCGAATTCATTACATAACCCTCCGTAATTTTACTTGTTGGACTCATTTCACTCATATATCCAACTCTATATCCATTCCGTCTTCTAACCCAGTACTACTGTTTTCCAGATTAATTGAATCTACGAGACTCGAAAACTCGTCATACTGTGTATAAAAACTATTTGAAAGACTTATCAACTCATTGGCCTTATCAAAATCAATACATTTCTTTGCAACAGACTCACAATAACGGCAACTGTCACATTCGTTCCTGCAAAAATCCGGCTTGTCATAAAATGGTTTTAAGAAACCGTCCAACTTGCGGTTGTCAACATAAATCCTAAAAGAATTTGTACTAGGGAACATCTCGAGCAGTTCAAGAAGATTCCCGTCAAAATAGCCCTTAAAATAGCTTTCCACTGTTCTTACGGGGTCTCCTGTCGACACCATCTGCCTTCCCTGCAGTTTAAAATAGTTGATTCCTGCAGATGTGTAATACTCCAAGTCTTCTGGCCTTATCCAGCTAAGTTTCAGTACATTCTCAGGCTTTTCATATCTTTTGAGCATGCATCTGTGTGGATAATAGCTGACACTTGCACTGCTTGTTGTCTTAAACGAGTCTCCTGCTGCCTCGTTGTAATGGAACATACGGTTTGTACAATTCAGATGACATATTGAATTGACTATGACTTCAACCTTTTCTCCATAAGTATTAGCAATACTTTTAAGTGCTTGGAAGTTCCTGTTTATGGATTCCCCAACTACCAGCCTGTCTAGATCCATCCTTTTGTAATGTGACGCCATATTGGCATTCACAACCTGACATATGGTAGATATTTTGATTTTGAAATCATATTTAAGGAGCCTGACAAGCTCCATGAGTGATGGCATTGAAATGGTCAAAGATTTAACCCCAGCCTTTTGCAGGGTATCTAAAAAACCTTTTATTTCGAGGATACCTTCCCTGCAAAAGGCTGGGGTTAAATCT
>CAYXPB010000030.1:24586-26767 GCA_964466645.1 uncultured Acetivibrio sp. | reverse complement strand
AAAAAAAAAGCTTGACATCAACAAATTTCCCTTGTTATAATATATATTTTTTTGACAAGCTGTTCTTATTGTGATATAATGTTGCAAACAGAAGATGAGGTGATTCAAATATGGAGAAGAGTAGCTTGTTTCAGATTAAGAGAGATATAGAAACATGCATTGGGCAGAAGATTCAACTAAAAGCCAATAAGGGCAGAAAAAAGGCTTTTATCAAAGAAGGAATACTTGAAAACACCTATCCTAGCATCTTCGTAGTAAAATTTGAAAACGATTACGAGGCAACAAGAAGAGTTTCATACAGTTATACAGATATACTTACGAAGGCTGTCGAAATTGTTATATGTAAGGATAACAAAAAGATTCAAGTAAGCTAAGGTGTCTAGTGTATAGAGGATTAAATTAAAAATTTAAGTTTAGAATGAAAGAGCGCTATAGTTTATAGGGCTCTTTTATTTATTTTCATACATGGAATATTTTATATACCTTGTCATATATATTATTAAAGGTGCGTAAATCAGATTTACTAAGGTGTTAATATTGATTTGGGTTTTTCAAAAAAATAGCGTAAACAATATTTGGGTAACAAAACCCATCACGGAAGTTTTTTGGAATCACCTTATGTAAAAGATTGTAGACAATATTATTGTTTAGAGGAGGATTGAAGATGTCTCTTGAGCTTGTAAAAGAATCAATTAAAATTAATAATCTTGTGGGAGAAGACACTGCGCAGACAATATTTGAGCATGATATAATTGTTCCTGATACAAATCCTGATGCAGCTCGTATTCTTTTAATAGATGGCGAGGTAAATGAGAAAAGCTCGGAGGTTTTACAGGATAAAGTTGCTGTAAATGGTGCCATCCGTTATAAAATACTTTACATTTCAGAGGATGAAAGTAATAAGGTTAGAAGCATAAATACTAGTAATGATTTTTCATATAGCGTTGATGTGTTAAATGCAAGATATGGATTAAATGCAAATGTAAAATGTGAAGTAGAACATTTAGACTATGAAATTTTATACGGAAGAAAAATTAAGGTTAAAGCAATAGTAAAGTTTAATGTAAAGGTATGCGAAGAAGTAGAACAGGATTTTGTAAACAATATTAATGGACTTGAAGATATTGAGATTCTAAAAGACAATATTGATGTAAACAGTGCATTAGGGGAAAATAATGCCTACTGTAACGTTAATGAGTCAATAGAAATTCCTGCAGGCAAGCCGACTATTAAAGAAATATTGAGAAGTGATGTCAAAGTAGTAGGAAAAGATTATAAGGTAGCCGATAACAAGATAATTGCAAAAGGTGATTTAAATGTGCTAACACTATACATAGCCGATGATGAGGAGAATAGCATTCAGTTTATGGAACATGAATTACCTTTTACACAGTTTATCGAAATACAAGGGGTTAATGAGGCCTGTGAGTGTGAAGTTAATTATAAGGTCATTAATTACTCTTTCAGAGCAGCTGAAGATAATGATGGGGAACTTAGAGTTTTAAATGCAGAAGTTGAAATGATGTTAAAAGCACAAGTATACGAAAATAGAAAAATAGACGTATTAGCAGACGCTTACAGCCTAAGTAGAAAACTGAATATTGAACAAAAATCTTTCAATACAAAAAAGGTAGTAGGTAAAGAAAAAAATCAGATAATTATAAAAGAAACGGTTTATATTGATGGGGATAGTCCTGAAATAGCCGAAGTGTTCAACGTTCTCTCAAAACCATGTATGTTGGAATGCAATATAGGGGCTGGTACTGTAACTTTAGAAGGAGTGGTAAATAATAGCATACTATATTTAGCGAATAATAGCGAGCTGCCTATCTCGTGCTATGATTGCGAAGTTCCGTTCAGGCAAAATGTTGAAGTTAAAGAAATAGATCCTAATATGAATTGCGAAGTTGAACTTGACGTAGAGCATTGTAATTATAGCATGGTATCTGCAAGCGAAGTTGAAATAAGAGTAATTATAAATGTATGTGTAAAAGTTATTGACTCTGTTCAACTGCCTCTAATTGTGAAAATCACTGAAAGTCCTCTTGAAGACAAAAAGACAGAATGCCCAAGTATAATTATTTATTTTTCACAACCTGATGATAATCTGTGGAAAATCGCAAAAAAATACTATACAACTGTGGATAACATTAAAAAAACAAACAATTTATGTGAAGGGGA
>CAYXPB010000030.1:9393-24486 GCA_964466645.1 uncultured Acetivibrio sp. | reverse complement strand
TATGAAGTACTAGGTGAAAAATGAATTCTATATGTATAAAAGCAAGAGCAAAAATTAACTTGTCACTTGATGTATTGAGAAAAAGGGAAGACGGATATCATGATGTACAAATGATTATGCAGTCAATAAGTTTGCATGACAAAGTTTTTCTTGGTCAAGTAGAAAAAAAAAGCATAAAAATATCCTGTGACAAAAAGTGGGTTCCGTCAAATAGTGATAATATAGCATACAAAGCTGCAAAACTTTTGATGGACAAGTTTGACCTTCAAAAAGGTATTGATATTAAAATAGTTAAAAATATACCTGTTGCAGCAGGACTTGCAGGCGGCAGTGCAGATGCAGCTGCTGTTTTAAAGGGAATGAACGAATTGTTTTCTCTCAATTTAGAGCAAGAAGAATTGATGCAGTTGGGAAAAACTATAGGAGCAGACATTCCTTTTTGTATAAAAGGTGGGACGATGTTAGCAGAAGGTATAGGAGAGGTTCTTACGGACCTTAAACCTCTTAATAATGTGGATATAGTGCTTGTAAAACCTAAAATTTCTGTTTCCACAGCATGGGTATATAAGAATCTGAATATAGAGAAAATAGCCTCAAGGCCGTATACAGATTATCTTATTAGCATGATTGAAAAAAGAGATTTACAAAACCTTGGAAATAAAATGGTTAATGTATTGGAAGCTGTTACTATAAGAAAACATGAAATTATCTGCGAAGTAAAAGAAAAACTTGTTAAACTTGGTGCTTTAGGTAGCATGATGAGCGGAAGTGGTCCGACGGTTTTTGGTATTTTTGAAAATAGGCTAACTGCTCAGAAGGCTTATGAAAGCATCAACAAGGATGACAGGTGGGACTGTATTTTAACCGAAACATTTTATGAGGAGAGATGAGGTAAATATGGCTAGTAAGCTTTCAAAGGTAAATTTAAATGACTACAAACCATTAAGAGAAGTGATATTTGATACATTAAGGGAAGCAATTATAACAGGTGAGTTGAAGCCTGGAGAGCGCCTTATGGAAGTCAAACTTGCTGAAAAAATGGGTGTAAGCCGTACTCCCGTTAGAGAAGCAATAAGGATGCTTGAACTTGAAGGCCTTGTTGATATGCTCCCGAGAAAAGGTGCTCATGTTGCAGAACTTTCGGTAAAAGACATAATGGATGTTTTAGAGGTGAGGGCATCTATGGATAGTCTTGCTACAAGACTTGCAGCAGAAAGAATTACGGATGAAGAAATTAAGGAATTAAAACAAATTCAGGCACAGTTTATTAATTATGCTGACAAGGATAATTTGCATGGAACAATAAAGAAAGATGTTGAATTTCATGAATTGATTTATCGTGCATCGAGAAATGAGCGGCTACTGCAGATTGCGAACAATCTTAGGGAGCAAGTTCAGCGTTTTAGGGTTATATATCTTAAAGACTATAGTAGCCCTAGAAATCTTATTAAGGAGCATGAGGATATTTATGATGCTATATCGGCAAGGAATTTAGAGATGGCGCAAGCATGTGCTCAAACTCATATAAATAACCAAGAAAAGGTAATCATTAAAGCAATTAAAAATCTAAAGTAGAAGATTAGGCCATTTCAAAAGAATTGATTTTATAGGCTTTGAGCTAAAAATATTTTATAAGTTGTTTTTTGAAATGGCCCAAGGTGTTTCAAAGATTTCATTAGTCAATATATAGAGTTCCAACCTAATAAAATCAACTTTTTTGAAACACCCATTTACCAATTAAATTATTTCGTAGCCCATTTGAGAAATATGCATTTTAATATCATTAGGCATGATATTATCAGGGTTGTAATCAACTTTTACTTGTTGGCTTTTTAAATCAAATGAAACATCTTGTATCCCTGTGAGGGTTTTGACACTTTCTTTTATTTTACTTGAGCAAGCACTACAAGATATTGAAGGAATATTAAAAGTAGCTGTTTTCATATTTGCCTCCTTGTTTTATGTTTTATTTTTAATATAAAGAAGTACTTTTCCAAATACATTATGCTAATAGCATTTCAATAATATAATTATTTATTCTGTTTTATGTGAAAATGATTTTACAAGGATAAATTTAATTAGGCCATTTTCAAAAGATAACCTATACAATATCTAAGTTACAAAACCCTTCAAATCAGCTTTTTTGAAACACCCATTGACCAGTTGTTTTTTTGGAATCACCTGACCTAGAAAATTTTGAAGATATTACTGTTGATATGAATGATACTTATGGTAAAATGTATATAGTATTAGCGTATAGGCCATTTCAAAAAATATACGGTACAGTATTAAAGTCATAAAGCCAATTATGGAAGTTTATGAGCTTCTAGACTGAAGAACATTGATTTGCTACGCAAAGAATGTAAATCAGATTTTTTGAAATGTCGATTGACTAGTTATTATTTTTTGAAATCACCTAATAACTTTATGCTTATTATATTTATCAGAGGAGCCGAATATGTGGTATCAAAAATTCTTAAATACTTATAAAGCCGGTATTTCGCACGAGTTTATTTTATATTTTAATATAAGGGATATAGTTGACAATTACAGAAGCCTTGAAAGATACATGTACGATGAATTTATTAAGCAGAGAGGTTTTGGAATAGTTGCATTTTACGATATATCAAAAGGCCTTACTTTTTATGATGTTTCTATGGAGAAGGAGTTTCATAAGATTACCTCAAATAAGACGGTTAACCTCTTAAATTCGATGCCTTCAAAGATATTTCCTTATATAGACATTGCACTAAAAAGCACTAAAATGGTATTGTTTATAGATTATGTAGATAAGATAATTCCACCAGGGGATTTAGGAAGCTTGTCTATGGAAGAAAAGCTGGACTTAATTTGGCTATGTGAGTGGTCAAATGATGCTAAGATATCTTCTGTAGGGAGCTGTATATTTATGTTGGCAAATACTTTGGCAGAGGTGAATTCTGAAATATTAAGATCTTCCTACAGAGTTGAACCTATACTTATTGAACTTCCTGACGAAGAGGCGCGTAAAAATTATATTAAGTATCTTGTAGAAGAGAAAAATATTAAGATGGATCTAACTATAGATGAGTTTTCCAAACTTTCCTCAGGACTAAGTAAAAAAGCAATTAAGGATATAAAACTAAAATCAGAATCCGAAAATGTCGCTATCAGCTTTGATTTTATAAAAGAGAAAAAGCATTCTGTACTAAAAAAAGAGTATGGGGATGTTTTGGAATTCATTTATCCTGTAATTAGTTTTGATGATGTAGGTGGAATGGAAAAGGCCAAGAATTACCTTATGAAAAACATAGTTAAGCCAATAAAAGATGGTGACTTGAGAAGGGTACCAATGGGAATACTTTTGTGTGGACCATCGGGGACAGGTAAAACCCTTTTGGTTAATGCTCTGACAAAATCGAGCGGTTTTAACTGTGTTAAGATTGATATGTCAAGGATTTTAGGACAGTATGTTGGAGAGAGTGAAAAGAATTTTAAGAAATGTCTTTTAGGTGCACAATCGCAAGAGCCGGTTATAGTATTTGTGGATGAAATAGATACAGCATTTAGAAGAGGGGATGGAAATGATAGCGGAGTCAGTAGGAATATATTTAGTGAATTTTTACAGTTTACCAGTAATACAAATAATAGAGGGAAAATAATATTCATTGCTGCAACAAATAGGCCTGATCTTTTAGACCCTGCTTTAAAGAGAGCAGGAAGATTTGATAAAAAAATTCCTATATTACTGCCTGAAGAGGGGGAAAGGGCACAGATTTTTAAGATTATGATTAAGAAATTTGGTTTTGAGACGGATATTGAAGACTTTCTTCCTTTTGCGCAGCATACAGAGAACTACACAGGAGCTGAAATAGAGACTGTTGTGAGAAAGGCTTATGAACTAGCTAATGAAGACGATGTTGAAGGTACAGTACTTACAGCTGTAGTTCTTAATGAGGCTATTTTGAGGTGCAGACCGAGTACGCAGCAGGTTGAATACATGACAATGCTTGCTGTTGAGGAGTGTGATGATAAAGATCTGTTGCCAGAAAAGTATAAAAAACTTTTAGATGAAAGAAGCAATACTGAGGTTTGTACAGATTAGAAATAATCTTATGTTGGTAAGGTGAGGAAATTAGTTTTGTTATTTTTTTTATTTTCATAGTTTACAATGTTGTTTATTTATTATAAATTAGTACTATGCCATATATTATAGGAGGTAATTTGAATGGGCTTTTTTAGTAGAATAGGTAGTTTGATTAGAGGTTTTTTTGGTCAGTTTGTTGGAGGATTGGAAGAAAACAATCCTGAACTGCTTTTTGAAGATATAAAGAACCAAATCGGAAAGTCTAGAAAAGAAGCGGAACAGCAGATAATAGAAATTCAGACAAATGCGGAACTGATAAAAATTGAAATGAAAAATTCCGAGAAAAACTTAAATGCAATAAAGGCAAGAATAGACTCTGCACAAAAAATGGGTGATAAAGAAGTCTTAGTTGAACTTCTTATACAAGAAGAAGAATATCAGACAGTGTATGATACCCATAAAGCTACTTATGATAATGCAATGAAAGAAGTAGATACAATTAGGGAGAATTACAAGATATTTGAGTCTGAGATGAATACAAAGTTAAACGAATTAAAGACATTAAAAAGTCAACAGAAAATGGCATCACTCAAAGAGAATATAAATTCTGTCAATGCCAAATATACATCTAAGAACAATAAGGTTGGAAATATAAATGAGGACATGGATAGAGCAAGAGAAATTGTCAACAAAAAGGTAGCAAAGGCTAATGCTGTTGAGTCGCTTAACAATGACAATATGGACATTAAGCTTAAGAAACTTGACATGAATTCCGCACGGGATAGAGCACGTGCAAGAGCTGAAGCACTACTTGGAGGCGGACAGGGTTTTGAAGTTAAGGAAAAGGTTGAAGCTCCGCCTGTTTCGAATGAAGAACCAGTAGAACAAAGAGAAAGAAATGATAATAAGTTGAGTGAATAAAATTCTTTTGTGCGTTCAATATATTTAAAAGAGGCAAATTAAGTGGACACATCTCCCATAAAAGAGGTGTGTCCGTGTAATAATATGATAAAAGGAGATAACATGAAATTTAAGCTTTTGATAAGTTCATTAACAAGTTATAGAAATATTGGGATACTTGTAATACTTATGGGTCTTTCCTTTTATTTGAATAAAAATTATGTAGATATGGGCTACATTACTTTTTTAGCATCTTTTGCAGCTTATGCGGGCTTTTCCTTACAGAGTTTTACAAGTAAAAAGTTTCAGGATAATTTTATTCACAAAACCAAGGAACAGCATATAAGAGAACTTAATGAAATGTGTATAAAATCAGCCGACGAGGCAAAAAGACATACCAATGCTGCTTATTATAAAAAACTGTGCTCAATTATGGAAGACAAAAGTGAAATAATACGAGCTTATTCAAAAGATGCTCCTAACTACCTAAAGGAAAAAATAACTGAACAGACTCTAAACTTAGTTATAACATATATTAAGCTTCTAAGAAGTTTTTGTAAAAGAAGCAGAGAGCTTAATCTAACAGATGTAAGCCCTATAATGGACAGAATAGGTCAAAATACAAGGAAGCTCAATTTTATAAACGATCAAAAAGTATATGAAGACCTTAAGAAAACTATAGAGATGGATGAGAAAATATTATTAAGGATTAAAGAAGAAAAGCATGATCTAGAAAGAATAGACACAAAGCTTGATTATATTAAGAGCACAGTAAGCATGTTTAAGCATCAGGTTGGACTTAGTATGGAGTCTCAGGAAATGCTTGAAAAGATTGAAAGTGTCGTTAATGAAGCCACGGCCCTTGAAAGTGTGTTAGACGAAAGACAAAAAAGAAGAACTAATGCCCATTAATGCTAGCGGGCTATATATTTTTGATGTTTAAATTTTTAAGCAGACCTTTATTTAAAATGGATTTTATCCGATAAACTCACTATGTAGACCTTATGTTCAAAACGAACGAAAGAAAAATTTGGTGAAATGAGGATTATATATGATAAATGATGAAATTATATATTCATCGGAATTTATAAAAATAATCCGAAGGGAAGCTGATTTCTATATAGAATCATATAAGATCGGTATGTCTGTTATCCAATTTAACGATTTTATCAGCAGGTATTCTAATATTAAGATAATCAGTTTTATTGTTATTAAGAATGCAATTCTATTTGCACCTAAACCTTTGGAAAAGTTTGGAGAATTAAAGGAAAGAATAACAGTAGAAATATCAAGTGATGAGTTAAAAGCTTATGTAAAACTTTCTGTACCTGATAATGAGCTTGTAGGAGATGCAAAGTTAAAACTGGTAAAAGAAATTATGAATAAGCTTAAAGAAAAAGGTATAATCTTTGGAGTTAAGTCTGATGTGTTAATTGGTGATCTGTGCAACAACAAGCAGATATTGGTAGCAGAGGGTATGGCTCCTGAAAATGGACAGGACTCTGTAATAAAGATGTATGAAATAAAAGAAGCAAAGCCTGAAGTAAAAGAGGATGGAAAAGTAGATCACTATGAATTAAGTTTGATAAACAGGGTACAGACCGGTGATTGGTTGGGAGAAAGAAAAGATCCTACTTTAGGTATACCCGGAAGAACAATTAAGGGAATGGTTATTCGGGCTACTCCCGGTAAAATGTATTCACTTGAATATGACAAAGGATCAGTTGGAGAAGAGTATAAAAATGGAGTTACTACTCTTTATGCTTTGAGGAATGGGGCTGTTCAATATGATGGAGATAAAATAAGTGTGTCCAACCATTTACAGATAGACGGTGATGTGGATTTTAAGGTGGGAAATATTGATTTTGATGGTTATCTTACTGTAAAGGGCACTATTGAAGATAATTTTACCGTTGAAGCAACGAAGGATATAGAAATATTAGGTGAGTACGGCATAGGAAGTGTAAGAGAGGTAATAAGCACTCAAGGGAGTATCAACATTAAAGGTGGTATAGCTGGAAAAAATAAAGCGGTTATTAAATCTAAGAGAGATATTTACACAAAATTTGTATCCGATGCTACTATCATTTGCGATGGAAGCGTTCATATAGGGTTTTACTGTATAAATAGCAACATAAAAGCAAAAGAAGTTATTCTCGATTCACCAAAAAGTCAGATAATTGGTGGGAATATTCAAGCAGAAATAAAGGTTGTAGCTTCAATTATAGGGGCTGCAAATGAAAACAAAACAGTAATCTCAGTTAAGGGATTTAACAGAGATGAGCTTAAAGAAAAGCTTGAAATTTTGATAAGTGAAATTGAAGATTTGAAAAACGAGATGATAAAGATTAAACAAGAAATAACTATTTTTAGCAGTAAAACAAATCTTGTTGATGAGCAAAGGGATAGATATAAATTGGTGCAATCCAAGTTTCTTAGCATAAGAGATAAGGTCAAAGACCTAGAAAGTGAAAGAAAGCTGATTGTAAGTGCACTTCGAACCAAAGGTGAAGGTGAGATAACAATAACAAAAAAAGCATATCCGGGTACAGTTTTAGAAATTAAGAATGTTACAAAAAAGATTGACGGTGAAGTAAATAATATCTGTTATTATATAAAGGATGGAGAAATTAAGCAGATCTAACGAGCTATGGACAGCGAACGTTATGACAGAGGAATGATTTGATATGAAAAAGGTAAAGTTTATACATTTTTCCGATTTACATTTAGATAACCCATTTAGCTCTATAGGGTCTGATAATGATATGGTTGCCCGAAGGAGGCAAGATCTTTTAGAGGTATTTGACATTATAATTGATATAACAAAAAGAGAAAAGGCAGACTTGCTTTTGATAAGCGGAGATTTATACGAACACTTCTATGTAAAAAAATCTACAATAAAACATATTAATAATAAGTTTATAGAAATAGCGGATACGAAAATTTTTATTGTACCCGGGAATCATGACCCATATTTAAATAACTCATATTACAAAAACTTTCAATGGAACAGTAATGTCTTTGTTTTATCAGAAGAAAGATCTAAAATAGAAATTAAAGAATTAAATACATGCTTGTATGGATTAGGGTTTGAGGGATTTTATAAAGAGAGTTTTATAAGTGATGAAATTAAAACGGTTAATAATGAAATGCTAAATATTCTTTTATTACATGGCACTGTTGATATGAATTTTACAAAGAAGGCATACAACCTGTTTACGAGCGAAGAGCTTTCAGACCTTAATATGGATTATATTGCACTTGGACACTTTCATAACAGAAAAGACAATATAGGGCAAAGAGGAATAATTTATAATGCGGGAAGTCCTGAACCGCTAGGTTTCGATGAAGAAGGTGAACACGGTGTTTTTATAGGTACAATCTCTAAGGAGTTATTGGATGTAAAGCACATAAACATAAGCCGGAGGCATTATAGATCTGTTAGTGTTAATATTGAAGATATAAAAAGCAATGAGGACGCGGCAGATAAAATTCAATTGTTGTTAGGTGACGTACCTCTTCAAAACACTCTGCTGGCTGTTGTTTTAAAAGGTTGTATAAAGGGAGAATTTAATTTAGACATTGCAAAAATTAAGGGACTGTTGGAAGAAAGTTTATTTTATGTTAGTGTGGAAGATAGAACTATTCCCGCGTATGATTATGAGGAATTAAAGAATGAACCGGGACTAAAGGGATTATACGTCCGAAAGCTTATGGAAATGGTGGATAAAGCTAAAAGTGAAAAAGAAAAATATCTATTGATGAAATCCCTTTATTACGGAGTTGAGGCCCTTGAGAAAGGGAGGGTAGAAGAATTGTAAAAGATGTAGATTAAATACTTACGCTATAAGACTTTCAGGATAAAAGTTTGCTAAATAAACTTTTTGAGAGAAATTATATAAAAAGGGATTGGATATGAGAATAGAAAAAATATACATTAAGGGATTTGGCAAAATTAATAACCTTGAAATTGAGTTTGGAAGAGGCTTTAATATTGTATTTGGAGCAAACGAATCTGGCAAATCTACAATACAAGCTTTTATTAAAGCTATGTTATATTCCCTAAAGGGCGGAAGGAATCTAAAGGGAGAAATATATGCTCCTCTTAAGAAGTATAGGCCTTGGGTTGGACAGGAATACAAAGGCAGTTTGAGATATATCGTTGATAGCGGACAAGCTTTTAAAGTGGAGAGAAATTTTGACAATGGCGAAACTAGGGTATATGATTTTTTATATAAAGATATAACAAAGACCTTTGATCAAAGTAAAGACAAAGGTCCTCTCTTTGCTATTAGACACCTTGGACTTACGGAAGCTTGTTTTGAAAAAACCTTATATATAGGACAGATGGCAACTAAAATCAATACTTGTGATAGCAAAGAGGTATTAGATAGTCTTTCGAATATATACGAAACGGGCTTTGAAGATGTATCATATACGGGCGCTTGTGAAGCCATAAAAGAAGCGATGAAAAGAAATGTGGGTACGGACAAAACTTCTACACGTCCTCTCGATATAATAAACTCTCGATTAGATAAATTAAATACTAAGAGAATGAGCTTGCTTGAGGTAAAAGGCTCGTTGTTTTCTGTGGAAGAGGAAATAACTGTTCTCAATAATGAAATAAACAAGCTTGAAGAAGGAAAAACTGCTATGCAGTTTGCAAAGGATATTGTAAAGTTAAGAGAAGAACTTGAGTCTTATAAAATAAATAAAAAAGGCTTAAACGATATTATTATTGAGCTTAATAACCTAAGTAAAGATTGTGACAATTTAAAGGAAAGCATAAGTGGATATGAAAAAACAAAAGAGCAGTTCGGAAATTTTTCTAAATTTGGATTTAGTGAAGCTGACGAATTATATGTTAATTATACAAAGTATGAAAACTTAAGAAGTGAGAATACAAGGATTTTAACGGAGCTTGAAAATGTAAAAGAATGCGTTTCTGAAATGGACGTTTTCTTGGAAAGTTTTAGAGCTTTTGATGTTTATAGAGATATTAATATAGCAGATTCTGGACCTAGTACTGAATTTAATTTGGAAAGCCTTGAAAATGCTGATATTAAGGGCAAGATTAGAGCGTTTAGGTTCAAAGGCACAGTTGTAAATTCAGTTATTGTTGCTATTTGCCTATCCTTATCGGTTTTAGTATATTATTTTTTATCAAATAAGAATCCTATTTGCCTTATAGGAGCATTTGCCCTTGTTATTATTTTTTTTATTATGGTTGTTTTTAGGTCAAATAATTGCAAGGAGCTAAATTATCTTAAAGAAATTAAGGGAGAATCCGATATAAAGATAAAATCATTACTTTCTAAAGTGGAAAGTCAAAAGTCAATTCAGGCAGAAATATTTAAAGTGTTTGGGGTTGACAATATTGATGAACTCTTAAAAAAGAAAGTTTTGTATGACAGTAAAGTTTATGAGCTAAAAAGTAAAAAGGAAAGGATAGTTGAATTAGAAGTAGAGTTTGAGAAGAATTGCTGTGTGATTGAAGAAATATCAAAAGCTATGAAAGAAAAACTTATTGCAACTGCAATAATTAACTCTAGTGAGGAAGAAGTTAAAAAAGAGCAAATTGAAGAATTCCGAAGTGCTGTAAATAAGTTTAGAGAGGCAGCACCATATTTAAGTAACGGAGAAGATAGACTTAATTCTATATATAAACAAATTGAAAACCTATATACTAGGGCATGTTCAATATCCGGACAAAAGATAAAGAATAAAGAGGAATTGACAGAAACTTCGTGTAATATAGAGAAGAAGATTGAAAACATATATAAAAGTTTTGATGTATATGCCAATAAAATAAAGTGTGTTTATTCGGGGAGTAAGTTTGAAGGGATTACGTATGATAAATTAATGGAGATAATAATAGACTTGAGAGTTGAAGAAACAAAAGGTCATATAGAAGAATTTACACAAAGAATTTTTGACAGGCTCAGCGAGACGAAGCTTATGCTGAAGCAAAAGGAAATGGTGAGATCACTCCTAAACAATGAAAATGATGAATTGGAAAAGATTGAAGAGGATATCAGAGACTTAGAAGTAAGTAAAGAAAAACTTGAGGAGATAGGGTTTTCGCTAAAGACTGCTCTTGAGGTCTTAGAAGAGGCAAATAACGAAATTAAAAAAGGTTTCGCTCCTATTCTAAATAACAATGTATCAAAAATAGTAAAATCAATAACAGATTGCAGATATGAAGAACTGAAAGTTGATGAAAACTTCGTGTTAAGGACGACAGATCCTTATTTAAAGGATATAGTTCCAATCTCTGTCCTTAGCGGTGGGACTGTGGATCAAATGTATCTGGCATTAAGAATTGCTTTAGTTCAAACTATAGAGAAAAAAACGGAAAAGTTACCTCTTATTATGGATGAGATACTATCACAGTATGATGATGCAAGATCTTTAGATACAATAAGCTTATTAAAAGAAATTTCAAAGGAAAGGCAAATTGTATTTTTTACGTGTAAGTCAAGGGAAATTGAAATGGCTAAATTTGTTTGCAATAACAATATAAATATAATAGAATTAAAATAAGATGTGTTTGAGTTTTATATAAGGAGCCTTTGCTTCAATAACAATATTAAGCAATAGAGGAGTTTGCCTTGAAAAAAGTAAAGATTATTTTACTATATTTATTAGTAGTTATACAAGTATTTACTGGATGTAGTCTGGCTAAGAAAACCAGTTCAGAGGTGTCACAAGAAGGAACTGAAGCAATTATTAATGAAAGGTATAAAAATAAAGCTGTTGCAATTGAGACAGTTGTTGATATTTTTAAAGAAGCAGATATAAATTCGGAAAGAATAACTCAAAGCTTGTTTAATCAGCCGGTTACTATTCTTGAAGAGATAGATGGCTGGCTTAGAGTAGAAACAATTGATGATAGCACAGGATGGCTTCGTTCAAAGTTTATAGATAGAGATTGTACAAGTGTCAAAAAAGAAATCTATACCGAAAGAATTGTTATAACCGGCAAAAAAAAGACTGTTTATACCAATTATGGAGGAGGAGCTACCTTAAAGGACGTCTCAATGGGAACTGAATTTTTTGTAAAGAGTAAAAAGAAAAATTATTATGAAGTTGTGGTACCTGGAAAACTAACCGGTTGGGTTGAAAAGAAGGATACAATTCAAATTGGTGCAGATTCAGAAATTCCTATAACTTCATCCGAGGATTTTGCTGCTACTGTTGAAAAGTTTAAAGATACTCAGTATCTGTTGGGAGGTTCAAGTGCATGGCAGGGTCTAGATGGCTCGGGAGTAGTCTATATAGGTGCACGGATAAATGGTATCGAATTACCAAGAAGTACTTTAGGCCAGTTTGATTTTACAAAAGATGGACCTGAAAGTGTGGATGACTTAAAGTTAGGTGACTTGTTATTTTTTAGTGATAATGAAGATTTGGCAGATATATCTAATATTGGTGTTTACGTTGGGAACGACCGTTTTATATATGCAAACAAGGCAAAGGGCAGTATTGATAGTGCTCAGTTGCATTCAGATTATTATATGAAAAGGGTAAAAGGTATTAGACGAATTTTTTTAGAATAAAGGCCGTAACAAGCATAAAATAATTACTTGTTACGGCTTTGTAAAATGACTATATAGTTACAACAACAGTTTCATTGCTTTTATCAAGAGTAAAAGCTTTATTCTTTCCATCAAAAGCTAATTCATATTCGCCAAGATAACCCGACACATTTAAAGAACCGCTTTCGTCGGTGACAAGGTTTATAGGTTTTGTCCACCATTCATCCTTTATTAACTTATGAAGTTCATTGTACACAGGCTTTACCCTGTTATCCTCTGTAAGGAAACCTGATGGAGCTTTAAGCCATGCACCATCCACAAAATCCCACCATGTTATAGACTCAACTAAGGGATGGGAAAAGAGAGTTTTGTAATGTAAAACTGCTTCTTGTGCTTGGCGTTCTTCACCTTCTGGGGTAGAGGGCCACTCAGATAGCTGATAATCATTTAGATCAACAATTTCCGGGGGCATAATATGACCGGATACCAACGAATTTTCAGTAAAATGAATAGGAAGTTTGAAGCGAGAAAATCTTTCAAGAATTTCTTGAGTTTTTTCAACGCCCCAGTAACCTTGATGCATATGGGATTGTATTCCTATAACATCAATTGGGATACCTGTTTCTAATAAGCCTTCTATTAAAATATCATAGGACTCGGAAGTTTCAAAATCGTTTATGAGTAATGTTGCATCAGGGTTAGATTCTCTTGCCGCTTTAAATACTTCCCGAACAAGCTTTATTCTACCAATATCTTTGCAAATTCGTGTAATTCCATTATCATATTTATCAAAAATAGGCATTATTACAACTTCATTTATTACATCCCACATATCAATCAGACCCTTGAATTCTGTAACTTCTCGGTGTATTCTATCAAGTTGGGTGGATAGAATTTCTGAATTGCTCATATCAAGAAGCCAAGGTGCTGTGACTGTGTGCCAGCAAAGAGGGTGACCTTTTAAAGTAATACCTTTAGCTCTTAACCACTGTGCTGCTTGTTTTAATCTTTTGGTATCAGGCTCGCCTTTTACACCCTCAAACCTTCCCCAATAAAAGGGCAATGTTACAGAATTGAATAAATCAAAAAACTTCTCATAACGTTCTTCGAGTTTTTCCTTAGCCTTGCCTTCAAATTCATTATTAACATAAGCAATAGAGGTAAACTCTCCACATCCAAAAAGAAATTTCTGCTTTGTTTGTTTTACCACTACATGCTTATTTGCAAGGGGTGATCCGTCAGTAGCAACAAGCTTTAGTTTAGTAGTTCCCATACGGTGTTTATTAATGTTTTTGGTGTTTTCTACCATGACTTATTTCTCCTTATCCATAGCTTATTTTTCTTATTGCATTTTCAAAAGTAACTAAATCCATAGAATTTTTTTGAAATGGTCTCAGTGCCTTATAGAATTAGTATTACAAAAATTTTTTGTTTCTAACAAAAAGTCTGTATTTTAATCGTAGCTTAAGATATAAAATAATATATATATATTTTAATCTATTTGTTTTAAAAAGTCTCGTATTTGAAAGCTAAAAATAATATAATTAAATTATTTAAAGGGGGAGATAGTATGGTAGGGAAAAAGGGAATTGTTTTTTGTTGGCAGTTATTTTGCTTTTGAGTTCTATAAATAGAATTAATATGGTTTTAGCGGCAGAAGAAGATGTTATGCGTGGTGATATTGATAGAAACGGTGAAATTAACTCAATTGATTTTGCTTTGCTAAGGAAACATTTATTAGGAATGGATGCTTTATCAGGAGATGCTTTAAAAGCAGGAGATGTAAACTATGACAATAGTGTAAATTCTTTAGATATAGCGCTCCTAAAGATGCATCTTCTTGGTATTAAGCTTTTAGATTCAGGAAAGAAATTTGAAAAAATAGAAGATGCACTTATGACATACTCAGGATTAACTGTTGTATCCTATGGAGGATACTTAAACGGTGAATCATTTCAGCAAGATGGAATAATTACTTATAACGGGTATCAGTATACTGCCTTCTGGAATACCAACAGACATGTTGTTTTTGCAAGAAGGGAGCTACCTTCAGGTGAGTGGAAGAAATTCGAGTTTGTAGACTATACAAATACTGCTAATGATGCGCATAACACAATCTCCATAGGAATTTGTCCTAATGATGGAACCATTCATTTATCCTTTGACCATCATGGAGATGACTTACATTACCGTAGATCGGTAGTTGGCTTAGCAAACAATCCTGAAAAGCATTCCTGGGATACAAAGAGCTTTGGAACAGTTACTAGTGTACTCGCAAATACAAAAGTAACTCTTGTTACATATCCAAGATTTATTACAACTCCTGAAGGAAACCTGCTGTTTGAATATCGCTATGGTACAAGTGGTAGCGGTGACCAGTATTTGTGGGAATACTCGGGAACTACGCAACAGTGGACTAATATAGGTAAATACCTTGACGGCATATCTCACAGTATTAATGCTTATTCCCATGGAATTTCATATGGTAAGGAAGGAAAGCGCCTTTATATGACCTGGTGTTGGCGTGAAACACCGGACGCTGCTACAAATCATGATCTTTGTTTTATATACAGTGATGATAACGGGCGT
>CAYXPB010000030.1:5009-9383 GCA_964466645.1 uncultured Acetivibrio sp. | reverse complement strand
AAAACAATGCTGGCAATGAAGTGGCAAAAAGCGGAAGCACTTTTGTAACCAAGTATTCTGAAGGTATTGAAGTGTGGAATATAAATCAAAACAGAGGGCTTATAAATCAGGAACACAGCACGGTGGATTCTATGGGAAGAGTACATGTATTGCTTTCTCATATGCCGGATAGGGAAGCTGATGACTCTAATTTTAACAATTCAAGAACTAAGAGTGTATACTTTCACTATTGGAGGGATACGGATGGCACATGGAAAAGAAATGAGATGGGCTATAGTGTAGTGGCTAATTTCCGTGGGAAGCTTGCAGTTTCTTCAAGTAATACTCTTTATGCCATACTTCCCAATCTTAGAATAGCTTGTGCAACACCTTCATCTAACTGGACAGATTGGACTTTGATTGATACATCGGCTCAGGGCAGATTTTTCTCCGATCCTCTTATTGATACCAATAGACTTTATTTAGAGGATAAGTTGACAGTTTTGTGTCCTGTGGAAAAATCGCCTAACATATATGCCTTGACTTATAACTTAAAGTAATTTTACTACTGATATACAAATAACTTATTAGATAATACATAGGAAAGATTTTGTAAAGACTAGATTAGAAGGTAAGGATCACGATTGAGATTCCAAGGGCTGCTATTCCAAGTAAGAATTAGTTTTGTATTGCAGTATTAAGAATATTTAGCTGTAAGCCCCACTAATTAGCGTAAACTCTATTTGGTGGGGCTTTAGTTTTGGGTTTTTACTCTATATTGTCTCATTATATGTAAGCATTGACAAAGAAAAATTATATTCTGAATTACTATAAAAGCGAATAACTAGTGTGTTTTACCAACAGACTAATCAAAACTTTAATTTCGGATATAAAGAAAAGCCAGATTTGCATCTGGCTTTACAAATTAATTACTAAACAACTGAAATTCATAGATTCTGGCACATGCATCACTATCTTGCTGCCCTTGATCAATTTGTAACCTTACATATCTTGCGCTGATAGCGCTAGGAAATTCCGCTTCAGTCAAGGAACTTGTATTACCTATTACAATATATACATCTTCCCAATTAACACCGTCACTGCTTTTCTGAATACGGAAGTTTCTGGTATTATACTCTGGGTGCCATGTCTCAACAGCACCTGCATGAACAACTTTAAATCTCTTTATAGTGTAAGCTTCACCTAAGTCAACTGTCAGCCATTTTGGCTGAGTGCTCCATCCAGTACACCATTTATCCTGGGAATTTGAATATGTACCATTAAAAGCCTTTTCAGGGCTTTCTCCATACCATGATTCACTCGCTGTAGCGGTTTTGTTAAGTGCTATGTTGTTTTGTTGGTCATAATACAACTGGAAGTCATAAATTCTAGCGCAAGAATCGTTTACTTGATCTGAATAATCAATATATAATCTTACATATCTAGCCATAAAAGTAAGAGTACTTCTTCTTGTAACAGTCGCTGTATTATTTGTAACAGTATCTGCTGTTGACCAATTGGTTCCGTCTTCGCTATATTGCAGACTGAAATCTCTTGTATTATAGTATGAATGTTCGTAAATGCCAGCATGATAAACCACCCAACGATTAATTTCATACAGCTGCCCTAAATCTACCATAAGCCATTTACTATTTGAGGTCCAACCAGTACACCATTTGTCACCTATATTTCCATTAATACCTTTATCAGGAGTTTCATAAACACTATTCCACTCACTTGCTGTTGCTGTCTTTCCGAAGGCTATATTGGAATCTTGGTCATCATGGTCATAATACAACTGGAAATCATAAATTCTAGCGCAAGAATCGTTCCCTTGATCTGAATAATCAATATATAATCTTACATATCTACTTAAAAAAGTACGAGTACTTCTTTCTGTTATATTATCTGTATTATTTGTAACAGTATCTATCGTATACCAATTGGTTCCGTCTTCGCTATATTGCAGCCTGAAATCTCTTGTATTATAGTATGAAGGTTCTGAAATGCCAGCATGATAAACCACCCAACGATTAATTTCATACTGCTCCCCCAAATCTACCGTAAGCCATTTACTATTTGAAGTCCAACCAGTACACCATTTGTCATCTGTATTTCCATTAACACCTTTATCAGGAGTTTCATAAATACTATTCGACTCACTTGCTGTTACTGTCTTTCCGAGGGCAAGGTTTACTTCTGGTACAGCGTATCCAAAAGACGGGATAGTAAATATTAACTGGCTTATAACAATACTTACTGCCATACACAAAGCTAATGGTCTGAAACCAGCTTTCTTTTTACTTTTCATTAACGTATTTTCTACCATTTAAAATTCCTCCTATGAATTTAGTATTTTTTTTACTTTTAAAAAATATTTGTGATTTTTCCTTCGAACCTCCTTTGTTATTGATTTTCTAGTCTTTATATGCCAACCTAAAATCATTATATATCACTCTTTTTTGATTTCTGCCGTCAAAAAAGAAATTTTTTTATGTTTTATTTAAAAATTTTAAGATATAATATTCTTAAAAAACATAAAAGGATTTGTGTGGTAAATCATTATGGATAAAATTCATGAAAACTCATGCTGTGAAACTATATATAAAAGGGTATGCGGGTACATAAACATCAAGGTATTGGATAGTCAAGATTACTTAGATATATCTCTCAAATTCAAAAAAATCATTATGGATTTTTGGGAAACACCGGGCTCTAAAGATGATCTTTCGTGGTTTTATTACCTTGCAGATTTACTACTTTTAGAGCATTATTTTACGAAATATGACGAGGCAAGGAAGCTTGAAAGAAAAGAAAAATCTTTGGACAAAGCCAAAAAGAAAGAATATCTTAATCAGTTAAAACTTAAATATACTTATTTTTATTGCAGAATTGTGGAAGACCACAAGGACTATTATGATAAAATGGTAGAGAGGTACTATAAAAACATCTATCAGGTAACTGAAATAATAGAGGAGAAAGACTTTTATTATGATATAATCACGCTTAATCGGGAGTTTATTATGTATGAATTTGTAGCAATTAATAATGACAGTGGAAATATGCATGAAAAGATCACTTTTTGCTATAAATCTTTTGTTTCTGGTTGGGATTCAAGAAAAATAATAAAGTTACTGAGAAAAAAAACGTTAAGCGAAATGCTTATAAAATTTGTAAATGAATATTCGCGGGTATCTGGCTTGCCGCAAGCTGTTTTGTTGTTTTATTTCTATCCTATGGAGGAAAAAATTTACAAAACAGGAAGTGGAAATACAAAGTTGAATGTTTATTTTAGCAGGATAAATATAATTGAATTCCTTGGATTGGTTCGTCACAAGCACCATGATTTTGTAAATAACATATATGCTAAGAGGATGAACAATATTGACAAATGGTGTACTAGACTAAGAGAAAGAAATGTTAGGAATATGATTTATGGTATGATAAATATGATTACTCATGAAACAAAATGAATATGGCAAAATAGATTGAGGGTAAACGGCTTTTAAATTTTATTATGGAAAGCTTTCCAAATAATTTACACTACTATTTTTCTTAAGGCTTATTTGAAGCTAAATAGCAAAGTAAAAAAAGTGGAGGTAATACTTTAAGTCAATCCTATAGTTGAAAGGAGCTAAAGCAATTGGACTCAAGAAACCACTGCCCCAACATTCAAACTCTTTATGAATATTATTCGGATAATTTAAGCACTGAGAATCGTAATGCATTAGAAGAACATTTTTATGTGTGTAAGGATTGTATCTCCGAGATGCGGAAAGCTTCAATAGCTTTTGAAAAAATGAAGTTAATGGAGGCTAATCCTATGCTTGGCAAGGCTTTTGCAAAAATTGCCGATTACCTTGATATCAAAGCGGCCTGTGACTTAGACAAAACAAAAGTAAAAGAGTTTCTGACAAAAAACAAAAAGTTTAGAATTATTTTAAGGCCTTTAGAGAATAATCCTGAAATGTCACTATTGGAGGTAGAACTCCTCGATCATTCAGCTAAAGGAACTTTGAATTTATGTATCAGCTATACCAATAAGGCGGCAAAGATTGATGACAATAATTCAGCGTGTTTCCTTGTTGATAGCTCAATTGATTTATCAAAGTTATTCATAATTTTATATTAAAGGGTGCGGAGTATGGACGTGTTTGCTCTTTTTTCAGATAGAACAGCTGAAAAGGTATTAATTGACTCATTTCCTTCAAGAGAAAAAGAGAAGGGATTAGTTTTAAAGACAACTATCAGTTCAACAGAATTGAAGCAATCTGTTACAACAAGTGTTTATAATGCGTATTTGTTACTTGAAAAATTACATACTGATATTCCAGAAAAGATAGGGATTTGCGTATATGGATTTTCTTCAAGTGTTACTGGAAATAGCGCTGACCT
>CAYXPB010000030.1:0-4999 GCA_964466645.1 uncultured Acetivibrio sp. | reverse complement strand
TGACCTTGCATTTGCGTTGGCCTTTTTTGCACATCTTGCCAAAAAGGGCATTATCAAGCCAGCGCTACCTTTACCATTATCAATTGCAGCAACAGGTGTAATTACTGAAAGATTATCTGTGGAACGTGTTGGACATATTCGGGAAAAGTTCTTTGCAGCAGCTCAAAATAAAGTTGAAGCTGTCCTTTATCCGTTTGGCAATCAAAGTGAAATTGAGGAACTTATAAAAAAGGATGCTGAATTTGCGGCAATTGTAGAAAAAATGAATTTAATTCCCATAAAATCATTAGAAGACATCTTTTATGAGTTTGGATTCTTGAAAGTATGCCAGGATGAGGTAATAAAAAAAACTGCAAGACGTAAGTTGCCAATTATGTTAATAACAGCAGCATTTGTTGTCGTTTTGGTTGTTTTTATTATAGTTGCATCATTTAATTCTGGTATCTCAAAAATAAATTACTCGACGGAGCTATTGGATAAAAAATCAAATGAGGATGCTAGCTTAAAAACACTATCAACGGTCGAAACTACACCAGATTCGCCTTCTCCTATACTTTCGGAAGTTACTGCCAAAACTACACCAAAGCCGGATACTGTGAATAGTCCCGGTGATATTGGTATTACAGCAACTTCAATTTATCCAGTACCAACTATCACGAAAAAGCCTGTCCAAAGCAAGACCGAAATTGTTGAGAAGCAAGTTTCTTCGTCAGATATAGTTTCTTCTTCAGGTAAGGAATTAATAAGCCTTGTAGGGAATATATCAGCAAATTTGATGAATTCGGGCTTTGCTACATCAAAAGGAGATTGGGTATATTTTACAGACTTTGTAAATGTGGGATTATACAAGATGAGAAATGATGGTTCCAGTGTAAGTCGTATTCAAAACGCTTTTGCTACCAATATAAATATTTCAGAAGACAATATTTATTATCTTGATACAAGAAGCAGAGGGCTTTTTGTTATAAAAGCCGATAGTACAGCCAAAAAGATACATGATGATAATTTTGGAATGATTCGTGTTTCGGGGGATTGGATATATTACTTAAACAAGAATGATAATCTTATATACAAAGTGCGCAAAAACGGTTTGGACAGAACACCACTATGTAATACCTTCCAGACAAGTTCCGAAAATCTTGCGAATATGGGTATTTCCTGTTCAATGATGTGTGTTGAAAACAATTCAGTTTATTTCTGTGCCGGGTTCGAAAATAAGCCTGAGTACAACGGAATTTACAGGATGAATACCGACGGTTCGGACAAGCAGATTGTAACCCAGGAAAAATGTAATATGCTTTCTGTAGTAGATGAGTTCATATATTTTGTTGTTTCTGGTGACAGCAGCCTGTTCAGAGTTAAAACCAGTGGAACAGGAAAACAAAAGCTCCATGAAAAAGTAAAAACATTCAACCTTTCATCAGGACTTATTTATTTTAGCACAAATGATGGGCTTTTCAAGATGAATTACAATGGGGATTTTATCACCAAACTTTCTAATGATCCAACCAACAAAATAAATATTGCGTCTGATTGGGTGTATTATTTAAATTCAAACGATGCAAACAGATTATACAGAATAAGACCCAATGGAACTGACAAACAATCCATTGGGACATATTGATACAACAAGCTTGCAAAAGCTATATATATATGACTTCATAAGGTGATTTTTGCTTAAGACTTATTTGAAGCCTAATAGCCGTTTAAAAAAAGTAGAAGTAATATTTCAATCATTCTAATTGTTGCTCATATTTTGTAATTAGTTTGTATAGAATTGTTGCTAATTCTGCGCGTGTAGTCTTTCCTTTTGGATCAAACAAATTATCAGGTTTTCCTGTAAAGAGTCCATAGTTAGCTGCAGTTGCCACACCATTCAAGGCATATTCAGATATGGAGGAGGTATCATTGAATGGCAACTCAATTTTACCTGCCAGTGTACTGATATCCATGTTACTATTCGGGCCAACATTCCTATCATTACTATTGTTCAGTGCCTTAACCTGATTTAAAGAACAGTGTTTTATAAGAATCTTTGAAAATATAAGTGCCAAGTCTTGACGCGTAACAGGGGAATTTGGTGAAAATGTACCATCCGGATTTCCAATCATAAGTCCTTCGTTATAAGCAGAATAGACATAGCTGTAGAACCAGTCATTTTTTGAGATATCACTAAAATTAACCGTCTCGACTTTATTTGATGTCTTTTTTAACAGCTCAATTGTCACTTTCGCACATTCTGCTCTGGTTGTGTAATCATTAGGTGCAAACAATTTTTCGCTTTTTCCGGACATAATGCCTTTTGAAATAACCAAGTCAATATATTCTTTAGCCCAGTGCCCTTTTATATCTGTTAGTAATTTGGAAGAAGTCGGTTTAGAAACTGCTGACATTGAAGGTGTTGCACAAGGTGAAGCTGTTGGAGTAGTAATATATGGTGTCGGAGTAGTTGTATTTACTGCGGGGACCTCAACTTCAGGTACATTAATAGTGTGGCTTGTAGTTCCTGAAGAAACTTTGGAATGCTCAACAGTTTTTGTTTCGCTTGTAGTTTCTACAGTTTTTGTAGGAGTTAATGATGCCGTAGGGGTTGGTGATGCTGTAGGAGTTGCTGTCACAGATGCCATTAGTGTGGGTTCAACAACCAAATTCTGTTGTTCCATTAAAGGATAATTATCCTTAGGCTGAATATTGAATGCCTCAATAAGATGAGGTGTGTCACCAATCCCATCGCCATTTTCATCTTTTCCACTGTATTGGCTCCAAAAGTTTCCTCTGTTTTCAAAATCCCATATATTAGTTTGATTTTTTGAGTTATCTCTTGCTCCACAGCTAATAAAATCATTCCAATAGATTTTGTTACTGCTTGAATAGTAGTCAAGTTGAATTCCGTCATCATAATCATAATTACTGAAAACATTTTTAGTAATTGTATTATTACTAGAGGGACCCCAAATTACTATTCCGCCTGCCATAAGGAAAGAATTGGTGCTAGGCCAATAGCTTGCATTTTGAATATACATATAATTATTTTCAATAAGACAGTTACTAATATTGGTTAAATATATAGAAATATTTTTATTAAAAAACAATTCATTATTTATGATTTTTCCATTTGTTTTTATCTGGTCTGAAGAATTAGACCAATATAGACCTGTCGAATTTGAACTGATACTATTGTCCTTAAATATCAGGCCTGATACATTTTTTAATTCACAGCCCTTATCTTTATGGTTATGAATCCGATTTTTCTCAATTAAAACTTCAGAGGCTGGTGAAACATAAATTCCGTTATTATTGTTGTAAATATTTGAATTTAAAACACTTATGGCATTAGCTGAACTTTTTATACCATATCCACTAATAGCACCTGAAATATCAGACTCATCAATTACTGTCCCATTAGAAAAGTTGTCCACATTTATTCCACAGGTTTTTGCTTCAATTTTACACTGTTTGATTGAACAGTCAGCTGAATTTTTAATACTAATGCAATTTCCTACACTTTTTATGGATAAGCCCTTAACGGTGACACCTTTAGTATTGCATATACTTATAGTGGCATCCTCAGAGTTTTTTCCAACAAGGGTGGTATTAATATTTTCACCCTGGATTATTATATAATCTTTATTGATTTGAATACTTTCCGTATATGTACCGCTTTTTACAAAAACAGTATCTCCTTTGTTGGCAGCATATACTGCATCCTGAACACTTTGATATGGCTGATCCTCACCAACATAAAGTACTTTTCTTTCATTATCAGCAGCATCAACAGTCAATTCATCCGGCATAAATACAAATGCTCCACCAACTACGGCTACTGTAAAAATACATATAATAACAAGCACAGATAAAAATGTATTCTTATTCATTATTTGCTCCCCCAACTTATCTATTATTTTAATTAATGATATCTTTTGTTTTATAAAAAAGTAATTATTTCATATATTCTATCATGAATTAATTTATTGGAGTATCATATCTTTCTTACTTAATAAAAAATTTGCATAAAATCCCCGCAATCCTGTTTGAGTATAGATACAATTTGATTTTGTATAAATTACTGTTTTACGTTTTATAATAGCTATCCGATAAATTAAACAGGAACATTATATTAAGGAATCGGCTGAATTTAGTGACAAAGCAGCAGTTAATGCTCATAATGTAATTAAAACTGTTGAGCACAATTTAAAAAATGCAGATATTGCAAAGGAACTTGTTACAGAACTTATGCATACTTCAAAACAAATGGAAAAGTACATGGTTTAATAAAACCTATATAAATATGTTTGTACTACATTTCAAACTATTTAGGGAATTAGTACAAACGTATTTATATAAAAGAGAATTAGCACTCGTAGTATTCTGTGAGCCTTGTTAACTTGGATTACTTGATAAAGAAGGATTGCATAAATTCTAATACACAGAATTATTTATACTCCTAGTGTATTTTGGGTTTATTAGTTAAATTTTGCTAAGTCTTAGGTATACTTCTCTCATCTTACCTTTTAAATAGGAAATTCCTTCTTCTGAACTAGCTTTATCAGTTTCTAAATAGTCCATAATTTCAATAATAGGATCAGAAATTTCATGTTTTGCAAGCTTTGTTTTGATTAAGTCCTTTGAACTTGCCTTAATACTCAGATTGAAACGATATTTAATCATATTATTCAATATACTATAAATTTCATTTTTATCCTGTGCTTTAGTTACTTGCCTAGACATTTCCACTAGTTTTTTATCTTGACACCTGGAGACCTTAGGCAGAAAAATAATCAAAATAACCAAAAGTGCTATAAGAATCAATGCAATAAGTACAACAAAAACATGGCTTTTTTTAAGCTGTAGAGTAAGATACCCTTCGTTTTTGGGGCTATAGTTTATACGGTCAATGATTACCTCTTCAAATGCAACATTCCCACCATCATTTTGAGCTTGTGCTTGTGCCTGTGGGGCACTGCCTGTAACTGTTATTGTTGTACCGGGGATTTCTGCT
>CAYXPB010000029.1:13004-26789 GCA_964466645.1 uncultured Acetivibrio sp. | reverse complement strand
TTTCAGTCGCAATAAAATTCCCTGTACTTTTAGTGCAGGGAGTGGTTTAGTTATGATATATTAGATAAAAAGCAGGTATTTGGATTATTCATAAAAAAATTAATTTGAATAAGCTGTGGAAAAATTTAATGTTATTAAATTTTTATAAAATAGTAATGAAAAATAGAATTCTCGGTGAAATGCCGAGAATTTTTTGTTCTAGGGATATGTTTTAAAAGTAAAGATTTAATGTTTTGTTTTACTTGATAACTTTGGCTAAAACAAATAGAATATCATTATGATTATGAACACTTACTATTAACTTTCAACAGAGATAAAAAGATAGAATAAATCTAAATTGAACTATATAGATGGAGGTATATAATTTGATACTATCAGGACTTGAAATAAAAAAACATATTGGAAACAAGATAATAATTGAGCCTTATGATGAAAAATATCTTAATCCAAACAGCTACAATCTAAGACTTCACAATGAGCTTTTGATATATGAAGAAAATGTACTGGATATGAAGAAGCCCAATAAAGCAAAAAGTATTATTATACCGGAAGAGGGGCTTGTACTTGAACCGGGGAGATTATATCTTGGAAGGACTTTAGAATATACTAAAACAGAAAATTATGTTCCTATGCTAGAAGGGCGTTCATCTATAGGCAGATTGGGACTGTACATTCATGTAACCGCTGGGTTTGGTGATGTGGGATTTAGCGGATACTGGACACTCGAAATTCATTGCATCCAGCCCATTAGAATATATGCCGGAGTTGAGATTTGCCAGATTTATTATCACTCTATTCAGGGAGAGTATGAAAAATATTGTAGCGGAAAGTACCAGAACAATAACGGCATACAGCCAAGTTTGCTTTACAAGGATTTTGATAAGTAAGACCTGATTATTCAAAGTAGCAGTAATTTTGAAAATATTATAGGAGTTGATAAAAAATGAGCATGTCCTTAATTCATGAAGTACATGATGAAGTCAGAAAGCTCCTGATTGCAGGAAGTGAAATGTCAATTGATAACTTTAAACTGAAAAAGATTTTGCCGGCAATGAAAAAATCCGGTGAGAGTGTACCGGTTTTTGCGAGGGTTGCTGATGCTATGGAGGCAGCAATAAATCCGGGTATGGGAAAGTCTCAAGAAAAGCTTCTGGAATTAGCAAATATAGTGAATGCAATTGAATATACTCAGGGGGAAGCAGGAATACAGGGAGAGCTGGAAAAAGTCGATTGTTCAGGTATTTCTTATCCTACTGATATTTCCCACAGGAAGCTTAAGCCTGTAATCATTGCATTAACCACTAAGGGTTCTGGTAGACTTGAGGTTATAAGACAATTTTTCGAAGGCGGAGATTATAAGGACCTTAGATTAATAATGCCTCTTATCAACGCCCTTGGTGACAGCTATTCCGAAATTTCAGATTTTGCAGGCAAGATTTTAAAAGAATATGGGGTGCAGGTTGTTTCCTTCCTAAAGAAAAATATTGACCTTAATGGCGGAAAGCGTGACGCAAGGATGGTTGATATTATTTCGGATTTGTGCGGTAAAAATGAGAAGGAGTTTTATCTTAATGCAATTGAAAAAGGATCGGGGGAAATAAAGGTAAGCGGAGTTAAAGCTCTTAAAGATTTGCCCGAATGTGAAGATTTATTGATTGAACTTTCCGACGACAAAAAGAAGGAGGTTCGGGAGGCTGCGTTTTATGCTCTTGGCAAAATAAAGTCAGGTAGTGCTGTGAAGTGTTTGTTTAAAGCGCTTAGAGGAAAAGACAGGGATATTACCTTTGAACCTATTAAGATAAACAATTCACAGGAGATTGTCAAAAGCCTTTTAGAAGAGGGTGAAAAAAGTCTTGAATTGATAAAAGCATCCGATAAAAGTCTCAATAAAGCTGAACCTCCTGCAAAGCAGGAAGTTGAGTATTTTGTTACGGTTTTGGATTGTATGTTAGGCAAAAAGGACAAAGGTATTTTTGAGTTCCTCAAAACCTGCGTGGATCTTTCTAAGAACCTAATACAATTTAAACTTAATAACACAGATGATACTATAATCCGTACAGCAGTAAGGAATATATTGGCTTTTGAAAACGAGGAAGCTTACAATTTCCTTATATCAACCCTGAATAAATACAACAACGCAATCATTGAATATTCTTTTGAGGCGGCTATAAGGTCAAAATCACCGGACTATGTATTTGAAAACTATTCGCCGTTACTAAAAAAAGGCCCAAAATCTTTTGAACGTAATGAAATTACCAAGGTTATGTCCTATTATTGCGATTTTGAGAAAGAATTCCAGATTCGTGAGTATTATTATCCGATCCAAAGAAATATAATTGAAAGAGAAAATATAAAATGGGATAAGCGATGGGCAAAACTGCTTTTGGAACTAAATGAAATATCATTAGGTTGTAAACTTGTATCAAAAGGTGATGCTGGTTGTATCAAAATTATGCTGGCAAAATTAAAAGAACACAGTAAATTTGGTGACCGGTATCTGACCAATATAATTTTGGGTCTGTTTCAGGCAGGGTATGAGAAGGTAAGAGATGAAATATTAAATGTTTTAGAGTCTAATTTTAACAACAATAAGCACTATTTAGGATACTATTTAGAGGACTTAACAGAGGTAATTAAGCTTTTGCCTTCAAGTGATGCACAATATATTGAAGACTTTGCATCAAAGTATAATAATAAAGGTGTAGAAAAACTGCTAGATGCAGTCTGGTATTTAAAAAATAAAGATAAGAAAAGTGTAAATCATTAAGGGAAATAACCTTATAAGGAGAATGAAAATGTCTGAATCAAATAATGTTTTGAGGTTACCGGCAGAACAGATGTATGCCAATGAAATTGAGGCATTAATTTCTGCAGAAACTGAGCGTATACCAACAGGATGGAAAATGTCACCGCGTTCGGTATTGACTTATATAATTGGAGGAAAAGCCAAAGGTGTGGAGATTACTCCTAAGTACATAGGAAATAAAAGACTGGTTGAAATAGCTATATCAACCCTTATAACCGACAGAGCACTGTTGCTTATTGGTGAACCGGGAACAGCAAAATCATGGCTTTCGGAGCATCTTACCGCAGCTATACATGGAGATTCCACCAAGGTTGTGCAGGGTACAGCAGGAACAACAGAAGAACAAATACGCTATTCGTGGAATTATGCAATGCTGATCGCTAACGGTCCATCAAAGGAAGCGCTAATAAAAAGTCCGATATTCCGAGCAATGGAATGTGGGGGCATTGCCCGTTTTGAGGAAATATCAAGGTGTGCTTCGGAAGTGCAGGATGCCTTGATTTCAATTCTTTCGGAAAAGAGAATATCCATTCCGGAGTTGGGGTTTGAACTTCCCGCGGCTAAAGGTTTTTCTATAATAGCTACGGCAAATACGAGAGACAGAGGTGTAAATGATATGTCCTCGGCATTAAAACGTAGGTTTAATATCATTGTACTGCCTACACCGGGAGACATAGATACCGAAATTGAAATTGTAAGAAAGCGTGTAAAAGAGCTGGCTGTGAACTTAGATCTTCAATCTGCACTTCCAGCGGAAGATGCAATTGCTAAGGTGGTTACAATTTTTAGGGAACTTCGCAATGGAATGACTCTAGACAGTAAGGAAAAGATTAAGCCTCCAAGTGGTGTGATATCAACAGCTGAGGCAATATCCCTACTTGCAAACAGTATGGCTCTTGCAGCAAGTTTCGGAAAGGGAAAAATAACTAGTGAAGATATAGCAGCAGGACTTCAGGGTGCTGTTGTGAAGGATGAAGATAAGGACAAACTGGTATGGAGGGAATACATAGATAATGTATTGAAAAAGCGTGGTTCCGAGTGGCGCGATTTGTACAATGCCTGTAAGGAGATGAATGTGTGAAGCAATCAGTGAAATCACCGCATTTTTTTGGAGTAAGGCATTTATCTCCTACCGGTGCATACCAGCTAGTAAAGTTTTTAGATGAAATAAAGCCTACGGCAGTTCTAGTTGAAGGATTGTCCGATGCAAATGAGCAGATAGAGTATTTTACAGGTAAGGACACAAAACCTCCCATTGCGATATTGGCGTATACAGAGGAGTTGCCTGTGAGAACACTTATGTATCTTTTTGCCGACTATTCTCCTGAGTACCAAGCACTTGTATGGGCAAAAAAGAACAACGTCCATGCCGAGTTTATTGACCTGCCTTCGGAGGTTTTTATGAATCTTGAGTATTCCGTTAGAGTACAAAAAGATAATGATAGAACTGTTGAAAACAAAGATAAAGAAACAATGAAAACGAGAGAAGATGTTCTTGAAGTTGAAAACAGTAGTGGAAAAACATTAAAAAATAATGATGAAGAAAATAAATCTATATATGAAAAATGGGCTGGAATGTCAGGTGAAGAAGATCATGACACTTACTGGGAACGGAATTTTGAGCATAATCAGAATAAAGATGCCTACCGTCTTTCAGCATTTGAATTCGGAAAAAGTATAAGAGAGCTATTGCAAGATGACAGGTTTGAATTTGCTAGGAACCTTGTCCGGGAAGCTTATATGAGAAGCAGAATATTCAATGTTATAAAATCAGGGCATGAACCGGAGAAGATCGTAGTAGTTACAGGAGCTTACCATTCTCCTGCATTGGGTATAGATTTACCACCTATGACCGAGGAAGAATTTTTAAGTCTTCCAAGGGTCAAAACAAAATTGACGCTTATGCCCTATTCCTATTACAGACTGTCTTCAAGATCAGGCTATGGAGCGGGCAATAACGCTCCTGCTTATTACGGTATGATGTGGGATTGTCTGATGAAAGGAGATATAGAGAAACTTCCTTCTGCATATTTTTCCGGCATGGTATCCTTTTTAAGAGATAGCGGTACTCACAGGTCATCGGCTGAGGTAATTGAAGCTGTGAGGCTTTCGAATACTCTTGCTGCAATGCATGGAGGCAGTGCACCAACCCTAAGGGATCTGAGGGACTCGGCAGTAATTTGTCTTGGGTATGGTGAACTTTCGGTGGTCTCCGAGGCAATGGCACAAATGGAAGTTGGTACGGCAATAGGTGCTCTTCCGGAAGGCGTGAGTAGGACATCCATTCAGGATGACTTCTATAGGGAGCTTAAGCGACTGAAACTAGAAAAGTACAAATCTTCAGTTGCCATGGATTTGGATCTGGATTTGCGTGAAAACAGGAGAGTTAAATCTGAAGAGGCGGCATTCCTTGATTTGAATCGCTCTTTTTTTCTTCAAAGACTAAGAGTCTTAAATGTTAGTTTTCAGAAGTATAAACCGAGAAGCCAGGAATCGGCAACCTGGGCAGAATCCTGGATTCTTCAATGGACGCCTGAAGCGGAGATTGAACTGGTGGAAGCTGTCCTAAGAGGTGAGACCGTGGAATTGGCAGCAGCCTTTGTTTTTAAGGAGATGCTAGATAATTGTGAAAAGATTGATCAAGCCGCTTTGGTAATTCATCAGGCTTGCGAATGTGGAATGATGGAGTCCATGGAACAGGCAAGAGAAGTTCTGCAAAAACTTGCTGCCGATACAGCAGCCTTTAATGAAGCTTCGTTTGCAGCTTTTCAATTGTCTCAGGTCATTAGCTATGGTGATATTAGGAAGTTTGACTCTTCAAAACTTGTACCGCTATTGCAGCAGTTATTTTTAAGGTCAACCCTACTCATGCTTGATGCCTCAAATTGTGACAATATAGCAGCTGTTCAAGTAGCACATTCAATAAACATTTTAAATACAATTGCACTGGAATATTATCAGACTGTTGATGAAGAATTGTGGGTAAAAAAACTGACAGAACTGTCTGAAAGGGATGACCGAAACCCAATACTATCAGGATTTGCATGTTCCATACTGCTAGAGAGAAATCTAATGGACAACGAAAAGCTTTCACAGGAAGTTTCTAGAAGACTATCTCCCGGAATAGATGCAGACCTTGGGGCTGGTTGGTTTGAAGGGCTGTCTATGAGAAATAGGTATGCTCTGATTGCAAGAACAAATCTGTGGAAACAGATATCGGAGTATGTTGCTCAGCTCGATAAAGAACAGTTTAAACGGGCTTTGGTATTCTTAAGACGGGCTTTCGGAGACTTTAATGCTTCTGAGAAACGCAGCATCTGTGAGAATCTTGGAGAGGTTTGGGGATTAGATGGTGAAGATACCAGTGATGTTTTAAGCAGAGAACTCACTCAAGAGGAAGAGCAGACTATAACAGAGTTAAACGATTTTGATTTTGGAGATATATAATTATGATGACAGATATGGAACAGATTAAAAGATGGAGATTGATTCTAGGAGAATCCGGTGAAGAAATGCTAGAATCCTTCGCAGGATCTAGAGTTGAACTTAATGATGATGAAATTGTTATGGATGAAGCTCTTGCTGCTATATACGATAAGTCCACCAGGGGCGATGAAACAAGGGGAAGCTCACCTTCCTCAAAGCGTTCTGCAGGTAAGGGAGTTTCTGCTCCGAAGCTCGCAAAGTGGCTTGCTGACATCCGTACGTATTTTACTGAAGATGTGGTATCGGTTATACAGACAGATGCCATTGAAAGGAAGGGACTTAAGCAATTGCTGTTTGAGCCGGAAGTGTTAAAAAACGTCCAGCCGGACATTGACTTAGTTGCAACTTTCATGTCCCTCAAAGGTAAAATACCCGAAAAGACAAAGGAAACTGCGCGGCAGCTTGTTAGGATGGTAGTGGAGGATATAAACCGGAGGATGGAAAACGATTTGCGCAAAGCTATTTCAGGCGCTTTAAACAAAAGAAACCATTCCCCAATACCAAGTGCTGTGAGTATTGACTGGAAGTATACCATTAACCGTAATCTTAAGAATTACAACAAGGAGCATAAAAAGCTCATTCCAGAACGTTTTTTCTTTTTCGACAGGGCAAGGAAGATGAATAACTGGAATGTTATTTTAGATATGGATCAGAGCGGCTCAATGGCTGATTCAATTATATATGGTTCCATAGCCGGTTCCATTTTTGCAAGTATGGCATCATTAAACACCAGAATTGTTGCTTTTGATACGGCTGTTGTAGATCTTTCGGAGGAATACGGCAATGATCCGGTAGATATGCTTTTTGGTATACAGCTTGGAGGAGGGACCGACATAAATAAATCAGTAGCATATTGCCAACAGTTTATAACAGATCCCTCCAAAACACTATTTATACTACTTTCAGATATGTATGAAGGTGGTAATCAGGCTTCACTAATAAAAAGAATGGAAGAAATGCACGAATCGGGCGTAAAGGTAATGTGCCTTCTCGCACTATCAGACAGAGGAGTGCCGTGCTATGATGAAGGGCTTGCTTGCAGGCTTTCCAAAATAGGAATTCCTTGTTTCGCATGCACTCCGACACTCCTTCCGGAACTTATAGAAGGTGCTTTAAAAGGTCACGATTTAAATGCACTTGCTGAGAGAGTAAAGAAGAATAAGTAGAAAGGCGCCATTTTGTGCCTTTACAAGTGGAATGAAAGAGATAAAAGTGGGGCTTGATGCCCCTATTCATTTATGTACGGAATTCATAAGTATGAACCACTAAATTTCAAGAAACTAAATACATATTTATTATCTATTGCCTATCATGAAAAATTTCACATCTTTTTGTTTTCTAAAAAAAAGTATTCTGCTAATTGTTCTAGTATAATTCGCATTTGCGGCATTATTTTGACAATGAAGTCGATGTTTTGTTTAAAAAATGGTTATTGAATTCCTTTAATATTCCGATAGATATGAAGTGATTCGAAAATAAAGCAAGAACAAGATACTTTGTCAATTTTATAAAGGATGGGCTTTATGCCTTGAATATTGTATAGGTTATTTTTGAAAGGGCCTTATGGTATACAATTTATAATGATATGAATCATATTGTAACCTTTAAATCCATTTTTATATCTGGGCTTTGAAAGATCTGAGTTTTCTTCAATTTTTCTTTTTTTAGAGTATAGGAATTTGCAATTTGAGAGTTGCCCGATGGGCTGTTAAGTTCATTGTAAAGTTATTACATTATTAGTTCTAACTCTTATTGCATTATACTTTTCGTGTGGATATTTTGTTGACTTTATAATTAATACTGATGTGATAAAGTTAGCGACTTGTCTTTGCTATTGTTTGCCGTTTAGAAGATTTGATTTGTAGAAGATAGTGTGGTGCTTTACAAAAAACAATATAAACAAAGGAAGGAGAACTAAAATGGAGCAAATTCTAGAGGATAATATGTTACTTGAAGAAGATACACAGAAAGATAGGTATCTTACCTTCGTATTAGGAAAAGAAGAGTATGGTATAGCAATTGGCTATGTTACCGAAATTGTAGGACTTCAATCGATTACTGAAATTCCTGAACTTCCCCACTATGTAAAAGGAATTATAAATTTGAGGGGAAAGATAATTCCAGTAATTGATGTAAGACTCAGGTTCTGTAAGGAAGCAAAGGAGTACAATGATAGAACCTGTACAATAGTTATTGAAGTTAGAGGCATAACTGTGGGGCTGATAGTAGATGCTGTAGCAGAGGTGGCATCTATTGCCAGTGAGAATATTGTGCCACCTCCACAGATTGATGGTAACAGTACTCAGCAAAAGTACATAAAAGGAATAGGAAAATCAGGCAATAATGTTAAGCTGATTCTAGATTGTGACAGGCTTTTTAATGATGATGAAAACGAGATACTAAGTAATATTGCGTAATTAGGAAATTGTGATTTAGTGTTCTTAATAGACTAAAAGGAGGCAACATAGCTATGAGTTGGTTTAATAATTTGAAAGTTTCTGCAAAACTATTAATTGGTTTTATGACTGTTGCAGTAATAGCAGGAGTTATAGGAATTGTCGGCGTGAATTACATAAATAGTATAATCAAGGCTGATACTGAATTGTATGAAGAAAATGTACTCGGACTGGAATATGCAGGAGACGCGGATGTGCAATTTCAGAGAATTAGAGTAAATGCCTTAAAGATGCTGTTGATAAATGATGAAAATACTGGTAATGATCTGAGGGATAAAGTTAGTACATATATTTCTGATGTTGAAGTAGGACTGAAGAATTATGAGGATGGAATTATAAATGAAAAAGATCGGACATTGTTCGGTGAGCTAAAGCCTATGTGGGAAGAATATAAGTCTATAGTCCAGAATGCCGTAGGACTGATACAAGCTGGTAATGAGGCGGAAGCAAAGAAACTCATTTTGGAAGATTCGGACACACAAATAAGTGCACTAAATGAAAGTTTTTCAAAGCTATTCGAGTATAATTCGTCTTCAGCCAAAGAAAAATCTTATAACAATAGTAATATGGCTAAGACGGCTATAAACACAATGGTTATTATTATAGTGATTGGAGTTATCGTAGCAATATTCCTTGGTGTATTTATCTCACAAATAATAAGCAAACCGGTGAAAAAGTTGGCTGTAGCTGCAGAGAAACTTGCATTAGGAGACGTGAATGTAAAAATAGAGGCGAATACAAAAGATGAGATTGGGAATCTAATGCTGGCGTTTTCGAATATGGTGGAAAATATTCGTGACCAGGCATATGTCGTTGAAAGTATGGCGGCCGGGGATATGACTGTGCAGGTGAAGATTAAGTCGGAAAATGATCTTATGGGCAAAAAACTCACAGAAATGACAAATATAAACAATGAGGTGTTAGGTAATATACGTTCTGCTGCAGATCAAGTTTCTGGCGGCGCAAAGCAAGTATCTGATTCAAGTCTGATGCTTTCACAAGGTTCTACAGAGCAGGCGAGTTCAATTGAACAAGTAACTGTATCAATGACACAGGTCGCAGATCAAACAAAGCAAAATGCTTTAAATGCAAATCAGGCGAATGAGCTTGCACTAAATGCTAAAGATAATGCAATGAATGGTAATAGTCAGATGCAAGAAATGATAAAAGCTATGGCAGAAATAAATGATTCTTCGGCTAATATTTCAAAGATTATAAAAGTAATAGATGATATAGCGTTTCAGACAAATATCCTTGCCTTAAATGCCGCTGTAGAGGCCGCAAGGGCAGGACAACACGGAAAAGGTTTTGCAGTAGTGGCCGATGAGGTGAGAAATCTTGCTGCAAGAAGCGCAAAGGCTGCAAAAGAAACTACAGAACTTATTGAAAATTCAATTAAAAAGGTTGAGGCAGGTAATCAGATTGCAAATAATACCGCAGAGGCTCTAAATAAAATCGTAGAAGGTGTGGCTAAAGCGGCTGATCTTGTAGGAGATATTGCGACAGCATCAAATGAGCAAGCTTCAGGTATTGCACAGATAAATCAGGCAGTTTCCCAAGTAGCTCAGGTTGTGCAAACCAACTCTGCAACGGCTGAGGAGAGTGCTTCAGCCAGTGAGGAATTGTCTAGTCAGGCAGAATTGTTAAGAGATTCGATCAGCAGATTTAAGTTGCAAAAAGTTAATGCTAATTTTGGATTTGAGGGACTAGACGCTGATACTATAAGAGCGATTGAAAGCTTTGTTGACAAGAAAAAGTTACACGAGCATATGGGGCAAGCAGCAAATTATCAGAATGAAGATTCTGTTGTGATGGAAAGCAATTACAAAAGTATATCTTTAGAGGAAAATAACTACGGAAAGTACTGATAAAAGTTTAAACAAAATCTCTAGTATTAGTATGTAGAACATAACGCAGGGGAGGGTGCAATCAAAGTACTAAATTCCGCTGCGGCAAACAGCAGAACAATAATTTTTACTATACGGGGGCAAAATGCTTCCCGTATAGTAATTTGAAAAAGTAGCGTCGAATTTAAAATAGCTATTACACCTATAAATAGGCATACATTATTTTTATTGAACCTAGGATAAAACTTGCTCCAAAACCTATAAGGCAAAGACCTAAAAATGTTATAATTATTTTATATATTTTAGGATTTATGAAGTTTCTGGTTTTACCTATGACGGCCGAAATAAAGCCATACCATGTTAAGTCAGCTATTATATGGCCTAAGTAAAAAAATACTACACCAAAAAGACCGAATAAATTATAGGCATTGGTTATTAGACCAAGACCTATAGCAACCCACCATAGAGGAAAATAGGGATTAGTAGCACTTATAAGAGCGCCGCTGATAACTAGATTTCCACTTTTGCTTTTTGATTCATTTTTAAAATCAATATTTAGCCTATTTAAAACGGAATCCCTTAGCATATTTA
Organism: uncultured Acetivibrio sp.; assembly: GCA_964466645.1. Lineage (GTDB taxonomy): Bacteria > Bacillota > Clostridia > Acetivibrionales > Acetivibrionaceae > Acetivibrio. The sequence continues at coordinate 15,603 of CAYXPB010000029.1, read as the reverse complement.
TTCCAAAGAATATCAATACAATTCCACCTATGATTCCAATTACTAATTGAGCAAGGGAAGTCTGAAGATATTTTCCTACACCTATAAATATAAGTATAACGAGTATCAACTCAAGAATGCAGTGACCTAAAGAAATCAACAAACCAGCCTTTACACCTGATTTGATGCTTTTATTTATTGTATATGTAAGTAACGAACCTGGCATCATGGCGCCAGAATATCCGACTAATAAAGATTGCAAAAATACTTCAAGCATAATATTTCACCAATTTCTAGTACTAAAGGTTTTATTTATTGAGTATAACATTATTGTATAATTGAATCAAATTGAAAGTTGAAATCTGGGTACATTAAATTATCAAACATTTACAGTATTAATTATAGAATAATCGTGATATTAGGTGATTTAAAAAACACCTTAGACACTTTTAAAAAAAATAACGAAATGTTATAATTAGGGTAATAAGGTACGATATAAAATATAAGTTCCAATATGGGATAACAAAAAGACTTGATTTGATAATGTTTTCAAAATATGAGAATAAGAAGTTGTTTCTTTCGTTATACCTAAGTTTTGATGCTAGTTTAGGTGATTCCCCAAAATAACTGATTTCTTTATAGTTTTCAAACATCAGGAGGTATCCAATGGAAAATATACGGTCGAAAGTGCTTGAAAAAGCAGAAATAAGTTTGTTGTGGCCAAACGATGCTTCTTATAAATTCTGGATGTTAGATGTAGTGTATACCAGGAATTTTATCAAGGACCTGAACACCGATAAATTGTTGGATGAAATCAGATTTGAAAGAGTTGATCGAGAAAAACTAAGACTTTTATTTGCAAATCCATGTACTAGCGAAGAGGTATTGCAATACAGATTGGATCTTATGCAGGATTTCATAGAAAATGATTGGCTTCTGGACAACTTCAAAGAGTACGTTAAAACTATGGTTTTTATTGAAAGTTGTTCAAAGGAAAGATTTGCAAATATAAAGGAAATTCATGTTCAAACATATTTTTTTGAAAAAGCTTCTGCGTTTGTGTCTTTGATTTTAGGTATAAAAAACTGTTTGGAGGAAAGAAGCGAAAGCATAAGGTCTGAAGGTCTTAAACAGCTGCTTATTTATGTTAACAAAATCTCAGAAGAACAAGAGTTTAGATCAATGACCGAGGATATAAAAAAGATAAACGAAGAATATGAAAAGCTATCGGACATTTATCTTGAACTAGGCTACTATGAGGGCTTAACAGATATAGTTATTAATGTTGAAAAGTCAAAAAAGAATACAGCTTTTGAAGAACCTATAATATCGCAGATACTTTCTAATGGGGCTGCATTCCTAGACGATAGGAATAAAAGCTATTTTAATATATACTATGAAGAACGTTTTTCGAGGCTTGAGGAAATTGTGTTCGAGAGACTGCAGATGAAAAACCCTGATGTTTTTAATAGCCTGCAGGCTTTTTTACAAAGATATTCAGAGCAGGTTTTTGAAGAGGTGTGCAACTTAAAAATTGAGGCAGAATTCTATATTAAGTTTTCCGAAATGGTAAGACGATTAGAAAGACTAGGGCTTAAGTTTTGTAAACCTTTAATAGTGCAAGATACAAAAGATACCACAAAAATTGATGGCCTATATGATTTGAGTTTGGCTCTGCAAAGAATAAAGGATGGAAAATATGATCTTTCTAAAGAGGTTGTATGCAATGATTTGAGTTTTGACCAAGAAGGAGAGTTTTATGTTTTGACTGGGCCTAATAAAGGAGGAAAAACAACCTATATACGCTCAATAGGTATTGCCCAAGTTCTCTTCGAGGCGGGGTGTTTTGTTCCAGCAGCAAGGGCAGAAATGAGTATTGCAGATGCTATTTATACTCATTTTCCGGAGGAAGAGACTATAGGAATTGATAAAGGCAGACTTGGGGAAGAGGCAGAGAGAATATCGGTTATTATAAATAATTCCACTTCAAAGAGTTTGGTTCTTCTAAATGAAACTTTTTCAAGTACAAGGAGAATTGACGGATATTATCTTGGAAGAGATGTGCTTAAAATCTTAATGAACCTCAAATGCAAAGGTATTTATGTTACACACTTCGGTGAGCTTGCTGATGATATTGACTCATTAAATGAAGAAGTGTCTGAAGGAAGTAAACTTGCCGGTCTAGTTGCGGGTGTTGAAGATACAGACAATGCTGGGTTGACAGGAAACAGGACCTACAGGATTCGAAGAATGAAGTCGGAAGGTCTCGGGTATTCAAGGGATATAGTTTTAAAACATGGGCTTTCATCGGAACAGATTAGGGCACTTCTCAAAAGAAGAGGATATATTCCAAGATAGGAGTGGTATTTATGGCTAATAAAGTTAGTCTTTTATATAGGGATGCCGACAAAAAAATCCAATTAGAGGATAGGAATGTTGATTTTATTAAAGATTTGCAGTTTGATAAAATACTTGAAATCATGACCTCCGGAAGCTCAAGTATTAATTCTGAACGTGTTATTGTGTCGGTTTTAGCTGAGCTTTGTAAAAATGTAGACGATATTTCGTACAGGTGCGATATACTACAGGATTTTTTTGGACAACCACAAATGTTTTTGGA
>CAYXPB010000029.1:0-12994 GCA_964466645.1 uncultured Acetivibrio sp. | reverse complement strand
TGAAAGCACAGTTATTAAAATTGAAAACGATCATGGTCAGAAGCTAGGCGCCCTTTTTGATGGGTACAAGCTTAATTCAGAAAAATTGGACAGAATTGAAAAAGAAGTAGCAAAACATGAGGAGTTTATCCTGAAAAGATTCAGATAGCCCTAGGCAGGCAGACAAAACCCCTTTAAACAAACTTAATGATCTTTTTGAAATAGTTAGCGATAATTTAAAGAATGCTTTTTCCATGATGATAGCTGTTGAAAGGGAAAGGCAGCTTTCAAACAGGACAAGAGCGGATGTTTCGCCGGAGTACAGACTTAATAATGGAATAAATATTTTATTGGGATATTGTAAGGTATGTAAAAAAGTTGGAGAGGTTTTAAAAGCCCATGGAAGTGGGTACTTATCTGAGGGCTTAAATAATTTGTCAAGGGTTGTTTTTGATTATGTTGAAAACGAGAATTTCTATAAGCTCGAAAAGAATTTGTTGGCACTCAAGAAGTGTACAAAAGGATATATAAGATTAAAACTAGGGGCAAGGCTAGATAAGAGTTTTAAAATTAAAGAGGCTAAACTATTAGATGTTGATAGTAATGGTTTTGTAAGTAAAATACTAGACAAAGATGAATATATAAAAGAATACTTTGTAAGAGGACTGAAAAAGCTTATAAAAGTAAGGCGAAAAAATAAAGGTAGTTACTTTATTAAGGACATAGATTATATTTTGGAAGAAAACGGAGAAGAAATTAAAAGTAAAATCCTTAGCAATCTGTCTTATATACTTGAAGCTATGATTACAAACATTTCGTCTTTTTTAAGGAATATTTCTGACGAAATCCTGTTTTATGAAGGTGCAGTAAAACTCATGCAGAAGATGAAATACCTAGGGTTGATAACTTCAAGAGCAAAAATAGTTCCAATGGAAGAAAGGACTTTGATTGCTGACGGGTTGTATGATTTGAGTTTTGCTTTGTATTTATCAGGCAAAGGAAGTTTGAATCCTCTCGAAAGAATTGTGACAAATGATATTTTTATAAAAGGGGAGGAAAAAATTCAAATCATTACAGGGCCGAATCAAGGAGGGAAAACAACGTATATCAGGGCAATGGGGATTTTGCAAGTGCTTGCACAAGCAGGAATACCTGTGCCGGCATTAAATGTTGCTATTAGTCCGGTAGATAGGATATTTACGCATTTTCCCGTGGAAGAAAGGTCTGAAAGCAATGAGGGAAGATTGGGCGAGGAGCTTGGAAGAATGCTTACTATAGTTGAAAATGCAACTGAAAATAGTCTTGTTTTGATCAATGAAGCCTTTGCTTCCACCAATTCAAAAGAAGGGAGTAAAATAGCACAAGATATACTTTCAGCCTTTGCGGTTATAGGCACAAGGTGTTCTTTTGTTACCCATCTTTACGAATTAGCCAATAAGGTGGATAGTATAAATAAGGAATTGGAAGGGTTGGAAGTGAAGTCTAACCGCTTAATAAGTATGGCAGCACAGTACGAGGATGGGCAAAATGATTCTATGGTAGGCTCCGACGATGAAATTCGAAAAAGAACTTACAGAATAATTCCAGGGTCACCTTCTAAATCAAGTTTTGCTGCCGATATTGCAGCTCAGTTTGGAATAAGGTATATGGATTTCATTCAGAAATCATCATAATTCTGAGGAAGTTTTTTTGTTATTTAAATTTGTTTTGTGTTATAACAAGGTGTTTCAAAATAATTCATTAGTAAATATATAGAGTTCCAACCTAATAAAATTAACTTTTTTGAATCACCTTAATAAAAATATATGATAATTGAAGCTTGGTTGAGAAAAGGATGAAATTAATATGAATTGTTGCAGTAAAGCAGTTAAAAGAGTTTTTATAACTCTTATTTGTCGAATTTGTGTTATTGCTACAATTTTAAATATCTGTAATAAGTATTATAATTATTAAAGCTGTTTATTATTAAGAATATTGTTGAACATTTTAATAACAGTACTATATAGGTGCAATGGCGTATGCTTTTAGTAAAGACGGTTTTTTTAATTGCCGTAATTACTAGTAAAGGTATAGGTCATTTGCTTTGTAAATAAAAATCTGTTGCCTCTTAGAATTAAGATAAGCTCTAAAACAAAGGACTTTGGTACACATTTTTTATTTCGTTGTGTATTCTAAACATTGAGACTTAAGCCGGATGAGATTTTTATGAAATTTTACTAAAACTTTATGGTACTGCATTCTATTTTTATGTATACAATATACAATGTGCGAAAGAAGGGATCGTATGGCTTTATTGATCTTTTTGGTGTTGTTTCCTTTAGGTGTAGCGTTATTAGCAGCTTTAACACCAAATCATCAACAGAGGAATTGGATAGTAAAATTGTCAGCAGGTATTATTGCAGCAGTGACTTTAGTGTTAACCGTTTCAGATTTGAATTTTGAAGCAATGTACTATAAAGTTGATAGTGAAGCTATTAACAAAATAATGCTGTGCATAGAACTGGCAATTGGGGTATATGTTATTTATCTCGGAATAAAATGCAAAAAATATCTGGTATCATTACTTATGGCACTTCAAGGAACAGTTCTCTGTTGGATAGAGTTTAATATGATGCACTCTATAGATATAGAACATAACATGTTTATAGACAAATTTTCGCTAATTATGGCTATATTGGTGGGTGTTATAGGGAGCTTGATATGTTTATTTTCGGTTGGGTATATGGCTGACTACCACCACCATAATAAAGAAATAAAAGATCAGAGAAGAAAATTCTTTTTTGTACTATTTGTGTTCTTGTCAGCGATGTTTGGAATTGTATTTTCGAACAATTTAATGTGGTTATACTTTTTCTGGGAGATTACTACCTTGTGTTCTTTCCTCTTAATTGGATATACAAATACAGAGGAATCAAACAATAATGCGTACAAGGCGCTGTTGTTAAATGTTTTAGGTGGACTTGCATTTGCGATTGCTCTCTTATATCTTTCGGGCAAAGTAGGAGTATTAGAGCTTGATAAAATGATTGCGGGCGAAAAGGCAATTGTTTTGATACCGGCAGTGTTGATATGTTTTTCTGGACTTACTAAGTCAGCACAAATGCCGTTTTCGTCATGGTTGTTAGGTGCGATGGTAGCACCTACTCCTACATCTGCACTACTTCATTCAAGTACAATGGTAAAAGCGGGTGTTTATGTTATTATAAGACTTGCACCTATATTAAACGGAACTGCAGCAGGTTTTATGGTGGCTCTCGTGGGAGGCTTTACCTTCTTGACAGCCTCACTAATCGCCATAGCACAAAATGATGCAAAAAAAGTTCTTGCCTATTCTACCATTGCAAATCTCGGTCTTATTGTAACCTGTGGTGGTATTGGAACCTATGAGTCTGTATGGGCAGCTGTATTGCTTATCATATTCCATGCTGTTGCTAAATCGCTTTTATTCCTTTGTGTGGGTACTGTGGAGCACAATCTTGGCAGTAGGAATATTGAAGCTATGCATGGCTTAATAAAGAAGATGCCTAAATTGGCAGTTATGATGATAATTGGAATTTCAGGTATGTTCCTTGCTCCTTTTGGAATGCTAATCAGTAAGTGGGCTGCATTAAAGGCTATTGTTGATACAAATCCTATACTTACAATATTTATAGCTTTTGGTAGTGCTGCAACACTATTTTTCTGGACAAAGTGGATGGGAAAAATCATAGCAATTCCTCAAAACGAAGAACATATGGAGAGTAATGTTAAGAGGAGTGAAGTATTTCCTTTGGCTGTGTTATCAATAGCTACAGTTTTGGTTTGCTTATTGTTCCCTTTTATTTCAGCAATGCTGGTCAATCCTTACGTAATAGAAGTTTTTGGTTATGGTACTTCTATGGACAGAGGGAATGTAATTATCATGCTGATTATGATGGGGTTGGTTTTGCTGCTACCTATAAGATTGTTTGCATACAAGAAGGATATGAAAGAGGTTTCTATATACTTAGGAGGGGCAAATACTAATGAGCCGAAGAGATTCTACGGTTCGATGGGAACGGTTCATAAGATATATATAAAGAATTATTATATGGATAGATATTTTGGAGAAAACAAACTATTTAATATAGGTTCGGGAATTTGTGCATCAGTTACCTTATTAATGCTCATTATGGCTTTTGTTTATTAAGGACTGACGCTTCATAGTTTTTATAATTATACCTTTGATAAGGGGGAGTACGGATTTGAAAATCGCAATTTCTGTTATATTATTCATCATATTAGCACCTTTGGTAGGCGGACTACTAGCAGGTATAGACAGAGTTATTTCTGCAAAAATGCAGGGGAGAGTAGGACCACCTTTGTTTCAATCTTTTTATGATGTCTTTAAATTGTTGAAAAAGGAAACACTTATAGTTAATAAGTCGCAGAATTTTTATGTATTTGCCTTTTTAGTGGTAGTAATTTTTACAGGCAGTTTGTTTTTTGCTGGTGAAGATTTGCTATTAGTTGTATTTGCACTGACGCTTGCGAGTATACTGCTTGTGTTAGCGGGGTTCTCGACGTCGTCTCCTTATAGCCACATGGGTGCTGAAAGGGAATTAATACAGATGATGTCCTATGAACCTATGATTATCATTATGACTGTTGGAATATATATGGTTACAAAAGATTTCTACGTTTCAAAGATTGTATCTTTTGATAAGCCTTTGATTATGTATCTGCCGGGAGTATTTCTAGGGTTTCTTTATATATTGGCTATTAAGTTTAGAAAGTCTCCTTTTGATTTATCTATGTCGCACCATGCGCACCAGGAAATTGTACGAGGAATTACAACGGAATTTTCCGGCAAGAAATTAGCTATGATCGAAATTGCGCATTGGTATGAGAATGTATTATTATTGGGATTTGTATACATGTTTTTTGGAAGTAACCCAATTGTAGCGATTATAGTGACATTAACAACATTTTTGCTGGAGATATTTATCGATAACAGTAATGCGAGAGCAAAGTGGGGATTTACAATGGTTTCCTCTTGGGTTGTCGCAATAACTCTAGGAATGGTTAATATAGTTGCTTTGTATTTTATTAGTTAGGAGGGGATGAAATGTCTTCTTTGTCAAAATCACCTTGGATTCTTCATTATGATGCATCAAGCTGTAACGGTTGTGATATTGAGGTGCTAGCATGTCTGACACCTATGTATGATGCTGAACGTTTTGGAGTTATAAATACAGGAAATCCTAAGCATGCAGACATTTTTGTAGTGACAGGTTCTGTTAACGAGCAGAACATAGATGTTATTAAGAATCTCTACAATCAGATGCCCGACCCAAAGGTAGTGGTAGCAGTGGGAATTTGTGCAGCTACCGGTGGAATATTTCGAGAATGTTATAACGTTAAGGGCGGCATAGATAAGGTTTTGCCTGTTGATGTTTATGTGTCAGGTTGTGCAGCAAGACCCGAAGCAATAATTGACGGTATTGTTAAGGCAACCGCAGTACTTGAGGAGAAGTATAAAAAAATGAAACAAAGCAAATCTTTAGTTAAAAAAGGCAGGGATTGAGCATGAGTGAAAAACAAGAGTTTAAAAATATTACTTTAGATAAACTAGTGAGCAATGTGAAGGAGCTGTCAGCTAAAGGATATAGGTTGGTACAGATAAGTTGTACAAAACTAGGTGAAATTATGCAACTGTATTATTCGTTTGATAAGGAGTATGAGTTTGTAAATTTGAAATTGGAAGTCCCAATTGATGCCGAATTGCCAAGTGTTAGCGATATTTACTGGAGTGCTATGCTGTACGAAAACGAAATACACGATCTTTTTGGATTAAAGATTATAGGTATGGCAATCGATTTTAAAGGCAACTTATACAAAACAGCAGTAAAGGCTCCTTTTGGAAACTGTTGATTTTTAGCTTATTAAGGTAGGAGGATATATATGTCAAAGAGAACCATTATCCCTTTTGGACCGCAACATCCCGTATTGCCTGAACCAATTCATCTTGACCTGGTAATGGAGGATGAGAAAGTGGTGGAAGCAATTCCATCTATAGGCTTTGTGCATAGGGGATTGGAAAAGCTTGTAGAGAAGAAAGATTATATTGAATATATTTATGTGGCAGAGAGAATATGCGGAATATGCAGTTTTATGCATGGTATGGGTTATTCTCAAGCAGTTGAGCAAATTATGAATATTGAAGTACCTGAACGGGCAGTGTTTTTACGTACTATATGGGCTGAATTTTCAAGGCTTCACAGTCATATGCTATGGTTGGGGCTTTTAGCTGATGCCTTTGGATTTGAAAACTTATTTATGCACTCTTGGAGAGTAAGAGAAAAGATTCTCGACATTATGGAGGAAACAACAGGAGGAAGGGTTATATTCGGCTCTTGTAAAGTTGGTGGTGTTCGTAAGGATATTGATCCTGTGACCCTAAAAAGAATAAGCAAATTTGTTGTTGATCTTGAAAAGGAAATTAAGGAAATTAGTAATGTATTTATGAATGAGTATACTGTTAAGCGCAGGCTGGTGGGAGTAGGTGTGCTTTCAAAGGAAGATGCTCACGTATTAGGTGCCGTTGGGCCTATGATGCGTGCAAGTGGTATTGCTCAGGACATGAGAAAATTGGGATATGGAGCATATTCTATGTTGGAGTTTGAACCTATCACTCGTACAAACGGAGACAGTTATGACCGATGCGCAGTTAGGCTTGATGAGTTATTCCAGTCCATAAGCCTGATAAGACAGGCTATTGATAAAATACCTGAAGGACCTGTTGACTTAAAAGTTACGGGGAATCCTGATGGGGAATACTTTGCTCGTTTAGAGCAACCAAGAGGTGAGGTTGTATATTATGTTAAAGGTAACGGAACTAAATTTCTTGATAGGGTAAGAGTTCGTACACCTACCTTTGCAAATATTCCATCATTGCTAAGGCTGCTGCAAGGTTGTGATTTTGCTGATGTACCAATATTAATACTGACTATAGATCCATGTATAAGCTGTACGGAGAGGTGATAAAAATGTTTGCTTTTAATATGACAAAAAGGATAATTATAAATCTATTTACAAAACCGGCAACATTGATGTATCCTGTTGTAAAGAGGGAATTCACACGAAATACCAGAGGAAAGATTGAATTGAATATTGAAGGCTGTGTATTTTGTGGAATCTGCCAAAAGAAATGCCCTACAAAGGCTATATCGGTTAACAGGGCAGATCAGAAATGGGAGATTGAGAGATTACAATGTATAACATGCGGTTACTGTGTGGAAGCATGCCCGAAGAAATGTCTTTCAATGGGTAATGAGTACTATGAACCTGCAGTATCAAAGGATAAGGAAGTATTTGAAAATGCACGAGTACTCGATAACGCAACAAATAGTTAAAATAGCTGAAGAAAACGCGATAAGTAATGGTGCTGTCAAAATTGAAAGGATTTCTCTTGTGGTGGGCGAATTATCTGGCTTTATTGGGGAATCTATTCAAATGTATTTTGATATTTTGTCAAAAGGAACATTAGCTGAAGGGGCAATAGTTGATATAACCTATGTAAAGCCTCAGTTAAAGTGCTCAAAGTGTAATTTGTTTTTTTACCGCAAGAGGTTTAGCTTTGAGTGCCCCGAATGTGGTGGGATGGGCTTGCCAACAGAGATAGGTAAGGAGTTTTACGTTAAGGACATTGATATATTGACTGACAAATGATTAAAGCCATTTCAAAGACAACCCATAGAGCATTTAGGTCACACAACATATAATGGAAGCATAATGCTTCCAAACAAAGAAACATTATTTTCTACTGCAAAAAATGCAAATCAGAATTTTTGAAATGGCAATTGAAATATTATATTGGAATAACCTTTTTAACCTTTATAAGTATGACAGAAACTTTTTTATTATTATGGAGGGCCGATAATATGGAACTTCAAAAAGTTGAAGTGGTAAAGAATATATATAGTGAAAATGAGAAAATTGCATTTTCAGTTAAAGAAAAGCTTACCCAAAAGGGTATTTTTGCTATTAACGTTTTAGGTTCGCCCGGGGCGGGTAAGACTTCGGTACTAAAACAAATTGTTAAATTGCTGCCTGATGTTAAAGTCTATGTTATTGAGGGTGATTTAGAATCGGACATTGATACACAAAAAATGCGCTCAATTGGTGTGGAGACCTATCAAATAAATACTAAAGGAGCTTGTCATTTAGATGCTCCAACTGTAGACAGTGCATTAGAAAACTTTAACCTTAGTGAAAAAGGTATCCTTTTTGTTGAGAATATTGGAAACTTGGTATGCACCGCAGAATTTGTAATTGGAGAGCATGTTAAAATGTTGATTTGTTCTGCACCGGAGGGAAGCGACAAGCCGTATAAATATCCCATAATTTTTGAAAATGCTGATGTTATTGTGTTAAACAAATGTGATTTGAAGGAGTATGTGGATTTTGACGATAAGTTTTTTTATGATGGAATCACTGCTCTAAATAAAAATGCCCCTGTTTTCGAAGTGTGTGCAAAGACTGGGGAAGGTTTTGATAAGCTTGTACAATGGATAAATAAGGTAAGATGTAATGAAAACTTATGAAATAAGAATTTGGGGAACAGTTCAGGGGGTTGGTTTTAGACCTTTTATTCATCGTTTAGCACAGAAACATAACTTGGCCGGTTTTGTTTCAAATGATGGCTCCTGTGTTCTTATTGTTATAAAGGCTAATGAAGAACAATTAAAAGATTTTATTTGTGATTTAAAGCAAAAAAAGCCGCAGTCTTCAGACCTTGTGAATTTACAGGTGTCTGAAAGAAGCTGCGGCGATATTGATTTATCAGGTGAATTTAGAATAAATCCTAGTACCGATAACTCCGAAAGTCCAATTTTCATATCGCCAGATTTCACAGTTTGTGAGAATTGTTTGAAGGAATTGTATGAAGAAACCAACCGTAGATATTTACACCCCTTTATTAGCTGCATGGAGTGTGGGCCGCGTTTTAGTATAATAGACTGTGTTCCCTATGATAGAGAAAATACAACCATGTCAGACTTTCCTATGTGCAGTTCGTGTTCTGAAGAATATAAAACTATAGAGGATAGGCGTTACCATGCTCAAACCATTTCCTGCCATGAATGCGGTCCACAATTGAAATTTAAGAAAGTCGATAGTGATAAGGAAATAATAGGATCTGAAGCTTTTGATCAAGCTGTTAAAATTCTAAAGCAAGGTGGCATTATTGCTGTAAAGGGAATTGGTGGCTTTCATTTATGCTGTACCCCTTTTAACAGTAATTCTGTAGCTAGGGTCAGAAAGCTTAAGGGGCGCGAAGAAAAGCCCTTTGCTGTTATGTTTGATAGTGCAATGGAAGTAGAGAAATACTGTATTGTTTCTGAAGAAGAGAAAAAACTGCTGTTGTCAAGAGAAAGACCTATTGTGCTTCTAAAGCGGAAAGAATCGGACATTTGCGAAGGTGTTTTCAAATCTAGTAAATATCTTGGGGGTTTTCTGCCATACACTCCGCTCCATAAGCTGATGATAAATGCAGTTGGTCCCTTGGTAATGACAAGTGCAAATATTTCTGGCGAACCGATTATAATTGACAATTTGAAGATGATATCTTTAAATGATAAAAGCTTGTCGGGGATTTTATACAATGATAGAAGAATACTAACCGGAATAGATGACTCTGTAGTAAAGGTTAGTTCTAATAATTCTGTTCAATTTATAAGAAGGTCAAGAGGGTTTGTTCCTTTACCTATATATTTAGGTGAAAGGTTTAAGAAAGGCAGACCTATACTTGCTTGTGGCAGTGATTTAAAAAACACCTTTTGTGTTGGTCAGAACGGTTATGCATACTTGAGTCAATTTGGCGGTGATCTTGAGGAAGCTCAAAGTTTTAAGGCCTATAAGGAGAATCTTGAACGGTTTGAAAGGATTTTTCGTATTAAACCTGAGAGAGTATGCTGTGATCTTCATCCGGGATATCAAGCATCAAAATTTGCTAAAGAATGTGGGCTTGAAGTTCTTGAGGTTCAGCATCACCATGCTCACATTTTATCGGTTATGGCAGAGAATTGCTTATATCATCCCGTTATAGGTGTAGCCTTTGATGGAACAGGTTATGGAACCGATGGTGCCATGTGGGGCGGAGAATTCCTTATAGCATCGCCGGATAGCTTTACACGGGCAGGACATTTAAAGTATGTTCCGATGTTGGGCGGAGATTCAAGTGTAAAAGAGGCCTATAAGACAGCATACTCATACTTATACAATTCAGGTTTAGAGAGGCATATAAAAGATAAAAGGTGGCAGCTAATAAAAGCTGCGCTTACGAATAATATCAATACTGTAAGCTCCTCTAGTATGGGAAGGTTGTTTGACGCAGTAAGCTTCCTTGCAGGCATTAATGATTATTCGAGTTTTGAAGGAGAATGTGCAATTCTATTGGAAAACTATGCGGCTGAGTATGGGGTTATGCATAGTCAATATGGTGTATTTATGGATTATTCTTCAGATAAGATGCATGATTTTTGTAAACCCTATAATTATGATATTAGTGAAATTGATGGTAAGCTTATTGGTGATATGAATAGATGTATAAGGGAAATAATTGCCGATAGAGAAAATAGTGCAGATAAGAGAGAAATAGCATGGCGGTTTCATTTAACTATAATTGATTATATATTAAAGATGTGTACAAAAATCCGAGAATTATATAGAATTGAAGATGTGGCATTAAGTGGAGGGGTTTTTCAAAACTCAATTATTTTTGAAGGTGCTGTGAGTGTATTGAAGCACAGCGGATTTAACGTATTTTTTAATACAAAAGTACCTGTGAATGATGGGGGTATTTCTTTAGGACAGGCCTTTGCAGGAATGTTTTGATGTATATACTGTAATTGCAAAGTTTTAGAATATAACGAATTTTAGGAAGTGAAAATATGTGTGTTGCTATTCCTGGAAAAGTGATAGAACTAAATGGTAAACTAGGTAAAGTGGATTTTAACGGAAATATTATCGAGGTTAACGTCAGTTTGGTTGATGTGAAAGTTGGTAGTTACGTTCTTGTACATGCTGGTTATGCCGTGGAAGTAGTTAAAAGAGAGTTGGCAGAGGAACTTTCCAATCTTTTTGCAGATTTGGAGGATGTTCTGTAATGATAAATATAGAAGAGATAAAACGCTTTCTTATCGAATATTCAGGTCCTAAGATAAAGCTTATGGAAGTGTGCGGTACTCATACCGGAAGTATAGTGAAGAATGGCATAAGATCTTTGCTGTCGCCCAATATTAAGCTTGTATCAGGGCCGGGATGTCCTGTGTGCGTGACACCTTCAAATTACATTGATTTGCTGGTAAAATATGCTGTAAGCAAGAATTATACGATTTTGTCTTTTGGCGATTTACTCAGGGTTCCCGGAACTGAAGCTTCACTTTCTGAAGCTAAAGCGTTAGGGGGCAGCGTGGAAATTATATACTCTCCCATGGATGCGGTAGAGAAGGCTCTGAATAATACCGAGAAGAATTATGTTTTAGCAGCAGTAGGATTTGAAACTACTATACCTGCTTATGCACTTTTGTTGGATAAACTCGCTGAGAAGAAAATTTCAAATGTTAGGCTTCTGACTAGTCTGAAAACCATTGGGCCTGCACTTGATTGGTTATGCAAAAATGAACCGGATATTGACGGCTTTATTGCCCCCGGGCATGTGGCTTCAGTTACCGGGATTTCAGTTTATGACTATCTGGCGAAAAAGTATCATAAGCCTTTTTGTATTGCAGGCTTTGAAGCAGAACATATTTTAGTTGCTATATATGACCTTGTTATACAGAACAGTAAAGGTAGACATGAGGTTCATAACTTGTATAGAAGTATAGTTTCTGAAAAAGGTAATCTAAAGGCCATGGAAATTATAGAGAAGTATTTTGAACCTTCTTCTGTATATTGGAGGGGAATAGGAATTATTGAACATTCGGGATATGTCATTCGTAAAGCTTTTATGGATTATAGTATTGAAATTCCTGGAGAAGAGAAGTCCATTTGTGATAAACCTAATGGATGCAGATGTGGGGAAGTTATTATCGGAAGAATAGAACCAAAGGAGTGTCCTTTGTTTGGAAAAGTATGTACTCCGGTTAACCCGGTTGGTCCATGTATGGTATCACACGAAGGAACTTGCGGTATTCACTATAATATGCGCGAATAAATTATTTTGTATATATAGGAAAGTAAGGTGGAAATTTTGGGAGAAAGTCAAAAGATAACAATGGCACATGGAAGTGGCGGAAGTGCAACAAGAAAGTTGGTAGAAGAATTATTTCAAAGATATTTCGGAAATGATGCATTGGATAAGATGGAAGATGCTGCCGTACTAGAGGTTCCTAGTGGGAAAATCGCATATACCACCGATTCTTTTGTTGTCACTCCGATTTTTTTTCAAGGTGGTGATATTGGCAAATTATCAGTATGTGGCACTTTAAATGATCTTCTTGTTATGGGAGCGACACCTAAGTACCTTACAGCTGGGTTTATCCTTGAAGAAGGTATGGATATGAAGGATTTAGAGGAAATTGTTAAGTCAATGGCTGTTACAGCAAGAGATACTGATACAAAGATTGTGGCTGGAGACACGAAGGTAATTGAAGGACATGGTGGAATATATATAAATACCTCAGGCATCGGATTTATAAATCAAAAGCCACTTCATACAACAAATGTTAAGCCTGGAGATGCTGTAATTATAAGCGGGGCTTTAGGTAATCACCATGCCTGTATATTGTCCCGACGAATGAATATAAAAAATACAATCAGCAGCGACTGTGCTTATCTTGGTGAAATGGTGCAAAACTTAATAAAAGAAGGAATACAAATAAAGACCATGAGAGACGTCACCAGGGGTGGACTAGCCACTGTATTGAACGAAATTGCTGATGGTTCTGATACTACTATTAATTTGTTGGAAGAAAATGTTCCTGTAGATCCTGAAGTGAAAAGCTTTTGCGACATATTAGGACTTGATCCTCTCTATATGGCCAATGAGGGTAAA
>CAYXPB010000028.1:0-27150 GCA_964466645.1 uncultured Acetivibrio sp. | reverse complement strand
CACTAACAAAACCTAATTTTAAGTTTATTCCAGATTGTTCTATTTTTTAAGATGAAAAAGGTCATAACTCTCTGGACAAAAGTCATATATTTTCAAAAACCAACATGACTAAAGTCATATTTATATCTGATGACAAACAATATTTTACCAGATTTCAATTTTACACACAAGAAAAGAAGAAGAAAGTACAAAATTCTGCATGGTATCAAAAAGAACTTTCAAATAGAATCGCACATATTTCTTAACTTAACCGCCAAAAAGTATGCACCCTTTTATTTAAAATTCAAATAAGAAAGGGTGCATTTTTACCATCTATTAACATTTAATCCTGCTAGATTTGCCTGACTTCTTACTCAAATTTACCGCATAAATGCCGAAAAGCCCTTGTAACAAGGGCTTCCGGTTGTATCAAAATCATAGTTTTAATATGGTTGCGGGGACCGGATTTGAACCGATGACCTTCGGGTTATGAGCCCGACGAGCTACCAACTGCTCCACCCCGCGATATCTAACGTGTTATTGAAGCATAACACACTTCCTGATAAAAGTAAATGGAAATTTAAAAGAATTTAAAGAATTATTTTTTATTTACAAGCTTTCCATTTTAAGCTTACTACTTACAAAAAAGGAGGTTAAATCTAGAATTTAGACTTAACCTCCTTTACATATACATATACATGTATGTATGTATAAATCCCTTGAATCACTCTGCTTTTCGTCCTACACTATTGTGTGATATGGTGTGCAGAAAAACTCTATTTTATCTTTTCAAAAAACCTTTGCAGAATTGCTGCAACCTCTGCACGGGTAGCATTACACATCGAATCAATGCGGTCATTTCCCTTACCTAAAAACAAGCCATAAGCAAGGGCCCATTCCATATTGCTTTTTGCCCAACCAGCAACTTGTGCAGCGTCTGCAAATCTAGTAAGGTCATGCTTTTCATTGGTTGTTATACCTTTAAAGTCTGCATAATTTTTCATTATTACTGCGATTTCCTCTCTGGTAATTAGCTTATCCGGTGCAGATTTTGTATCTGATACGCCCTTGACAATACCGTTTGCCTCAGCCCATACTACAGCTTTTACATAATAAGCATCTGCCACAACATCGTCAAATTTACTACTTGAACTTGATTGAGGTTCGCTCTCTGCATGGTACAGAACTGTTACCAACATGCCGCGTGTAATTTCCTCATCTGGTGCAAATTCTTTTTCTGATGCGCCAACAAAAAGCTTATTTTCAACTACATATTTCACTGCATTATAGAACCAATTATTTTCTGCCACATCCATAAACTGATTTTTCCATTCCTCCGATGCGGGAATCTGCGTTGGTTCAATGTAGTTTTCTTCATTTATATTTCCTGGTACTGAAGGAATAACAATTTGTTCAACTATTTTTTTAGTCCATTTTGCGTAAAGGGCTATGTTTTTTGTCACCTTAGTATCGAAATCATATTCCACCTTGCATTTCTTATCTGTAAACCAACCATCAAAGATATAGCCTTCCTTTGTTGGGACTACCGGTATAGATACCGTATTGTTTTTTATTACATTAATATTTGAAATCTCGCTTCCTCCATCTGAATCAAAGCTTACAGTACAAGTTACATATGAGGAAGAATTCCCACCTTTTTTCTTTGTATTATCTTTAGGCTTAATGACATGAGCCTTGTTGATATAAAACGTAAATTCACCAACCCCTGCGTATTTAGTGTCAGCAATCTCGTATAGGCAACTGTATACACCTACACCTTTGGCAGTTGTTACACTTGATTTGGTGGTAAGCGTATAGGTTACACGCACATTATCCGATGCAGGAACAAAACTGCTGTCGCTTGATATAAAGCTTACTCCTTGCTCTTTATTATTGAATATGCACACAGTATTAGTTGGCATAAGTGTAATATTCTTTTTGATTACATTCAGTATAAATTCAGCACTCTGTTGATAACAATTAGAATCATTAAGCGTCGCTGTTATGTTAACTGTTCCGGAAAGAAGAGCCTTTACCCTTCCGTTTTCATCAACTGTAGCGATGCTTTCATCACTGCTAGACCAGCTCACCTTCGGCATTACACTGCCACAGTAAGCGTGTAAAACAAATTCTTCACCAACAAAAACATCTCTATTAGAGCCTATAATAAATAGTGCATCTTTGTCCATTGGACTTACTGTTAGTGTTCCTTTAGCAGTACAATCGAATGTATAATTATCTGCTCTTCCATAGCTTGCCGTAATATCATATATGCCAACCGGACTGTTAGCCTTTGCACTGCATTTTGTTTTAGGTACTTCTAAAAATACGCTTTCATCCTCGTCATACTCAAATCCACTGTATTTAAGTTCAAATTCAGGATTTTCCGCACCGTATTGACGGCTTACTGGTTGGATTGTTACTGTAATTACTGCTTTTTCAATTACAAACTCCTTTATTACCGTTAACGTTTCATAGTTTTCTCCTGCAATTTCGGCAATCGCCGTATAGCTTCCCACTTTTTTCGGCATACTGCTCTGAGGAGTATAAATGCCTGTACCGACATATTTGATTATTGTCTGCGTACCGTCGGGATTCCCCACTAGAATAGCCGGAGAAATGGGCTGTCCGTAAACACTATTATTTATTTCAAGCGTTGGATTTGTATCAATTTCCGCCTTTGAAATAGTCAGTATGCCTTCTGCTCTACCTTCATAACTTCCCGTTGCAAAAACCGTCACATAATACGTGCCAGCATTGACAGGCTCGGCTATATCTTTGCCTGTTGCATCTGTATAAGCAACCTCGTATGTAACTGAGTCCATAGCTTTGATACTAACCTTCTTAACAGCTCCATCATAGCTGTGCACAAGGTCATACAGCTTAAAGGTTACCGCTTTTTTATCTGGAACAAAAGTAATGCTTGTCGACTGTTCATTATAATTTGCCGACGCTGCCTTTGTTGCCGTAATTGTAACCTCTGTGCCACTTCTGAGAATTTTAACCTCGCCCGTATCTGAATGAATCTCAACTATAGACGGGTCGGAAGAACTCCAATTCACAACTCCGTCTCCTTGTCCACCAACGGTATTCAACATAAATGCTCCACCGTACTCAACAGTTCTTGGTAGCCCTGTAATAATCAATTCTTTCTGATCCGACGGAGATATTACAAGTTCTAAATCTGCCGGCGCACCTGTGTAATTTTCGTTCATTTCAATCGTTATCGGATAACTTCCTGCTTGTGTGGGTGCAAGCTCTTCATTGTCATATTTAACTATGAAATCAGTAAACAAATCACCTGCACAATTTGCATCTATTTCTACAGCGTGAGGCTCTCCATCATACACAAAGGAAGTTACACTTATTGAGAATTTAACCTCAGCAGGCCAAATTGATGCTGACAAGGTACCTGTAATTATATCAGGTTGAAGTGTATAGTTTGTGTTATTCGAACCTCCTATTCCCGTTATGGTATAGTTTACTGTTTTATTTTGATCTGCATTTTCATCCTCAAAGCTGCCCGTAACCTCAAGCGTCACACTGTCGCCTGGATACTTTGTTTCTTCCTTTATCGTTGCTGTAACCTTTGCATTTGAAGTCTGATCATATTCCCTATCAATAACCGTCACTTCAATATCTTCAACTGTAATTATTTTTGGCATCACTATAATATTTCCGCTTACATAGGATATATCATAGTGATCAGATACAAGACCAGAAATGTTCAAATTGTATCCGCCCACGCTGCTACCGCTTGTGTAATTTGTGATATAAGTTGGCTCTTCATTTGAAATATCCTCTAAGTTTATTCCTGCAATCGAAATTTCAGGCTCAGTTTCTGCTGCCTTTACCAGTATTTCTTCCGTTGTCATGCCATATTCAACCTCTAAATCACCAGCTGTAATAGTTATAGGCTTTTTAATAACGGTAAGCACATATGAGGTTGATACGTCCTGCTTATTTGCAATAGAGGATACCGCGTTAATGGTTGTTGTTCCTGCTCCTTGAATAGTTACTTTTCCGTTTTTATCAACATTAGCAACTTCTTCATTTATACTTGAGAAGGAAACCAAAGTCCCTGCATTATAATTGATCAATGGATTTACAACTTCAACATCCGTTGCAAATACAGTCATTGATGGTGATTCAAAGTATATTTGCTGCTGTTCACCCGAAATGGTGATTGCATAGATTGTCTTTGAGGTACTCATTGTCATTTCATCAATTTGATGCTCCGCAGTGATAACAAACGTACCCTCATTGAGCGGCGTAAAGGTGTTCCCCTTTAATGTGTAAAGCTTTGATGCATCTGCACCATACAATAATTCTACATGGTAATTTACTTCATCTGCCGCTAGCAGTGTATCTGTAACCTCCGTGCCCGTAGCCTTGCTTCCATCGTTCATAACAGTAGTGGTTCTTATCTTTGGAACAAGCTCAATTGGCAAACCGACATCTACTTTGTCCTTTCCCTCGAGAACTAATGTATTTATTTCCTGCTGCAAATCCTTTGATTTTATAGCATACGCTTCATAGTATTGCGGATTAGAAAAAGAATGCAACAATGCATTATCTCCCTTGTAGCGTGCAATTATGGTATAGCTACACTCTTTGCCAGCTGTCCAGGTAATGCTTGCTGTGTTTTTATTCACCTCGCTACTGTTCGGAGAAAGTTCTACGGCTTTCAATATGGGATTTTCATCTCCGTTAGAATTAATCTCAAATTCAACCACACCTGTCGGGACGACGTTGATGCCGTTACTCAAGCTTTCTACTGTGGCTGTCAAGGTCAAAGGCGTTCCTAGCACATCTTTCTGCGTGTATTCGATGGAAGTCTGCTTCTCTGTCACCGATACATTCGACAGATCAGTCAAATCATAAAACTTGCTATCCTCATCTCGATACCCTACGATTCTCGTTGTAACTGCAACTGGATACGATGCACTGTCCGCCGTGTAATAATAGGATGTAACTGTGTTTGTTGTTGTACCATCTTCTTCAATTATTGTTTGTGTATTCTCATAAATAGTCTTTATACCATCTGTATATTTCTTTTGATATGGTAATTCCGATCCCTCTACTGTAATATTCCCCTTCTCGTCTGTAAAGGCAATATTATCTGAGATTTCTGTGCGTGTACCATCCTCCATAACAAATTCTGATACAACAGATAACGGTAACATTCCCGCCTTACCACTGAGCGTTACATTCTTTACATTATCTAGCTTTGCTTTTTCTAGCTCTGTATACGCCTCCGAGTCCCTGAAAACCACATAACGTGATACAGCTCCTGTTTCATTATCATCTGCAAGAAGAATATAGGTCTGATCAGACTTCTGCAAAACACTATAAGAGTTGTTATCTACATCAACTTTCATTTCTTTCTGCACATCTGTCATTACCTCGTTTGGAATCTGATAGGAACCACTCGCTGTGCCATAAGAACTGTCAATTGATAGGGAAGTACTAGAATCGCCCTTTCCCACGTAGAGTGTAGCTGTGTTTGTGTATACATATACAACCTCTCCACCCACCATCTGTGCTACTTCGCAGCGATAACGGGTTTCGTTCTGTGACTCTTTTACTTCCCTAAGTTCTAATTTTTCTGAGTTTTCTCCGGGAATATTCACCCATTCCGATACATTGTTTGAAACTTCTATTCTCTGCCACTGATAGCTGACAACGCCTCCTCCGTCAGCTGGAGTTGCCTTCGCATTCAAAAATGCAGTTGCACCAGCTATTGTGTGAATATCGTTAAGCTTATCAGTTTTAGGCACGTTTGCTCCATCGGGATATTGTGTTCTGACTGTTAAAGGTAATGTGTAGGTACTTATATTAGTATCGTTTATACTTTTCATAACAAAGCTATATGTAGAATTGGGTGAAAGATTTTCTACAGTATATTCTGTAGTGCTATTAGAAACAGTCGCAAGCTTATAGTAAGGCGAATGTGCATTATTTGTTAAAAGAAAAATCTCATAAGCCTTACCTCTTGATGTTGGATGGTTCCAATTCAATGTAACAGTTGTATCCGTTGTATCTTTTACCGTCAGGTTTTTAGGTGCATACGGCGGTGCCGTTACATCTTTTGTGAGATAACCCAAAACAATACATTCCTCGCCGTTTAACTTATCCTTCCACTGCCCAAATCTCCATTTAAAATCATATCCTAAGGATACTGATTCATTCGGTATTCCTGCAACTGTACCGGAGCATACAGTTGATGAATAATCAGTCCACGCATGACTGCCAGTATAGTCCGCACTTGCAGCAAAACCGATCTTAACACCCGCACCATCACTTACAAGCGATGTAGAAATACCTGCACCCCAGGTAATTGCCTTTGATGAAGATTCACTAGTTTCAATACTTTGCGTTACTGTACCTCCACCCTTTGAAACATAGATGAAATTACTATTGTCAACGTTAGCATTATCTCCCACAATATCCTTACCTCCATCAAAGCAGTCCATTCCGCTAGAGGAGTTCGGGTAGGTAAACGGGTCTCCTACGGTCTCTGTAAGAACATTTCCCTTGATTTTTTCAAAATCATTTACCTCTGCCATCTCATCATAAACATCTACTTCAACCATGGACATTCTTATTTGCTGAGGCATACACACAATATAGTCGGTGGTATATGCAGGAACTGTTTGTCCATACCTAAATCCTTTTTCCAACACTTTTTCAATCTCTTCTTTGTAATTTTTAAGCTCTTTTGCACCGTCGGGCTTTGCCTCAAGCTCTTTGCACTTTGCATTATATTCCGACTCAGTTGGAATTTTAAATCCCGGCACATATAAATCATAAACATAACGTATATATGGAGTCATGGAAAGTACAACTCTGTCTTTAAGGCTGTCTGAGGAATATTCTGTCGAATAAACAACCTCAGACGCTTTTTCAAATTCACCACCCATGGACGCTTGAAGCTCAACCTCAAAATCTACACCTCCAAGACGTGTGATTCCTAAAAAGCTGACCTCATTCTTATATCCCGTTATAATAGATCCACTTATACTAAATCCGTTGGTATCAGTAGATCCCGAACCGCTACTTTTACCAAGCAATGTCTCACCGTCCTCTATGTAATCAGGATTTAATTGCTCCAAATCCGAAAAAAATGGAGCCGCCTGAAGTACGGCAATTACATGAGGATCAGAGAAATATGCTGCTTTAGACTTAAATTTCATAATTGCACTGTCATTGTCATTATCTATTGCCGTCAGATCAATATTTCTACAATAAAATGTTGCCTGGTCATTGTTATAGCAGGTGTAACTAGATGCAAGATTACTATTATTATCTATATAAACACTTACAAGATCATGCCGATACTGTCCTTCATCATCACGTTTTCTGCCATGCTCGAAGATAAGCTGCTCTCCGCCATTTTCGTTATTCATAAAATTGCCCGCTGCGACTGTTCCTATCCAGATATTGTCTGTTTCGTCATCTTTATCACCAAAGTATACTTCATCGTCATCTCTCGGGAAAATACACCTGGTCTGGTGCAGACACTTGTAACCGTATTTTTTTGCAGGATGGTTACTCGGAACCGATACTCCACTGTATGATGCGTCTGTGGAGCTTTCTTTGAGTTCATAAACCATACCTCCTACAAAAATCAAATCTTTATTACCTGTGCCATAAGGACTAAAGCATTTTACTGCTATGGGCTGATGATTATTCGCATCCCACATACCATCAGCAACATTCGGATGTACAGGTATACTTTGTCCGACTCCACCAGCTCCTAAATAATATCTGCGCTTTGCTTCATCATACTCAACGACAGCAATATTGGCAGACTGCTGATTAAGATCTGTACTTCCGCTGTCAAGTGAGTCTTCATTTATATCGTAGCCTGCCAAAACAAGCTCTACCTTACCATCGCCGTCCACATCCCCTAAAGCAGACGCACCGTACGCACTCACTTGCACTTTCCCACTTTTGTCGTCAGCATTATAATCGCTATACTTCCAAGCGTGGTCAAACCCTGCTTTAACACTTAATTTTGTTTCCTTTCCTTCACAAGACAAGATTACCGATTTCGGCTTCATCCACTTTGTATTGTTGCCTGCGCTTTTTCGGTATCCGGCGGTAACAATCAATTCATCTCTCAGGTCGTTTGTAAGATCTCCACTTTCAAGCTTCACAATTGCCGCACCATTGAAGCCCGAGGTAGCACTGTTATCAGGCGTACCTCCTATTAAGTCTTTAATATCCCAATCCACCCAATTTTTCGAACTCGGTTTTCCAGAAGAGCTTTTAGTAAACTTATAAACATTAACAAATGGATACACCCCCTTAATATTATAGGGTCTGTATACTGCAACCTCGTCTTTACCGTCACCGTCATAATCGCCACTTGTCACAGCTAAAGAACTAAGTAGCTCATACCCTGGCAGTTCACCTTTGCTTGTGAGGCCAAGAGAAGTTCTGTCCAATAAGTTTCCTTTATCGTCTTCAATATCAAGATCAAAAGCTGCTCCCTCTTCATAATGAAAATTTACTGTTACCCTTGCAATATGGTTTTTCCTGCCATCCCCGTCCCAATCAAACGCTGTACTGACTGATGCATCATAGGATTTGTTTCTAGAAGTACTATAGTTTTGATTATCCCAAATCTGTCCGCTTTTATTTTTGTCATAATCATATACCTTAGTAAGTGTAGAACTTCCGTGGTTAACATTGTCGCGGAGCATTAGTTCATAACGCGGATACATGTTAAATGCGCCATTTCCGTATGGATTTTCACCTTCTTCACCAACTGATATGGGATCAGATGGAATTCTGAGCTTTTCTAAGGTCTCTGAACTTGTTCCTTCCATTTGCGCTGCCTGTACATTTGTCCGCAGCAAAGGAACAGAGGGTGCTACCATTGCAACAGATAAAAATAATGCTAATATTTTCTTTAATTTCATATAATCAGCTCCCTTTCTTATGTGAATAACTACATACTCCTTATCAATTGTATTAAAATAGCATAAAAATTCCATACTTTTCACGCAAGACGCAAGTTTTTCACGCAAGACGCAAATAATTTCTTGAAATCTTTTTGAATTTCTAATATAGTAGTATTGAATTAGGCCATTTCAAAAAATAACCTATACATTATTTTGGTAGCAAAGCTCATCAAATCAAATTTTTGAAATGGCAATTGATCAGTTGTTTTTTTGGAATCACCTTATCGTATCTCGGAGTTGATGAAATGAACATAGCTATAGCTGATGATTTGCAATGCGACAGAGATGTATTAAGAAAATTTCTTGAACGATATTTTACAGCCAAGTGCATTGATATAAGCATTCTTGAGTATGATAGCGGAGAAGCACTTTTAGCACACTTCCGAAAAGACTTTTATCAAATCATCTTTATGGACATTTACATGTCCAAGTTAAGCGGAATTGATGCAGCAAGAGAAATCTATGCGATCGACAAAGCATGTAAAATAATTTTTCTGACCACAAGCAACAGCTTTGCCTCTGAAAGTTATGAGGTAAATGCGACATTTTATATGATAAAGCCGCTCAACGTACAAAAATTTGAGGCTGTTTTGGAATCCTGCACGAAAGATATGCTAGAGAACCAAAAAAAGCTAGCTGTTTTTTCAAGTCATATTCCACTTAAGATTGCTTTTGAGGATATTTTGTACGTAGACATAATAAGAGGCGTTGTTCAGATTCATCTTTCAGAAAAAATAATAATAACTGAAGGTAGATTTTATCAAACAGTTTCTCCACTGCTTTGCGACAAGCGGTTTATCGAGTGTTATAAGGGAATCGCAGTTAATATGAATCATATACTAAAGTCGCTGGATAATGAGTTTTTGCTGGATAATGGAGAAAAAATCCCCATACGCAAGCGTGAGAAAAGAAACATTGTACACCGTTATATGGAATTTGAATTTCAAAATTTGTGAGGAAATCATCTATGAAAACATTTGTATCTATTGTAACAGTAATACTTATACTTTTTTCCTTTCCTGTTTGCTATGCACAAAATTCTCAGGAATCGACTGACTTTACGGAAAATCAGGCATCAGAGCTTTGCGGTCCTACAACAGAAGTTGCAAAAGAATCGGTTACAGAATTACTTTCTCCTGAGCCATCTGGCGTACCTGAAGGGACAGAAATCACCAAAGCGTCTGACATATGGACAGAATCGCCAGAGCCTTTATCAACAAATAATCTGCTGGCGACACCAACGCTAGAGCCAAGTAACATACCTGATGAAACATCAACGCTCAAACCATCTGCAACACCAATAGAGACTCCAGATTCAACCAACTTAGCAGATGAAATAGAACGACTCAACCCATCTGCAACAACGATGGAAACACCTCAACCCACTCCAACAAGCGAGCCGTTGACATCACCGACTCCAGAGCCAACCAACTTACCAAATGAAATAGAAGCACCGGAATTGTCCGATGAATCGCAAGTCAAGACAGTATCTATCCTTGAAATTCTTAGTGTCGCGGATGAATTAACCTTTCTGCCTGTTGGAGAATCCATAAACAAAACAGAATTTCCCAAAACAACCTATATACAAACAGGACCTCGTGACTTTCTGGAATGTGAGATTCTATGGGAGGACGTTTCAATAATCAACACATCCGCCCCAGGCAGAACCTCCTTGCGGGGCGAGCTTTTGCCGCCGCAGGGATATTGCTTTGCCGAAGCTTCTGAGCCATACGTAGAGATTCCATTTTTATTTTTTATTTCAGGCGGAGAACCAATCGAACCGGCATGTCCTATTGAAAACACAAGCGATACCATTCTTATCATGCCCCATTCAAATCCGGGGGACTTTATCAATTATGATAATAAAGTGCCGTTCGAAACAAGTCACGGTGATATTTTTTACTGCATGGTAGAATGGGATGATTTTGAAGCTGTGCACTCTGAGGGTTCGTTTTCGATTAATGGGCGCTATCTTCTCCCTGAAGGAATTTATTTAGAAGAAGGTATTTCACCATATTATACCCAGTATTTCTTTGTCATGAAGGATGACACTATTTATTTGGATTTTATAAAGCTCCAAAATGGAAGCATTATTTGTACATGGCTCAAGGAGGTTGAAAACTCCGACGATATTACCATCTATTATGCAATCGAAGGAGACAGTTGGCAGATAGATGAAACCGAACAATACGGTTTTGCTTTTTGCAATGGGTTTATTATTCCCACAACCGCATTATATCCGGACACCGACTATTATTTCAAACTGGAGTATCAGGGACAGTTCACCAAAACACTTCATATAAACATATCCGAAGATCAGATTAAGACAGATTTCGTAGAGGGAGACCGCGATGGCGGGGATAATTCAAAACAGGAAATTCCGACGCTTACTCAGTCTAGGGATAACAGTTCTTCCCGCACTAAGCACAGACCCAATAGTTCTTCCGATGGAAAAACTGTCATAACCAATCCACAGCCACATAAACCTACAGTTACAGGAGAACAACTTGAATTGCCCAATGCGTCCGGTTCCGATTGCCAAATGAATGAAATAGATGAGACAAATATTTTACCTACCACATTACCCGAAAATCATCTAAAGGAAAATCTACTCCCTGTAGAAGAGCACGTATCCGCTACCCAAACAGTTATAACAGGTGAGCGTTTAGAGCAAATGACACAAGTTCAGGGTGGTAGCCCAACCTTTGAAAAAGGCGGCGTTGTTTTAGAACTCCCCGAAGGTTTCGCCAAAAAGAACAGCATTTCAAATAATGATAAGATAAGTATTGATATTAACAAAAAGGCCAATGAAATTGAGGTTCAACTAGAAATAAACGATAATCAGATTACAGATATTAAAGGAGCAAAAATCCGTATCCCCGAAAATAATGCCCAATTAAAAAAAGACGGAAAAGAAATACCTCCAATAAATAAACGGGACTCTAGCACTGTTTTTCCTATTGACGAAGCAGGTATATACAATACGAAAGATTCGTCGGGTTCGGAAGATAAGCCACTTGCTAAGACGTTATGGTTAGGAATTGGAATTTTTGCTTTATGCCTTTTTATTTTACTGATAAGGAAGGTGCGTCATTATAGAAAATAGTATCAAAAAGACAATTGTAGTTTTGATAACTGCCATCCTTAGTGCGAGCATGATTTTCATGCTTCTATATCGCTATGATAATAAGTTTACATATAATTCACCACAGCCAATATGTGGAATCTGGGACCTTTCTAGAGAATATTTTTCAAAAGACTCTATATATTTTCCGATATACGATTGGGTGTTTTATCCTAATGCACTGCTTACACCTCTGGATTTCTCAGACGACCGCCCGGACAGATATATGGAGTATATTACAATCGGCGAACGCACATCCATGACTAAAGAATCCACTTTTGCAAAAGGTACATATCGCTTAAACCTTATTTTGCCGAAGACACTGAAGTCCTATATGCTCTATCTCCCCGAAATATTCAATTCCTACCGGCTATACATAAATGGAGAGCTTATGCTTAATATGGGGAATGTTGACACCGGCGATGCCCAAATTCAAAACCGTACCGTTGTCTTCAGCGCAGAAGAAAGTGCACAGATTATCATTACCGCAAACTGTACCTCACATTTTTATAGCGCTATGGTTTATGCACCTATATTGGGGACACCTTATGCAGTTAATACAGCAAGGGAAGTTTTATTGCTGCTTGCTACGGCAGTTACTGTAATTGCTTTTATCTGTTTTTTACTGTCTTTATGGCTGGGTCTTAGGATGAAGCAGTATTATGTCAATATTTTTGCGCTGCTGTGCGCGGCTATGACAGGATATACAAGCTATTCCATCATTCATACTTATATTTCTGTATCGGGAATGCTGACATATACCCTTGAGATAGTCTCATATTATGCTATGTTTTTGCTTGTTATTCTCCTATCTAACAAGTTTTGCGGGCTTCCGTTATTATGGAAAAGAACAAGTCTTGCAGTATCGTCGTGCGTCTGCACTCTTGCCCTAATTCTTTCTGCTTTTTCAAAATTTATGACAAGTGACTTACGTTTGGTTTTTTCTTATGTATTTACAATGTATAAATGGAGTGTAGCGGCGAATCTGATCGCATCAGTAATATTTGCCATATACCGCAAAAAGCGCTTCTCTTACCCTCTTTTGTACAGTTCGGTATTCTTCGCCATGTCTTTGGTGTTCGACAGAATATATACGCTTTATGAGCCCATTTACAGCGGCTGGTTCAGTGAGGTTAGCGGTGCTGTGTTTATCGTGGTCCTAGGATACATTATCTGGACAGATATTATGGATGCTTACAGCTTTAGCATAACCTTTGCCGAGCAAAAGAAGCAAATGGAACGGCAGCTGTATATGCAGGAGGAACATTATAACATATTAGGAAACAAAATTACCCAAACAAGAAGGCTGCACCATGATATGCGCCAGCATTTCCGGGTGATTAAGGGCTTCCTGAATAAAGGTAAACTACTGGAATTGAACCATTATATAAACGGTATTGAGAGTACCGACTATGACCTTTCTCCCGTGATTCTCTGTCAAAACGTATTAATTGACGCATTGCTTCAATATTATAGAAACATCAGCTTGAAGCATGGAATTGATTTTGACATACAGTTCTCTGCTCCGAAATCAATCCCCATTTCAGACTGTGATTTAAGCGTAATGCTTGGAAATCTTCTTGAAAATGCCTTTGAAGCCTGCCAAACACAAACTGATAACAATATGAAGCTCTTTATTTCTGTTCATGGAAGCTTTAATGAAAAGAATTTGAAGTTCAGAATTACAAACACTATGGACAAAAAGCCTCGGCAAAACGGAGACGAATTTTATTCCTCCAAGCACGAGGGATTTGGGATAGGACTGCGTTCTGTCCGTTCTGTTGTAGAAAAATATGAGGGTATGTTTGACATCATTTTTGAAAACAAGAAATTTTCAGTTTCCGTTATTATTCCTTTTGTGCTTTGATAATCTTATGATAATCCCCTGCATTTTGTGGTATGTATAACAATACTATAAATAATAAGGAGAGTGCTATTAATGAATATTAAATTTATTAAGGAGACCGAAATTAAGAAAGAAAAAACCATCCTCGATATTGCAGAGGATTTGAATATAAAAATAAAATCACCCTGTAATGGAAAAGGTAAGTGTGGAAAATGTGTAGTCAAAGTCTTAAGCGAAAAAGTTTCCGAACCAACTAAATCGGAAGAAGATCTTTTAGGTAAAAAGAATCTTGCCAAAGGATATAGACTTGCATGTGAAACTACTGTTATAGGCGACACAGAAATAAAACTGATAAAATAGAATAACAACTAAAATTTTTTAATAAACTCAATTGCTTTTTCAGAAGTTAAGGGTCTACTTATAAGATACCCTTGTATCTTTTGACAGCTATGCTTTTTGAGATAGTCCAACTGGTGCTGATGTTCAACACCTACGGACATTGTTAATTTTGAGTATCCTTTTTCATGGAGCTGCTTAATAAATACGCATGCAGTCTTAAGGACCCACTCACCTATAGCTATTATAAGATGTGTTTCTTCTGCGATTCCAATAAACCTGTCGGGAGAAACAAAACCCAATTCAGTGTTATCCCACCGAATTAGTGCTTCAAAGCCTGATATTTTATCTTTTTCCAAATCAAACTGCGGTTGATAATACAATAGAAATTCGTTATTTTTAAGAGCATTACGCAAATGTTTTTCTAAATTCTCTTGCCTTTTCCACATCATCAGGATGTATAAACCCATCCCATGTTTCTACTATATTCCATGTTTTTGTTTCTGTCTTTTTGTATCCAAATAGGTCATAACATCTGTCTGAAACAAAATACTCCTTACTCATCAAATCCAAGTCCCATTTATCAAAAGCTTTTGTATAACTTTCAAAAGAAACTGGCTCTCCAGTAATTGCCACTTTACCAAATATGCCAATCCAATCTGTATTTTCTGTTTCACTCCCTGGAACTAGTTCCTTATAAGTTTTGCCAATAGTATTTTCTTTTTTAAGACCTGTAAAAGACTCATAAGTATTATCTTACTAAATGATATAAACTAATATATAATCAAAACACCTACCAATCCTGCATTCAGAGCCACATTGATATTAACCTGAGCACCCACCAACACAAAAAGTAATATCTCTGCAAAAATCCATATCTTATTGAACTTGGCAGCCAGTCGCTTCGCAACTTCCGGCTCTCTTTCAAGAAATATAAAGCCTATAGTCATAACACCAAGAAGTCCTGCAATTTCCAAGCTACTTTTAAGGGCATTTTCAACTACTGTAAGAAAAATTGCAGCACCAAGTATTAACAAGACCTTTTTTGTATCTCTAATATGATAAGTTTTAAATAATTTGACCATTATCAAACCAATTATTAGTCCAAATACTATTCCCAATAGAATAGATATCGGAATGCTCAATACCTGTATTCCTATACTTACATGCGCTCCACTGTATAAACCAAGAAAAGTTGTAAAAAGAGTAATTGCAAACACATCATCAATAGATGCCCCTGCAAGAATAAGCGTGGGTATGCCTTTATTTGTACCGACTCCACTTTCAAGAAAATTTAGCATTTGCGGTACAACTACTGCTGGAGATACAGCTGCAATAATGAACCCAAGAATTCCACCTTCAATAAAGCTAAATCCAAGTAGCTTCACCGATATAAAAGCAATTGTAAAACCTTCAAAAATCCTACAAGTAGTAGATTGTCTACTACTTGTAGGAGTCATTAGCTTTTTAAGTGGTTTCGGTGAACTCCATCACCATCAATATATAAACTTAATCAAAGGGA
This sequence comes from uncultured Acetivibrio sp., assembly GCA_964466645.1. Taxonomy (GTDB): domain Bacteria; phylum Bacillota; class Clostridia; order Acetivibrionales; family Acetivibrionaceae; genus Acetivibrio. The sequence goes on along the minus strand of CAYXPB010000028.1, from coordinate 11,371 downwards.
TCTCTTTTCTGCTAAACCCCATTTATCCTTCTGATGTGTGAATAAACTCTATCTTAAAGCTCTCTTCATCTAGTTTGCTAATATTTGATAAATTTGTCAAATACTTTTTAAGATCATATTCCGATCCAACCCATTTTGTCATTTTGAAGTGAGCCGCGCAGTTTCTTCCGTGCTCTTTGGCACAATACAAGGCGTAGTCGCTTATATTTACCATTTGCTCTAGATTAAAAAGTTCAGGGTTTGTAATATCCAAAGGCATCTCCACATATCCTAGGGAGCAAGTCTTATTTATAGTTTCATTTTCAGATATCCTTACTTGAGTTTCTTGTATGTTTTCAAGGACTTTCCTTGAGAACTTTTCCAGATATTCTGGTTTTGTGTTATATAGGATGATCAAGAACTCTTCTCCTCCCCAACGGACAATGATATCATCTTTCCTGATCATCTGTTTGAGAACTTTTGATATTGCAATCAACACATTATCCCCTGCCGTATGGCCATAGGTATCATTTACCGCTTTAAAATGGTCAATGTCTATCAAAAACACTCCAATAACATTTCCCTCTACTGTTAACTGCCTCTTCTCATTGTTATTCAAGGATATAGCTTTATTTTTAATAAATTGAGCTATTTTATCGTATGTGAATTCAAAAGCATACCTTCTATTATGCAAATTAGTTAACGGGTCATGTAATGATAATTCTCTGAGTTTCTCATTAGCATCATTAAGCTGAATTGTTCTTTCCCTAATTTTCTCCTCCATATTTTCATAAAGTCTGGCATTTTCAATAGAGATAGACGCCTGAGAAGATAATATTCTTAGGGCCTCCAACCTTTGTGAAGTAAATACATTGTCAGAAAGGTTATTCTCCAGATAGACAACACCCTTAAGCCGATTTTGATAGAAAACCGGTGTACATAATATTGATTTAATTCGATTTTTTATAACATAAGGATTACTTTGCCAGTTGTCGTCAGAACAGGCATCATGAACAACTACAGTTTCTTTGGTTCGGGTAACGTATTGTACAATTTCCATACATAACATCCTGCTTTCAGTTAAAGGAAGTGAATGCATGACTTGAATGTGATTGGAATTATCGTTCTGAGCTGCTTCAATATAAAATTGACCGTCAACATCATTCCTAAGCAAGAGGCAACCACGTTGGGCACCAGCATTTTCAATCATAGTACGGATCAATATCGTTAAAAGCTTTTCAATTTTGATTTCACTCGATATAGCTTGAGTGCATTTTAAGATTGAAGTCATATCAATTGAACTGTATGTAACTGCTGAAGTTCCTCCTTTTGTGCCCTTTGTTAATTTTGTTCCTCTAATATTAATTTCATCCATCATAAAATAATGTGAATATTGTTTTTCCATTATTGCGACTTTTCGAAATGCTCCCCATTGTTTATATAAATAATGAGCCTCCCTGATATAAGCCTTCCCGATTGTTTCATCCCCTTCTTTTAGCCAGAAAACTCCATACAATTCATTACACATTGCCCTGAATTGAATAAAATCATTACTTCCGATTGATTTCATTGCATTTTTAAAATGTCCAACAATAGTATCTAGGGGTTCCTTCTCAATTATTGCTATTAGGGCAGATAACAGGTAATATTTATGAGCAAAATTAACAGGACAATTTTCTGACCAGTTTTTCAATTTACATTTGATATCACTTAGATTTTCTCTTATTTTGAACTGCTCTTCCTCTGTTGCTTTGTCCCATTTATGAATAAGGATCAGACCTTGAAACAAATAATGGTCGGGCGTAGGAAAATCAGTGATTCCTGCAAATATAATCTTCTCTGCCCTCGTGTTCCACTTTTCCGCCACTTCAAAATTTCCTGACACTATATTTAAATAAGTATTATATTGGAAGAATCTAACTAAAAACGGCAAATTATGAGTATTCTCAATCATACCCAGCATTTCATTATCTTTCGCTTCAAAATTCAACTGAGCATCCTGATCAGGGGTTGTCTGAAATTTCTGAATAAAATAGTAAACAATTTTGGTTAAGACTAATGGTACAACACCTTTAGCCTGTTTGAGAAAAGCGATGGTATTTTCTGTTTCTGTTTTACACTCCTTCAGATTCCTACCAACCCACATAAGCAGATGCATTTTATGGGCTATGGCATAAGTCGCATGCATAAGATCTCCGGTTTCTAGTCCCGTGCGATATGACATGTCGTAATAATCTAAGCCTTCCTGATAATGAGCTCTCCAGTGTGAAAGGTAGGTAAAAATAAAATAAACAGGTGGTTTTTGAGATTCAGCCTTAAATTTTTTGATTAATTCAAAAGCGGCCTCTCCGAGTTTATAACCGGTTTCATAATCTGAAAGCATATTCCCCATAATAACACCGCAATCAGCAAAGCATTTACATGAAAGCGGAGATGTACCATAGACTGAAGTCATCTCAAACATCATCAACGATGCAAGCATATAAAGCTGTGGGTTGACTTGAATCGCCGGAGGAACTACCTGGAATAGCAATTGCATTGCCATAAGTATTTCCGGGTCATTCATTACAGGAATATTGACAAGTTCTTCTACAGGAGTGCTGGCTAAAAACCCCTTCATCTTCATTATGCCCTCCTGCATCTTCTGTCCAATCTCCTCAGGAGTTTCCGGCAATGAAACATTAAATAGAAGCAGGGTTTTTCGTATTTCGTCTATTGCTCCAACCAACTTGCCCTGAAAAATCAATAACAGGACTTTAATATTGGTCACAGCGCCTTTTTCAAGATTACTGGTTGCTATTTTGGATAAATGCTCACAAATGGCATCCGCTTTTAACAAATCACCCGACAGCAGAGCTGTTGATGCCTGTTCCATCAATAATGCAAACAGCTTATCGGGCGTCAAATCCCACTCTTCTTCAGATAGTAATGATTTAGCTGTTTCAAAATAGCTTAAAGCTGACGCAAAAGCAGTTGATTTCTTTGCTTTATTACCGGCCATAATATTTAAATCAGCCAGTTCAAGGCGGACATTCTTATCACTTATAGAACATCTGCCGATATTCAAATGATTGACCATGTCAAAAATTTCATCAGTGCGTTTTGTTTCCCGGAAAGACTTCAGATACTCCATTCCAATATTTAAATGAAATTCGCACTTCTCACTTTCAGTAATTAAGGAATACACTGCTTGGCGGATTCGATCATGTGCAAAACAAAAATCCATTTCAAGGTCCGAAGGATCCATCTCATTATTCAAAGTATTTATAAATTTATAGTTATTGTTTAATGGCAGGATAATTTCTTTCTCGATGGCTATCCACAAATCCCTACCTAGTGCTGCAATAGATTTTTCACTGATTAACGACACAGTCCTCAAATCAAATTGGGTCCCAACACTGGCAACCAGTTTGAGAATATTCATGGTTTCCACAGGCAACAATTCTAGACCTTTCACTAACAAGTCTACTACATTATCACTTATTTCAACAGCCTCTACTTTTTTCAAATCATAAATCCATTGTCCGCTTTCCGCCAAAAATGTGAACGTTCCCTCTAGATACAACGATGTTAAAAGACGGCTGATAAAAAACGGATTGCCTTGAGTCTTTTGAAAAATGATGTTTGCCAAAGATTCGGTTGCACTAGGTTGACTATGCAAAGTGTCGGCTATCAATTGATTTACCGAGGAAAATTTCAAAGGTTTCAGAAACATTTGATCAAAGGACGGAATTTCATCCTGCTTCTCATTCCCTAGTTCATCCATCAATCGAAGCAACGGATGCCCTGTTTTCACTTCATTGTCTCTGTATGCCCCTATAAAAAGTATATGCTGTATATTGCCTGATATCAAAATGTATTTGATTAAATCAAGGGTTGAAGTATCACTCCATTGCAGGTCATCCAAAAAGACAACAAGAGGATGTTCAGGTTTGGTAAAAACCTTAATAAATTCACGAAATGCCATCTGAAAGCGATTTTGAGCCTCCAAAGGGTTGAGTTCAGCAACCTGAGGTTGGGGACCAATAATCTGCTCCAGTTCAGGTAATATGTCTATAATAACTTGTCCGTTATTTCCCATGGCATCAAGAAGACGCTGTTTCCAAGTATCCAAACTATGTTGGGACTGTGCAAGAAGCTGTTTTATTAATTCTTTAAAGGCCTGAGTTATTCCGTAATAAGGTATATTCCTTTCTAGCTGGTTAAACTTCCCAGATATAAAGTATCCCTTTTTACAGGTTATAGGCTTACGTATCTCATGAATCAGTGAAGTTTTCCCAATTCCAGAGTATCCGCTTACTAACAAAAATTGCGAAGTGCCATCCGCTGCCATTTCAAAACTATTAATCAACATTTCGATTTCTGCTTCGCGGCCATACAATTTATGCGGAATTTCAAATCTGTCGAGAATATCCCTCTGTCCAGGCATGAACCTGCTTACTATCCTTTTTTCTTTAAGTAATTGTTCACAAAACTCAAGATCTTTCATTAATCCAAATGATGATTGATATCTTTCTTCCGGTGTTTTAGCGATCAATTTCATTATGATATCTGATAGGACCTCCGGGATATCTGGATTTATATCAATGGGTGGAAGTGGTTCTTTTGCAATTTGGGAATAAATGAGTTCTAAATCATCATCCCCACGAAAAGGCAATTGCTCGGTAAACAATTCATATAAGGTAATCCCAAGAGAATACAGATCAGTCCTGTAATCAATCGGCCTGTTAATTCTTCCAGTTTGTTCAGGAGATATATAATCCAATGTACCCTCCAAAACGTTCAGGTTGACGCATTGGGACGCTTCTCTGATCAACTCGGCTGAAATACCGAAATCAATAATCTTTACTTTATTAGTTTTATAATTCCATATAAAGTTACTTGGATTTACATCTTTATGTATAATGTTTTGTCTATGAAGTTGAAGCAACGAATTTGTCATTTGAATTGCCAGTTGTAATTTTTCAGAAATACCTGATTTAATGGATTGCAATACCCTTGCAACTGATTCTCCTCCGATATCCTCCATAATGATGGCAAGACTGTTATTGCATTTTTCCATTTTATATGCTTTTATGATTCCATCAAGAGTTATCTTGTTCATAATTTCATATTCACGTATAAATGCTGATAGCTCTTTAGTGGAGGGATATTCTCTATTTAGCAACTTAATAACGACAGGACAGTTATCTGAATCTCGAGCACCTCGAAATATTGTTGAATTTTCGCTTTTGAAAATTTCTTCTTTGATTTTGTAGCCTGTCAAATGAATCATTGTATTTCCTCCAATGCTATTATAGTTAGTTTACGGTATAAAATTCAACATACGTTTCTTGTATCGGCATTTTTCATAATTATTTTATAGTTTTTGTTTTAAAAATAGAATTTGTAGAAACGCCTATAAGCATTGGTGTATATTCTGACCCAGTAAATTCCGCTTCGCTCATGACTTTAAATTCTTAAGTTGTCTGCTTATTCTCCAAAACTCTTTTCCTAAAGTATTTTTTATATAAGAATACTCTTTTATCGACAGATATTATTTTGTTTAGTGCCCTAATCAATATTTATATTGTTAATAAATAATAAATAATATAAAATACACATATTGGCAAGATTAGCTTTAGTTTTGAAAAGTCGATTTAGATGGGAGTTGTGTCTGAAACGGTAAGTATGATTTTTTGAAACTTCCTAAGGCGCTTTGCAAAACAATAAAGGGAGATTTTTATGAAAAGAATATCAAAAAAGTTATTATGTCTATTCGTAGCATTAACAATTAGTGTTAGCATAGGCGGTTGCAAAAATATTGAAGCTCCAGAAGATGGTAATGATACAAATAACCCAGATGCTACAAGTACTTCGACAGAGAAAACCGCTCTGAAGAATACGCTACCTAACCTCGATTCTGAAGAGAATACAATGATTGAAGCAACAGAAGAAGATTTCAATGTAGAAATTGAAGAGGAAGTAAGCGAGGGCACATTAGACAAGCCAAAAGTTAAGGCAATGGATACAAAAGATGCTCCAGATGTTACAAGTGATCCGGTTACTACAAGTGCTCCGGTTATTACAAGTGCTCCAGTTACTACAAATGCTCCGGTTGTTACAAGTGCACCGGTCGCTACTAGTACACCGGCTACTACAAGTACTCCAGTTGTTGTAAGCGTTCCAGATGCTACAAGTGCTTCGACAGAAATACCTACCCTTAAGATGTGGAATCCTGATCTCGGTATAGAAGAGAGAGCAATAATGCTTGGAGCAATAAGAGCAGCAGAAGAAAAGTTTAATGTAAAAGTTGAAGAGACAGAAACTGATAGCATACGTTATAGGTTAAATATTAAAGACGCAATGGCCACAAAAGGGGGTCCAGATATATTCTATACTTGGTCTTCAGGTTTTTCTCAACCATTTGTTAATGCAGGAAAGGCTTTGGCTCTAGATCAGTATCTTGGAGAAGCAAAGGATAAGTTGTTAACGGGGATTACCGACAGTTTTACTTATGATGGAAAAGTATACGGTGTCCCATGTCAGATTCAGGTTGCATCTTTATTTTGCAACATAGAAATTTTTGAAAAGTATAATGTAAAGATTCCCGAAACTTATGAAGATTTACTAACTGCTGTAGGAACTTTTTCAGAAAATGGTGTTACTCCTATAATATGTGGTGCAAAAGATGTATGGCCAGCAATGTTCCATTATAATGTTTTAGCCCTTAGAACAGCGGGATCAGGCTCGTGTAATGAGGCATTATCAGGTAAAGTATCATTTGACTCACCTGAATTTTTCGATGCTGCAGAAAAATTTGTAGAATTAACAGAAGCAGGAGCATTTGGTGCTAATGCAATATCTGTTTCATGGGACAATGCAAATGAAGGCTTTGCACAAGGTAAAGGTGCTATGCTTTTTAATGGTAACTGGGTAACTAATAATGTATCATCAGAAATATCAAAAGTTAACGGCAAAATAGCTGCTAGGAAATTCCCAATTATAGAAGGTAGCAAGGGTAGTGCAACAGAGTATTTAGGTGGTGCCGATAATGGATACATGATTAATTCAGAGACTAAAGATCCTGAACTTGCTGCAAAGGTACTCTTATTTATTTGTGAGCGTGTAGCACATGACATGTATGAATCCAATATGGGCTTACCAAGTTGGAAAGTACAAGTTGACGAATCTAAGATATCACCTCTTAATAAAGAGATTTTCGATATGACAAAAGACAGTACAGGTTGGACTTCTTGGTGGGATGTTGTCTTGGAATCTGAAGATGCTTATATACACAAAAATCTTGTTGCTGGACTTTTAGTTGGGCAAATAACTCCAGAGAAATTTGCAAAAGAAATGCAGAAAATAAATGTTAATAGGAACGAGTAAAATTAGTTTCTACTTTGGATAACGAAAAAACTTGATTTGATAGTGCTTTAAAAATATTAAAATCGGAAGTCGTTTTTTCGTTATCCAATGATCTTTATTGAGTTAAGTTGTTTAATTTGTTTTGATACCATTTATCTTATCATACAAACAAGTCCTCTGCCCCCTATCCCAATTCCTATATAGTTCCTCAGCAATCTCCGGCGGAATAGGAAGAGACTTCAAATCATGCTTTTCAAAAAGCTCTAGTATATCCCTAGAGTACTTCTCACATATCCAACAATTACAGGCCTCTAAAAAGCACTCCCTCATTCTCCTATATATTTCTTCAAAGGGTTCATTTTGAACATTTCCAAATGAAATATTGAGAAACTCGCAGGGTTGAACATCACCTTTTGCATTTATGTAAATCCTGTCTGTCCCACCCGCTGTACAACCAAACTGTTCTTCATCCTCCTCAATAATTTGAGCCGAAATACATGGATATTCATTGTATCTTTTATCTAAATTATACTTGTTTACTATATCTTTAACATGCTGAATATCCTCTTTTGAAAAATTTTCAGCCCCATCTTTAAGAGCCCCACCTGAAGGCTTCGGCTTAATTATCTGTATTATTGAAGCATTAAACTCCTTTGCCTTTTCCATGATTTTTTCAAAGTCACCATTGTAAAAACCTTGCTTTGAAATACAAGAGTTAAATGACACCGCTACACCGGCCTTGTGACAGATTTCAATTGCATCAACCATTGTTCTCCAGGCATCTTCTTTACCCATAAAACTATTTAATTCCTCTTCATAGGGCGTATGAAGTGAAAACATAATTGCTGTCACCTTAAGCTTTTTCAGTTCCTCAAGTCTCTCTAGCGTAATGCCATATCCCGTTGAATTAACCCATATTTCCGATCTTTCATCAATTGCCTGACACACTTTTTTTAGTCTGTCATAGGTCAAAAAAGGATCTCCACCCTCAATATTAAAAAAAGCTATGCCCTTGTCTTGGAGTTTTCTTACAACTTCAACAAGTTTATTTATATCCAAATCTTTTCCCTTGTCATATTTCTGATAACAATAATTACAATTATACTTGCAGGCAGAGGTAACGGATATTAATGCTACTGTGCAGGGAAGCTTTTCATCAAAGCAGCCGAACTTCTTACAGGCAGTATAGAACGCTTGCAATGGAAAACTCGGAATATATAAGTCGAGTCTTGTATTTTTTCCTATCTTTACAAACTTATTATGTTTTAACTTTGAGAGAAAATACAAAAGCCTTCTAAGAAATGCTATAAACCTTCTAAAACTCATTTTCCCTTTTAAAACCTCCGGCAAAAAGTGCATAAAAACGCCTAGCTTAACTCTTTGTAAAAAAACAAACTTTCCAACTCCCTGGATATTCGTAACTTTAATCATAATGTACACCTTCTTTAAATAAGTTTATTTCTTTTATACCAATCAACAGTTTTTTCGATACCCTCTTCAATACTGTAAATGCTTACAAAACCAAGTACTTCATCCGCTTTTTTAGTTGAGTATTCTATATTGTCATAAAACATATTTACCCTTCCCCGTGTCAGCAGAGGTGGCTTTTTAATTCTAAATACCGTATAGAAAAATTCCAAAAGGAAAGCAACTGGATAAACTAGAACTTTAGGCAATCTACCCGGTTTTCTGATTTGGGCTTTATCACAAAACACTTTATATATTTCATCCATAAACTGAACTTCTTTATTTCCTATTATGAAAGAATTTACTCCTTCAAGCTTCCTTTCATATGCAATTAAATATGCCCTTGCAACATCCTTTGCATAAATAACATGGAATTTATTCTTTTGGCAGCCTGGCAGCAAAGACATTTCTTTTGCTGTCTTTAAATACTCATAAAACCCTGTATTAAACTCCCTCTCCCCATAAATCCATGCCGGTTCTAGTATGGTAACATTTAAGCCCTTTTCCTTTGCATATAAGACAGCTTTTTGCTTTCCTAAGGTTTTTGTATCCCTGTAATAATTCATACCGCAAGGAAAAATGCCATCCAACAAATAGCGGTAGTGAGAATTGTGGGGAGAGTTTTCACTCTTAATATTATTAGAGTTTTCTTCTCCGTATACTGAAACGGAAGAAGTTATTATAATATCCTTAATTCCGTTTACTTCACAGGCTTTTAATACATTTAGAGTCCCTTGTACATTGGTATTATAGAATTTTTTATAGCTTCCCCAATCCCCTGATAATGCTGCCATATGTATAACAAAATCATAGTTTTTAAAAATCGTAGTCAAACTTTCAAGATCTTCTATGTCGCCATACTCCAATTTTGCAGGCAACCCTTTAATGTTATCGAGTTTACTGTTTCTCCTCACAAGACATCCGATTTTAATACCTTTATCACAAAAAGCTTCAACAATATGGCTTCCAACAAAACCTGTTCCACCTGTAATTAATAAATTACCCATAATTTTTCTCCTAATACTATTGCTAAGGTGTTTTTAAAAAAACTCATAGGAATCAACTAAAAATTTGCAATTGCCATTCCTAATTCTCAATCTAATCGCTTAAACATCAGAGCTCCATTATGCCCTCCAAAGCCATAAGATGCAGAAACCGCATTTTCAATTTCCGTTTTAATGGTTTGCTGTACTATATTCAAATTATCTATAGGCTCTTCTATTATGCAGCCATGAACTATTGATCTATCTATGGACAAAGCTGTAACAGCCGCTTCTAATGCTCCGCTTGCTCCTAAACTATGCCCTGTTAAACCTTTTGTAACACCTATCAAAGGCTGATCTTCCTTATCTCCAAACACCTCTTTTAGAACCTTTGCTTCGATGCCATCATTTTGCTCGGTTCCTGTACCATGGGCGTTAAAATAGTCTATCTTCTGTCCCCCCATAATATTATTCAAAAGTTCTGCGATTCTTTCCCCACTTTCATCTATTTGTACTATGTTATGAGCATCACTATTACATTTATACCCGCAAATCTCAGCATAAATATTTGCTCCCCTCTTAAGTGCAGACTCAAGCTCCTCTAATACTAATATACAACCTGCACCTTCATTAAATAGAAAACCACTTCGATTTTTTGAAAAAGGCATAGGTGAACCGTTCTCGGATCTGGTCAAAGCTTTGAGCACATCAAAGCCTCGCATTATAGAACCGTGTTCTTCCTTCAGAGACTCAACACCTCCGGTCAATACAACATTGGAGAGTCCGCTTTTTATTCTCATATAGGCCTCACCTATGGCACATGTTCCGGATGCACATGAAGCATTCAATGTAAAACTCGCACCCTTTATATTGAACATAATGGATATCCAGGAAGCTATGGAATTAGGCATTGTTATAGGAATCACCATACGGTTGTAGACGCTGTCCAATTGATGTTTTTCTAAAACATCTTTGTCCTTTGAAAAGACATGGGCGATATTTGAATTAAATGCCGTTTCTAAGCTGCTAAGGCCCACCCCTATAATTATATCTGCATATTCTAATTGTCCGACGCTAAAATATTTATCCGAGGGTTTCACGTCAAAATCTGCATCCTTTAGCGCAAGACTTGCCGCCGCTATTGCTATCTTTGCACCATCTCCCATAGCCTTTTCTATTGATGAAGGAATTTGATATTCTTTTAATTGCACCTTCGGCGCAGGAGTGTAATAGAGGGATTTAAAGTTGTAACTATCTTTATATTCCTTTGGAATTTCACAAATATTACTTTTCCCCATAAGAAGGTTGTTAAAAAACTCTTCTTTTCCTGTTCCTAAACTTGTAACAGGCCCTATTCCCGTTATAACCACCCTTTTACTCATATCTTTAATTCTCCTTTAGATACTTTATAAGACTTTTAATATATTCCCTCATATCTCCAAAACTTCTTGCACTAATGTTTAATTTCCCTAAGTTTATTTTCGTCAACTTTATAGTCTTTTGTCAGTGGCGTTACCATTGCTGTGATAATACCTTCATATTTCATATTTATTCCTCCTTTTATAATATGTTTTAGATAGTTTATTTACTTA
>CAYXPB010000027.1:0-27234 GCA_964466645.1 uncultured Acetivibrio sp. | reverse complement strand
TCCTCAAACATAACAGCTGGTCGCTGTATTCAAGACTACTAATCCTATTGAAATCGAAGGAGACGATTTCGTCTCGGGCTCCTTTTCCGTCATTTTTGTCAACCTTAAAGTATGTCATTGTAATGGATTTGTCATCAAGTCCGATTTTAGTCATCACCATTCGATAGCTTCCTTCAAATTCAGGATTACCCTTGAACATATTATAAACAACAATTGGTATTATAAGCCCTGTTAAGGTAACGATTTGTCTTGTTATTATTAGTGAGACCAGCATCAGTACTACTGTTCCTATAACACTATACCTGATAATTTTCAGCCTCGTCCTGTTCCATCTTTTCGCTTGAACAAATGTCTTGCTTCTTATCATTATTTCCTTCGGTTCACGTGCCATACTTATACCTCCTGAAACCACAAAGAAAAAGCCTCGGTATTTTGACGAGGCTTTTATCTTGGTTTTTATTCTCCCTTAAGTGCGCTTGCAACTTCTGAGTCGGCAGTTTCAAGAGCATCCGCAGCACTTGTAAGCATGCCACAAATTCCTTCGATTACTTGAGGAAGTGTACTAGACATCAGAGGATACATATCATCGTTAAATGTTGATACAAATGCACTCTGTGCTGCACCTTCCCACTCGTCTGCTACTGCGTCAATCCTTGATTTGATATCACCCACATCTGTGTTGATTTCGCTTAGTTTTCCAGTAATAAAAGTAGCAGCTTCTCTCAATTCTTGTGGTGTTATCCTAATAGTTGCCATGTTATCATTCTCCTTTTTTATATTTTAATTCAGTAAAGCTGAATTAATAACAATTTTATTCAAACTTAACATTATTGGCAGCGGTATAAACTTCGCCATACTTCCTGTTTGACTCATCGATGTTACTTGACATATACCTGATAACCTCAATGTAGTTCTCTATATTGGTCATCCAGTCATCATTGAATTTCCTAAAAAACTCATCTCCTGCATTTGATTTCCAACCATCCTCTACACTTTCCACCGCATTTTGTAATGAAACCTTCAGCGCTTCCATTCGATTAGCTAATTCGCTGTATTTATCCTTTGCTGTAGCGAATGCATCCTGGTCAAGCATCAATGCCATAATAAACGCCGCCTTTCTATTCTTTATTTGCAGCCAAATCTTTTAATATAGTGCCAAAAGATCTAGCTTTAGCCTTCTCTGCTTTAGCCTCATCCTCCCGTCCCAAATCCGAGAGAACAGCAGCTCGTAATGTATGTGTCTCTGCAGTATCGTTTCCAACCATTATAAGATAATCTGCAAGCTCAAGTGCCTTGTCATACTGCTTTAATTCCCTAAGACACAGTATCCTAAATGCATAGCTGTCAACATTACCAGGACTCTTCAGCGAAAATTTTCTTAAATACTCAACTGCATTCTTAAACATCTCCTGGGCTTCTTCCTCCTTGCCCAACTTCTGCATACAGATAGGCTCATAATAGTGGGCCGCCAAGGTGAAATAGCCCTCTTGCTCACATTCCTTAAGTTCTTTCGCACAACTAATTGCATTTTCATATTTGTCAATGTTCAAATAGCAATTCATAAGGAAAAAGGTAGCATCAGTATCTAAGTTTTGAGGATCTATTATTTTCGCAATTTGTTTTGCTTCTTCAAGGCATTTGATTGTGCTATCCATATCTGTCTTTAGCGCATATACCCTTGCCTTCTCCATTGCTATCTGGTGTCTTTCACCATCGCCTATATCCATTTCCTCAGCCTGTGCTAGCTCCTTGAGAGCTTCATCATACTTTTCCATGCTTGCATATAATGTCGCTTGGTCTATTATAAAGCCCGGATCACTTGGATATAGCTTTTTTGCATAATCTAGCACCTTCTGAGCCTCATCAAGCTTGTCCATACCTGTAAGAACCATGGATTTCAGGTGATAACCTTCAAATGCATCAGGACAGGCCATTATCATTTCATCAAGGGTTTGTAAAGCTTCCTCAAAATGCTTGTTATTAATAAAGAGCCTTGCCTTTCTTATTCGAATATCAGCCCTTAAGGGATCCTTCATTATTGCTTTAGAGTAATTACGTATAGCCAGATTGTCATTGTCCTCCTCCTCAAACATAAGTCCGAGGCTGAAATACATCTGTGCTTCTTCATATCCCTTGGATATGGCCATATTATAGTTTTCGATGCCCCTTGACTTGTCCCCTTTCAAAAAGGAAATATTTCCAAGATGAAAATAAACAACTCCTTCATCTTTATTTATTTTCAAGGCCTTCTTAAAATTACTTTCAGCCTCATCATACTTATCAAGGTTTGCATAAGCTATTCCTGTGGAAATGTATATCTCTGCATTAAGCGCATCTTCCTTAATAGCTTTTTCAAAGTAAGTTATGGCAGCCTCATATTGCTTTTTTCCTAATAACATCTGACCCTGCTGCAAATACTCCAACGCTGCTGTTTTGTCCATGTAAGCCTGTCTCCTTTTTATTTTTCATTTACTTCTTCCGGATCTGAATAATGCTCAATAGTTAACCCCGATTTTTGTTCAAGCAGTTCTAGCATTTTATCACTGTTATCAAAATAAAGCATTACACATATTCCAAGCTTCTCAGGGTCCTCTCCTATATTATCAAAGCGCTCATAAACCGCTCCCTTGGCATAATTACTATAATCTAACTGTTCATAAAGGCCCCTGACCCACAATACATCATAATAGTCATTTACAGAAAGCCTAATGATATTTTCATATGGTATCTGTAAAGCAACTGCACTGTCCTCATTTTTATCACTAGTCCTGTGAAAAATATTTTGAAATCCATCGTCGCAAATAACCACAACTTCATTACCGCAAGTATTAAATGGATCTTCTGTCGTTCTGAATAGTCTCAACCATAAAGCCTGTATGATTATCCCAGGAATCATAAGAAATATAAATGCCGCCATCAACGAAATCCATAATTCAACATCGCTATTTAATGATACATATATAAACACAGCAATCGATATTCCAACACAAATTATTGATGCAATAAGAAGAACTGGAAAACCAAACTTCCAACGAATATGTCCGCGCCTCCACTTTTTAACCATTTCCCGCTTTTTTATTGAATTTACATTAAAATAGTGCTCCATTTTATACTCCTCGATGGTTAACTAACCAACTAATATAACATATCCAAAGTTTCTCCAAACAGATCTACAAATTCATCAGGCTTTCCTTCGGGTAAATCAATTCCAAATTTTTCTCCCAACCAGTGTGCATGCCCTGAATTATCAAAATACTTCTTTATGTCCCTAAGCCCTTTCGGAAGAAGTTTATCAATATCTTTATATGTATCAAAATCGTCATTAAGTATTTTAGTAATTATATTGCCCGTGCTAAGAACTTCTCCGAATGAAGAACCCTTTATATCCTTACAGAATGATGCTGCTAACTGCAATCTTCGATATCCTTTCGTTACATTACTAGCGTCCTTATATTTATCTAGTACTCCTGTAAAATTACCGAATACTCCCCTCTTGAACGCATTCTTCACTACATCCTTATTTCCAAGATTAGTGAGTATTGTACCCCAAGCACCCTTACGTGTTACTCCATATTTAATAGTATCCTTAATGGAGCTTAATCTAAATGACTTTCCGAAGTCAATTAAATCCAGTTTTAAGTTATGGTTAAGAAAAGTTCTAAGGCCAACCATACTCTTACCGCCATCGGCTGTTGCATCATATACCTCAACCAGCTTTACGTTCTTAAAATAAGATTCAAGCCCTGTGCATATTGATTCAAAAGTAAACTTTCTTACTTTTCCTTTACCTTTAACGACCTCTATACTTGAATATTTTCCAAGCCCATAATTCTTATTGAAAAATTGTTTTACCGGATTGAACTTCATTGCAATCTTTCTACCAAGATCAATAACTCCTACCACATCACAAAACAATTCAGCAAGGTCAATAATGTTTGCAGTAAAATGAGAGGCTTTATTCAAGAATGCGCTTCCGAAATTTACCTCCCTTAAAACATCCGACACCTTATCCCGCTTTCCATAAATGACTGCCCAGGCTGGGTCGCCATTATGGGCGGCATAGCTAGCTTGTATAGATGTCGCTACATTTACTAACGCATTTACTGCGCCAATGCCAGCACCTATTGCAGCACAAACAGCAAAGAACCCCGAAGCCGGCAAAGTTGCTATGAATATGACAATTGCAAGTATAGCTCCTCCTATTGCAAGTATACAGCCCACGGTGTATTTTCCGCCTTCGCAGTAATACCAGTACTTAATGTTATCCATAATTGAACTGATATTTGTTATAGCAGACCCTATGGCATCCGCTATTTTCCCCAATATTGGAAATTTGTTTTTAAGGTCCACAAACCAATTTATTAGGTCAGCCTTCCAACCATCTTCCATTCTAAGTGTAGGATTGTGGTTAAGAAATGTTTCCTGCCTCTGTGCTAACATTGTTGCCACTTCTTGATCGACCCGCTCTGCAGTACTATACAAGGTCTTTATTCTGGTTTCGAAAGCACTGAATAATCTGGATTTTTGTCTTAACGCTTCAATTTTTTTATCAACATAGTATCCCGCATTATCCATGTTAGTACTTGACTCACCGATTAAATTGGAAATGGGTGTCCTTACACCTGTTGAAAGCGAATCAGCGTATTCACTGGCATTTACTACTATACTACTGGCATAAATCGCTATATTACTTAAAATATCATAGTCAATAACTAAAACAGACACAAAAACCACCTCATATAATACTTATTTTGATCCTTTGCTAAAAAGCGCCTTTTCCTGAAGGAGTTGCTTTTTTTTCTTTCGCCTTTTCCGCTGCTGCTGCTGCCCTAGCCTCTTCTGCTCTCCTTCTAGCTTCTGCTGCAATTCTACTCTTTTCTGCACTAATAGATCTATTAGTACTAGATATATTTGATTTAATTTCCCTAATATCCTCTTCAAGCTCATCAATTTTATTCTGTATATCCGTTAACTCTGCCTTTAGGTTTGAATCTGCTTCACCCAAATTCGAATCCATATAGTATGGCGATTCAGATTCAACAGAAATTTGGTCTGGTAATCCGCTGATACTCTCTGTCCATGCAAAACCCAAAGGAAGTTCATAGCAAATATTATGTACATCCATACTGATGCATGTAACATTAAAATCAGGACCGCCTAAACCAGCTATTATATTGTGAACAGCTAGTAATCTTTTCTTTTGTATATCCAATGCCTTTTCTTTACTTGCCTTATCATTCTCAAGGCAATTTAATCGACTCTGTAAAGTACTTAAGTAATAGCTCATTACTTACCTCACCTATAAAGTTAAATTTTTGCCAAGCTCCTGATCAGTTGATATATAAGCTGCCTGGGCATCTACTAATGCATCGTAAAGTTCATATAGTATGTCCTCTATATCCTCTAGCTGTCTATATATCGTTGCATAATCTTTTTCGAACTGGGTTTTCCCCTTCCCTTTCCAGCATGAAAATAATGCACTGGTTGCATTTTCAACATCAGTTTTAATACTGTTATACTCCTTAATCCCACTGGAAAAGGCAGTGGTTGCATCACTCATATTCCCTGTATTAAGATGCTCTATATAACCTTTGCTATTGTTATCTGCCATTCATTCACACCTCTTTCATGGCTGTAAATGTTTTGTCATTTATGAACATTATGTGTATTTGTTTACTTGTTACCACACGGACATATTATAATAAATCCATATTCAAGTCAACAATATATGCCAATATAAACATTTTATATACATTATACTACTCTATCGAATGAATTGTCTTCAATTTCTGAGTTCCTTTATCAGAAATAAAAAACGCATCTCCCAATTCTATAAGCTTCTTGTATTGTTTTGCTACTGACGGTGTCACATCATTAAACTTAAGGTTAGTCAAATCATCAAATACAAAGAGATTTTTATTCTCCTTCACAATCTTTAGTAACTCCGGTGCACCAAAGGGAACTGCTACATTTTCTACAGCAAATACAAAACACACCTTTAGCTGACGATAATTTTTTGTTATCCTTTTAAATGTATCAACTCCCTCCTTACTTAATCCACCTGCGCTAAAAATTGTATTGTTCTGCAAAACACATAAAAGAAGCGGTTCCTGCTCCAGTGCATCTAGCCCGGATTCTTTCAATAAATCCATCCGACCGATCAGCTCCTGTTCCATCTCTGTGAGTATGAGTTCAAAATCTCCAGCATCAACAGTATACTTTTCGACTACACCATATGAATTAAACTGGTTTAGCTGACGTTCATAATCGTCTATAATATAGGCTTTTGAAGGGAAATCAAAAATATGCTGCTGTAAATAATTCATCAAAATCTTAACCAAATTGGTTTTGCCACTGCTCTCCCTCCCCGCAATACTGAGCATCAGTATCTTGCTAAGGTCAATAGTTGCAAACTCCACTGTATCATAGTCTATTCCCACAGGTATCTGATACGGTTTTGCCCTGCTCTGACCGTAATTATTCTGCACATAATCAATATCAAGGATTTGTGGCACTTCCGGTATTCTCCTTGCCCTAACGTCTTGATTAGCTTTGTTGTTTACTTTAATAAACTCCTTTATTGCCCCAACACGGTCAATTTCCTTTTCTCCCTCGAATGCTAAATATGTTTGATACTCATATATTGTTTTGTCGATGGAGATCAAACCCCTCCCCGGTACATTCTTAGGCTCCATACGGCATCTGTCAAACAATGCTCCGTAATCATCTCTCTGAAAGCTGTACAATCCTATCCTATTCATGTAATTACCTAATAGCTTATAGCCAAGGCCGGTGATATGCTGGGATGTTATAATTATGCTAATACCTACACCTATACCTTCTCTGCTGAAGTTAATCATATCCTCCTCATATTCAGCAAACAGCTCTTTGAAGGCGAGATAATTGTCTACCATTAGAACAATGTGAGGCAAATCCGTATTGCCTGCTTCCTTATATGATGTGAATGAAGTAACACCTATCTGAGAGAATACCTCCTTGCGGTTCTTTATCTCATGCCGTAGCATCCTTACGAAATTCTTCAGCTTCTCATCATTTGTCGGTGTAATAATTCCTCCGATATGGTTCATATCCTCAAACACATTCAACGCCAGTGAACCAAAATCCATAATGTAAATGGAGACCTCTCGAGGTGAATAACTTTCGCCAATACATCTGATAAGCAACTGCAGTAATGATGTTTTTCCATACTGAGAGGCTCCAATGATGATTGTATTACCACTGGTAAGGTCAAGATTCGCCTCATTCTGACACTGATTATCAGGATCATCATATATACCAAGGGGAATTATTGTCTTACCGCTTTCCTTCTTAAGCTTTCTGGGGATGTAGTATACTATATCCTCCAACGGAGGCATGCATATTCCCGGTAAATGCTTTATCATTTTACCCTCGCAATAACCATTTATGTAGCTTACAATGGCTTCAAGCTGTGTTTCACTTTGCCTGTCGGATTTACTGATTTTTTTAACATATACCGGCGTTCTTTTTCCGGATAACGAAACAGTCGAGATAACAAAGGATTTTTTTTGGAGTGCTGTGTCTGTATTTGCCGGCGCACCACTGTAGGCAGATTGAAACAAGTCAAATATTTCATTGTTGCCAACCTGCAAATATGCTCGTCCAGGTTCTTTTATCTCTGCCGCCAAAGGCGTTTTAATTACTTCATTACTATCTTCCTTATTTTGTACCTTTAGACATAGCTTAAATTTTGAATTAGACCAGATTTGAGCGTTAACTACACCGCTTGGTTTCTGTGTGGCAAGTATCAAATGCACTCCAAGGCTTCTTCCTATACGGGCTGCACTTATTAATTCCTTCATAAATTCCGGCTGATCCATTTTAAGTTCTGCAAATTCATCCACTATCAAAATCAAATGGGGTATAGGAACAGGAGTTTCTCCTTTTTTATAGAGCCTAATGTAACTATCTATATGATTGACTCCATACTGAGCAAAGTATTCCTGTCTTTTCCGCAGCTCTGCCTTTATTGATAACAGGGAACGATTTATCTCTCTTCCGTCAATATTTGTTATAGCTCCAATAAGATGAGGTAGATCCTTAAACTGGTTGACCATACCGCCTCCCTTGAAGTCTATTATTACAAAGCTGACTTCATATGGATGGAACAAGGTTGCCATGGACAAAATATACGATTGTAATATCTCACTCTTGCCTGAACCAGTTGTACCTGCCACCAGGCCATGAGGCCCGTGATGCTTTTCATTAAGGTCCAGGTAGACAATTTCATTTTTAGATTTAACCCCTAATGGTGCAGCCATAGTCTTATATACTTCCGAACTCTTCCACCTACTTTCGATATCTAAATCATCTACTGCTGCTATCTTAAGTAGTTCAAAAAGTGATATGTTTTTTGTAAGTGAGCCCTCAAGGCTTATTTCCTCACAGTAAACAGGTGCTAGTCTCAACACTGCATCCTTTGCAATTACATCCTCAATTTCATCATAACTGAAGCCTACCGACTGTGTTGAGTCAGAGCTATCGACTACCTGGCCGCTACTATCGTTTTTGTCAAGCATTATGATGCTTTGACATCCTTTAGGAAGCATCTCCATATATTCCTCAAAAAATATAAATGTGAATCCGCATTCTATGGCATTTTCTATATACTTAGAAAGGGGATGACGCTTTATTCCAACATCATTATAGACAAAAACGACATAACCCGGGTATTTGATTTTCTCCGATTCCCTCCGTGATAATTCCTTATAAAGATGTTCAAACAAAGAACTCCGGCTGTCATCATCATGTATTATATTCCTTAGTCCTGATTCATAACTTTGTATATGGGGTAAAAAGCGTATCCATTCCATCTGCTCGACATTCTCGCTATCAAAAATGAAAAACATCTTAATATCGTTATAGTATTGTCTCACTGACAAATCCAGCACCATTATTTTAAACATATCATATAATTGGCTGGTACTCCCGACGACGCCTATAGCACTTGATTCAGAAAGCCTTACTACAATAGGTGCTTTATTGATATACTTATATTCCAAAGCAATCTGCCCTGGTATGTCAGCCAGTGCATCATCAGTATCCAGCCTCTCTTGCTTCTTATAATCAAGTTGCCTATTGGACAGTAATGCACCTGTTCCTACTCTGATATGTAAAAAATCTAAATCTTCAGAGCTTCTATCAAATAAGCTACTTGAAAAGTCATTAACATGCTGGATTATCTTTTCAGAAGAATAATATGTCCCCTCTAATACCTGGAGTTCCTCATCTCTGAGCTTGGAAATCTCAACTCTTTTATTGTTGATGTACTCTGAATATTTTCTTTTACGTTCAATAATGTCCTTCTTGTACTTTTTCTTTTCACTAGTGAAGCTCATTATTGATGTGAAAATACCCAATCCCATGGAGCAAGCACTAAATATAACAAAGGTCCCTCCACCGCCTATCACACCACGTAGTACCACTGTCAGTGCAAGCATGCTCAAGGCTGGTATCAAAGACATAACCAAATTATTTTTTGGCTCATGAGGCTGCTCCGGAGGATCCAATATGTCTATTAGGTCTGTTGGTACAATAGACTTTATCCGAGTGCTTCTATTATATTTAGGATAGGCAAAACGATTCTTTACTTCTGAAACATCATAATAATTAAGGCTGTTAATAATAATATCGCTGTTTTTTGATGTATAAACCTTACTATGTTTAAAATAGAAGCTATATTCAAGGATTGAAAAAAAATCATAATCCTTTATTTCAAATAGTCCATTTATTTTAATCCCATTAACAAAAACTCCATATTTTGTGTTGTTATCAATCAGCGTTAGTCTTCCATTCTTTTTCTTTAGTACAACAGTATTATTTCCCATCAAGCTATTCTGCAGTTGTATGTCGCATTTACTCCCCCCACCAATAACAATTTCATCACAATCAATAAACTCTATTATCCTATCATAATCCTTTTTATTGTAATCAAAATCAAGGGTGAAGCTTAATTTGAAAATATCCTGATTGGATTCCTTATACTTTAATATCAAATCATCGCCATGCTCCAGTGTTTTTGTCGGTAGCTTCATTATCCCGTCAGATGTTATGTAAATATTATCATCACAGCACACCTGCCAATATCCATTTAAATAGTCAAATGTAATCTCGAATTCCGTGAAAAAATCATCCTTATTGAAGCGAACATCACAGTTCTTAGTAGTACCCGCCTTAATGGAGGTTTTGTACTCATTGTAGAGTTCAATCTCTTTGAATATTTTTTTATTTGATATTATTAATTTATATCTGTTATTCATTCTTTCCCCCTACAGTGTATAGTTAATAATCGTTCCATGCCTTAATCCATATTCCCTTATTGTTTTACTGCCTCTTACCAATGCAATGGGGTTTTCAGTCTTCAAACAGCACTTGGACAAATCCGAAGTATCCATGCCAAGGCTAAACCCCTGATTCAGCCCTGTGATTAGCTCATTGGCTGATATATCCAAAGGGATTTCGACATCATACTTTTCCCCTTTTTTTTGCATATTCAATACTACTATTATTCTTTCAGTATTCATAGCCATAGACCTCTCAAATTAATAGCATCGCAACCTTCTGCAAGCTTTTTATACTTATAAGATTTTCAATTGTAATAATATCTTCCTCTTTCATAAACTCGACATATTCGTTGATTCTACACTTCTTAATCATCTTTTCTCCCACCAGGAGATTTTCATTTTCAGAAATGTATTTATTACATATAAACAAAAATCTATTCCTATCCGAACAATCGATATTGTTGAGTAGGCATTCAAGCTTACAAACTGATGCCATATCTTGACCGGCAACAATTATGGTATTATTAGCAAAGCCCATAAATCGCGTAGTGTCCTGGGTAAAGTCTCCAGGCATATCGATTATTATGAAATCATAATCATTAGCTTCCTTGATAGTAGCAGCCAGGTTGAAGTAGTGCTCCTGTCGTATACTAAGAGCAGATAAGGCCTTACTGAAAGGTGGTAGATAATCAAAGATTCCTGTTCTAATATATGGATAAATGGCCTCATAAGAAATGCCGCTATTCAATGTAATCAATCTTTCTGCTCCCGATGCCATTGCCTCCCTGTCAGGCAACAGAAATCCAAAGCTTTGTAGACTATCGATGCTCATGAATAAAACCTTTTTATGGCTTTTGGCCAAAGCTCCACTGATTCCAATTGCAACAGTTGTTTTTCCGATTCCTCCCACAGGTGAATAAGCCAGCACAATCTTTGTTTCTTTTTCTATTGATAGATTCAGAGGTTTCTTTGCTGATAAATTATTCACGACTTCATTAAATATTTCCTTAACACTAGTATATTTGTAGATGTAGTTGGTTTCCAAGCTACCCGTAATATCAGCGTTGCCAGAATTATCGGAAAGTATGAACAGATTGGCAATATCATGCCTGAGAAAGCTTTGGTCATAAAGCCCCTCACCTATTAGCAGTATATCCAGACTTTGGGGGGTATTGAAAAAAGTATTCAGATAATCTTTATCAGTAATAATACTTATATCTGCCATTTCTCCAAACTCATCTATAAATTTGCGTTCAAGAGGAATCAGGTATTTCACATCTGTGTCAGCTAGCAATACATTTATTCTTTCCATTGAGAATGCTCCTTCCGGACTAGTCTACTAATCTAACCGCAATAACAGAGATATTATCACTCTCACCCTTCTGCTTTGCAGTTTCGACCAGTGAATTACACAGCCTGTCCATACTGTCTTTATTTGTTTTGGTAATGTCAGCAAGCTCCCTGTCAGTTATTGTTTTATAAATACCATCACTACAAATAATGAAAATGTCATTTCTTTTTATCGTGTCAAGGTTACAATAATGATTAATCCTTTCCCTATTGCCAATGCATTCCGTCAGGACATTTTTCCTGATAATCCTGCCATCTATCTCTTTATTTATCATACATGAATGGTCTTGTGTAAGCTGGTTGATCTTGTTGGAGAATAGTCCATTAATCCTATATACTCTGCTGTCTCCTACATTCAGAACCAGCCAATTATTATTCCAAATAATCAAGACCACTATTGTAGTAGCGGTTCTAATACTGTTGTTTCTAGCTATACTTATCAATTCCAGATTTGTTTCATTTATTGTACTAATAAGGCTTTGTATTAAATACTCCTTGTTGTTAAAATTGTTTTTAAAATCATTTTCCCACCATTTGTTTATATCTGATATTGCCTTTCTGCTGGCAACCTCGCCCTTTTCCAGTCCGCCAACCCCGTCAGCAACAGCAAATATTCCAGCGTAGCACGTCCCGGCATCAACTACCTTGTAGAAAAATGAATCCTCATTTACTTTTTTTTCTATGCCGACATCAGTTATGCCCGACACTTCGATTCTAAGCTTTTTCATGGCATCCTCAAATCGATTTTATTATGAAATCACTATTTGCAAACCTCACCTTATCACCTGCTTTAATAGAGACCTGCTGATTAGGTGCTATTCTCCTGCCGTTCACAAAGGTTCCATTTGCACTTCCTAAATCAACTATGTAATATCCACCATCTTTATACACTATCTTGCAATGGACTCTGCTTATAGCGCTATTAAATGCAATAATCCCATCCACAACATCCGGCTTCTTACCTATAATAAATTCCGGCTTGTCAATTTTCATTTCCACCTTCTTGGGTGTTTTAACACCTACTAATAATATGCTCGGAAGAAATAGCTCAGACAGTATTTCTGTAGCTCCACCCTCATACTCGGCATGAAAGCTGACAGCAGCCGTACTATCAACATCAGTTGATTTAGATTTAAGTTTTGATTTGGATTTAAGTTTTGGTTTGGGTTGGGGTTTGGGCTTCTTTGGTGTAGTTTTGATTTTGGACTTAGATTTGAATAGACCAAAAAATGACCCCTTCTTCCTCCCCAAGCCTTCCTTATCATCAGACTCATCATTTTCCACTACATCAACATGCTCCTTATGCTCTGTTTGCTGTTCGGTTGTGGAGTAGTGAAGCTGTGAATTACTAAGAAGCTCTTTTATAGCTTCTGCTGTAATCGTGGGGTTATTAATACTGTTATATAGTTCAGAAACCTTTGGATCTGACAATTCCGGATATGTCTTTATGACTAACGTAATAACCTCCCTTAAGCGATCTTCAATTCTGCAGCTGTATCCATCCTGCTCTATCGACTGATCCATCGGTAGATAAATGAGATATGCCTTATAGTTGTTACAGTCAACAAAAATATTATTAAGGGTTATGGCTATGTTATCACTTTGCATAAATCCATTATTTTTTACTTCAACAATAACCTCAACAAGGTTTGCCAATATCGTAATAAGTGTGTCAGGACGCAAATCAGGCAACAAAGATTCAAGGGTCTGATATTTCTGTATATCATAGACCAGTTTTATCTTTCCATTATGTGTAACCTTAGTGCATTTGATAAAACCCTTCTTCTCCTGATTTTGAAGCACCTTGTAACCAGTTTGAAAAAACAATTCAGGTGAATTAAGGATAAATGCCAAATACTGAGTATCCCTGCTTTCAATTACCAATTCGCTGTTAAATACAGAATTCATGCTCCTCACCCTGCTGTTACTTTATTTTTTTCGTCTTCTCCTAATGGATATAAATACAATTGACCCTATTGCCAGAACCCCTGCCCCCGCCGATGAGCTGTAAAGTACGGGCTTGTTGTCAAAATACTTCTGGAAAATCGTCTTGTCTTTGTATATAAAGCTATATTCACAAGCCTCTATAACATTACCCACACTATCGGCAGTTGATAATACAAACGTGTACTCTCCGAAGTTCTCTAGAGTATAAGTGTAAACTCCATCCTGTGTAGGTGTAACTGTGCCTAACAGGTCCGCTACAAGGTTTTTATTCTTGTCAAGGAGCTTTAGCTCAGTGAAACGATCTGGCTCTTCATCACCTATATGAAGCTTATCAAGGCTTATCCTAAAACTGAGGTCAGATACAAATGTAACTGCTTCAGCATCCGGAAGTAACTCTGTCCCACTGTAAGTCTCCATGACTATTGGTTTAGGTGGTGTTCCATCTAGATATAGGTCATATGTAAGTTCGGCTGAGTTATTGCCCGACATATCTGTCACCATTAGATATATTGTCTTTTTACCATCAGTTGTTATGGGCGTGTAAATATCCCACTCGGCTACACCATAATTATCGGCTACTGTACAAATCACTTCTTTTATATATTTTTCATTGATGCTAAAGTATTCACTTATGTCGAATCCTGCTTTATATGTCCTAGGAGCACCTAACTCCAGTTTAACATGCTTTATTTCAGGGTTGGTAGTATCTACTGTAATATCGGACTTCACATCAGGGTTTGATTTGTTACTGGCTTTGTCAACCATTGACGCGGCTATAAGGTATTCTCCATCAATATCCAATACCACTTCCTTTACAAATTCAGTACCGGAGATAGAGTTTCTGTTTGCCGCTGTTATCTGCTCGACTCCATTGACCTTTAATGATACACCCTGTGTGTCTATATTAGTATCACGATATGTTATCTTAAAGGAAAGCATTTGATTTGTAAAGCCGCTGAAATCAGGCACAGCAGAAACAACAGGATTTGTGCGGTCATATATTACCTGCGGCAATACATATGTACTATCACTTATACTTATAGTATTGCCTGCCAAATCAGCAAGGATATACTCAAAAGGAACCGGCCCTTCAGTAAGAACTGTTTCATTCTCAGGGAAAGTATATGTCATTTCTATATTTTTACTATTGATACCCGAGTTAGATGTCGGTCTTGCAAATACTTTGGATTCAACAACAAATGCATCGTGAGACGTACTCGACCTGACTGTGACAGAATCACCATTTTTTGCAAAATAAGCGTTGTTACCGTTGGAGGTCATTGTGGTCTCGGCCTCAAGTGGGGCATAATACTGAATCTTATTGGTCACATCAGAGTCTGTATTCTTCTTTTTCACCTGATTGTTTCCAGCTATATCATCAACATCAAAGTTGAAGGTAACCTCCGCCAAATCACTTGCATCTCCATTCTGAAGCTTGTAGCTCAGTACCCAGTCCCTGGCCGTATCGTTTTCAGCATTTGGGTAATCCTCTACAATTGCTTTCTTACCTGTGACATAGGTATTAGATAAAGTAACGTCATGGTTTGTAGTAAACTTAACAGTTACGGTATCCCCATCCTTTGCATACATTCTGCCGTCATTATCGTTGTTTGTGGTTATTTCTAAATCCGATATGACTATTGGAGAATAATACACAATCCTGCCAGACAACGCATCTTTCTGCGTTATCGTTACAGGTGCATTACCCGCCATATCACTAGCGACAAAATATAGAGCCACATTCTGGTTGTCTTCTATTTGCCCATTAATTACTGTGTACTCTGCGCTCCAGTGCATATTGTCATCATTCAGGCTTTTGCATGAGACATACTGGTCTGCTATTTTTGTAGATGAGAGCATCACAGGATGAGTAGTGTTAAAGGAAAGGTAAATTGTATCTCCATCCCTGGCTACTTCCTTAAGGTTTTCCATGTTATTTGATACCATACTAAGCTGGTTGATTTTTATAGGCGCCTGGTATCTCACTTTAGCAATGTGGTCTTGGTTTCTGGTAACAGATGGGTTCCCTGCTGCATCAGATAACGTAAATGAACACTTAATATCTGTATTATCTGTAATCTCTCCATCTCTTACCAGATACGAAGCACTCCAATGCATATCGTCAGTACTTGAGAACGTGACAGTCTTCCCTGCGATACTGCCATTGCTAACACTTACCGGGTGTGAAGTATTAAAGGATAGGCTTATAGTATTTCCATTTTTCGCATAGCTTTTTGATGTAATGTTGTCTGATACTAAGGAAACGCCTGACAAGGCTTCATCAATGGGTGCCTGATACATTATTCTAGAACTATCGCTCTGGTTTTTTGATACTGTAACGTTGCCAGCGGCATCCGATATGCTAAAACTGAAGGATATGCTACTATTATCGCTTATTTGCCCATTTGCCACCCTCATTGATGCGTACCATTCCATATCGTTGTCACTATTGAAGGATACGCTCCTGCCTCCGATATATCCATTGCTAACAACCGTAGGGTGTGTAGTGTTAAATCTTACTACAACCGTATCACCATCCTTGGCAATGCCAGGTGATGAATTGTCAGATGCAAATGATAGACCTGAAAAGCCCTCTCCAATAGGAGCGTAGTATTTGATTGACAGTATATCCAAGTGTGATGCTTTTGCAGTGTTGCCGCACACATCATCTATTTCCAATGAAAACGGCACATTACTGTTTTCATTTACAAAACCATTATCAACATTAATGGTGGCTGACCACATCTTACCTTCATTATTTTCACTGGTGAAGCTTACATTCTTACTACCGATTCTTGCCGACTTAATTCGCACCTCATGCTGTGTTCTGAATGATAGGGTCAACGTGTTTCCTACCTTAACAAGTCTCTTTGACGAATTACTTGATGTAAAGTTAAGATCGTTTATTTGAATTGGACCAAAATACGTGACCATATCTTCAATATCAGCTTGAGTTCTTACTGCTGCATTTCCTGCATCGTCTGTGGCTGCGAAAGCAAAATCAATTATTGAACCGTCGGCAATAATTGCCTCATTTATTCTGTAAGTGCCTGTCCAAACCATGCCCGCATCATTCTCACTGGTGAATTTTACATCGTGCAGTGCAATTTTGGCATTACCTATATTGACCTTGTGCTGTGTACTGAAGCTAACAGTGATCAGGTCACCAACCTTGGCAAGACTACTAATTTCATTACTACTGGCTATTTTCAAATCTAAGATTTCTATTGGTGCCTGATATCTTATACTATTATTTGAATCAGCTTCAGTAATTTCAGCTATATTGCCTGCCTTATCGCTAACATAACAATCAAATGCTATTATACCTTCATCCTCAGTATCACCACCTGCAACAGTATAACTGCCATTCCACGTCATTCCATCCTCGTTGATGCTCTCCAAAATGGCTTCTTTTCCTGCGAATATTGATTTTGTGATAGTTACAGGATGCTGTGTCCTAAAAGCTGTAGATATTACATCAGCATCCTTTGCTAAGGATGTATTACTGTTATTAGATAGCAAACTGAAGTCAGTTATTTTAATAGGTGCATAATACTGAACACCTGTTTCCAAATCATCCTGCGTAATGTGGACACTGTTTCCTGAGGCATCATAAATCTTCAGCTCCAGTGCTAGCATGGCCAGATCTTCGATATCTCCATCCTCAACAACATAAGAACCCGTCCATCTCCATTTTCCATTTGCATATCCATTTGTTAAATCTATGCGCTTGTCCGCTATTGCTACATCGTAACGACTGATTGTGTGCTGGGTCTCAAAGGATACCGTTATAGCATCATTATCTTTTGCCAAAGTCGGATCAGCATTACTTGATACCATAGATAGATTTGTTACTTCCAGCGGAGCAAGATACCTGATACAATCATTTTCATTTTGCGTAACTATCTTTGTATGCCCGGCATTATCTTCAACAGAAAGCTCGAAATAAATATCCGAATTATCTTCCAGCTTACCGTTTTCTACTGTATAAATCCCTGTCCAATCCTTGCCATTATTATCCCTGCTAGTAAGCGCAACTGCTTCTCCTGCTATTGTTGCCTCTTTAATGCTCACTCTATGATTTGTATTGAAGCTAACAGTAATGGTGTCACCATCCTTCGCCAACTTAGGATTGTAGTTACTTGACTTGAATTCCAAATTCCTTAGTTCAATATCATTATAATAAATGACACCTGAGGTGGAATTCTGATTTCTATCATTATATAAGCCGTCACCAATAACTTGAAAAAAGAAAGGCACCTTTTCACCATCAATTAGTCCCATTTCCGGTGTTATTTCAACTTCACCCTTCCAATGCATACCGTCGCCTTCCACATTCTCAAATTCGATGCTTCTATTGGCTATTGTACTTGAAGTAAAAAAATGAATCATGTTGTAGGGAAATGACCAAGGCCACATCAATACTGATTTCTGTGTTGCAAATGTTATTGTTACAGTATTGCCAACCCGTACATATCCAGTGCTTTGGGGATTATTTGAAATCACTCTTAAATTTATTATATCAACATCATCACCGAATTTAATTTTATCGTTTGTATCTTCCTGTGTTATTGTAATAGTAGGATTGCCTGCCTCATCCGACACCATAAACTCAAAAGTAAAATCAGAACCGTCTACCATTGAAATGTCGTTCGGTATCGTGTATGATGCTGTCCAAATCATACCGTCGCATGAATTTTGAAACCAAACATAATTGCCTGATATTTTGGTATTGCTTATAATTACAGGATGAGTTGTTTCATACTTTACAGTTATTGTATCTCCCCTAATAGCAAACGCAGCATCAATTTCATTGCTAGATGTAAACTGGAGGGATTTAATTCCGATTTCATCATAAAACACAACACTAGCAGGTGCATCCTCCTGTGTTATTGATTTAATAATACCGTTGTTTTCAATTGTAATCGCAGCAGTTATCACAGAGTTGTCAATGATCTCATCTTCTTCTGTAATGGTGTATTGAGCTAGCCATTTTTTACCATTGTCTTCGAGCTTATGTAATTCCATATCATTTTCTGCTGCTTTAGCATTTGTAAAAGCTTCTGTATCTAATTCAATAGAGGTTTCAAATGATAGCGTTACAGTATCTCCTCGCTTCGCAAGGCCGGTCCTTTCATTGCTTGAACCCATTGTAACGTTTGTGATCTCAAGGCAGTCATATTTCATATCATCTATTGTTTGGGCATAACTCGACAAATTACCAGCTTTATCCTCTACTTCTATTAATAAATTCATCGTCGGAAATGACTCACCATTATCCAGCCCTTCTGTAAACAGATGCATAGGGAATACTGCTTCGTAAGAAATTTCTCCAATCTTAGCTACAGTATCAGCCCTCTTGCCATTGATGCTAGCTACAATAGCCTCATCTCTGATTCCGGATATACCATCACTAATATCAAAGCTCAAAACTAATTCATCAGTTGATTTCATTGTCACATTGCTTATGACAGATACGTTATCGATAACCGGATTATCATCGTCATATATAACGCAAATTTGCTGAAGCTTTAAAGTCCTACCACGACGCTTAAGCAGATTCGGGTCACCGGATACACCATCAAAGTATCTGATATATTCTTCATCTCGTTCTGTTATTGTCACATAGTAATAATTCTGTTCGCCTGGAATCCATTCGACACTACTAAGTGTGGTACTACCAGTCTCTTTATCAGTTACCCAGCCAATACTGTCAATTTCAGTTGCGGTTGAACCGGGTTCTATCCCATTGTAGGATGCAAAATAGAAAGCACTTCCTGTTGTAGAAAACACTGCAATAGCCTCATCGGAGCCAGCTTCGTCTTCGAGAGGTAATATTGCATCTGTTGGTTTATTAGTATAATAGATATAGTCACCTGTAATATTGTTTGGTGCAACTGAAGAAGCATATGAGCTATTAAATGCCAAATAATAGAATAAGGCAACAAAAGCAAATATAAAAATTGTTGCCACCAATCCCAGGTTTCTCTTGTTTTCTCCTTCAAAACACCTCTTAAGACCCATTTTGTTTCTCCTCCAAATCAATCTTCATTATCATATTCAGGCAGCAGAGATGTCGATTCGTCGTCCAACAGAGCAGTTACATAGCACTCAACATCATCTAGCAACACTGTATTTTCATTCTCACTAGATATGTTTTTGTTCAGCTTGACATTGCTTGCCTCAACACCTGATACCTTGTTCACAACCAAGGCAGTTCTAAATACCTTTTTTCTACGTATTTGAATAAAATACTTAATTACATAAGGAACTTTATTGTAGATAAATAAAAACACGGTCAATATAAAAAACGAAACAGATAATACAATACCTCCATAAAACATAACTTCATTCATTATTATTCCTCCAACCCTGCAATCTCCATCTGCCTCTTAAGGGAGCTAAACTGTGAAAGCGCTATTCCTGACAGGTTTTTATCATTACTTTTCAACGATACTACGGCGTCATATAGTTCTTTAATTTCCGAATAATCACGTTCTGCTGAAGTCTTGTTCATTTCTCTTTCTAAACAGGTCTGTGTAAGGTACACATGTGCAAGAAATGACTTGCTATTCTTCGATATTATGTTCCTGAAAACATCGGCTGCCTTATCAAGGTATTGTACAGCAGAATCATCCATACTATCTCTTCTGTCAACTGTATTGTATATATCGAAAATACCCTTGTATGCATTTCCCTTTCTCATCTCCAGAGTTTCTTCAAGATCAGCATTAAGATCCTCTAGATACTCGAACCATTCAATGCTAAGCCGGTAGGTTTCCTCTTTTTTCACTACATCTGCTTCAGTTACTGCGCTATTGTACAAGCTTGATGCAACCAATTCATACATAGGAATTATGTTATTGAATGTTAGGTCATCAGATTGATAATTTTTATCAAGTATATCTCTTGCCTTAATTCCAATTTCGTATATTCTCTCGTATGCATTAATTAAATAATTCGGGTACCTTGCATACATTAACATAATAGTATAATAGTTTTCAAGCTTCTCATTTGCAAATAGCTCCTGTCTGTCAGAAATATCCTCCAGATTTATAAGAGAGCTATTGAATCTTTCGAAATCAAGAGTGTTTAAATTTTTTGCACAGTTAGTAGCAATAATCTCATAACTGTCTATATAAGCCGTATTAATATCTCCTTGTACATACTCTCTACTTTCTTTTATCTCCTGGATATATTCGACTGCAAAGGCAGCATAAGCAGGATCATTTACCTCAATGCACCTTTTTGCCACCTGATACATCAGTTTCATATTGTGGTACATACCGGATTCAGGATTTTCTATATAACTTTTCCTCATCTCATCAATTGCCGATTTTGTTTGATTAATAAAATCAGCCTCTTCCGTTCTGGGTAGCAAAGCTAGGAAAAACAACAAATGAGTATCGTAGTCATCTGATTTGTATGTAACAGCTTCCTTATAGTACTTTGCAGCATTTTCGTAATCACCCTTGCGCTCGCTTTCGGATGCTGCTCTAAATGCGGCTTGATAATAGTCTTCATTAACTGCTCGGATTCCCTGTAGCCCCAAGAACATTACAATAATAAAAACTATACATGCTACAAGACTAGATATGAATGAAACCAGCTTTCGTGTCATTTTGTTTCTGTATGCACCTGTCAACTGCTGAATATTATCCAGATCTCCTTTAAGTTCCATACAGTTTTGGTACCTATCCTCTGGAGCATCACTCATACATTTTGAAATAATATATTCAAGTCCTTCCGACAGTGTCGGATTGATATTGCGTATCGGCGTAGCTGCCTTTGGGGGCTTTCCGGGAACGTTGCCAGTCACAAGATAGTATAGGGTAGCACCAAATCCATATATATCTGTCCGTTCGTCAAGGATATTACTAGAACCTTTATATTGTTCCGGCGCAGCAAAGCCCTTGGTTCCAACACTTGAACCCAATTGCTTCTCCCCTCGCCTACATTCTTTTGCTATACCAAAATCTATTAGCTTTATTCTTCCTGATTGATTCAATATTACATTATTGGGTTTCATATCACAGTAGACTATAGGATTATCTTTTACATTATGTAAATAAATTAGAGCATCACAAAGCATTTTTGCCCATTCAACTACATCCTTCTCTGGCGACGGTCCCTCTGCAAGAACTTTTTTCCCTAATGAAGTTCCATCAATAAAGTCCATAACGACAAAAAAGTCATTATCCAACTCAATACGGTCAACTATTCTTGGAATATCAGGATAGTTCAGGCTTGACAACAACTCAACTTCCTTTTTAAATGCTTCAATATCTACCTTGTTATCATTCTTAACCTGTTTAACAGCCCAGTATGAATCCAGATTTTTGTCCTTAGCCAAATAAACTGTACTCATTCCGCCTTTACCAAGTTCGGCTATAATTTCATACCTATCATGCAAAACAGTGCCAACTGCGCTCAGAAAAAACCCCTCCGGTATCGCAAAATCAGTGTCGTATACTGCGACTTCTATGAATCTGTCGCTAGAACTTATAGTAATAGTATCCCAGTAACGAACATTGGTACATTACGACATAATAATCCAACATAACTAGATGATATACTATTTTGTCAAACATAGTCAATAAGATATGCAAAAAATGACCATAATTCCAAGCCAGTCATAATTGTGAATAGAAACCTGCTGTCTATGCAAACAGCCGGCCTAGGGTATATACCCAGGTCGGCTGTTTGTATTGTCAGTCTACTCAATATTTGTTAGATATCCTGTGCATAAGAACTGCCGTTTCAGCCCTTGTGGTGTTACCCAGAGGGTTTATGTTGCCTCCGCTACCTACTATCAAGCCTTCCTTTACAACCGAAGCAACACTTTCTACAGCATAGTCCGCTACAAGCTCCTTATCAGAAAAATCCTCAAGCTCCCCAGGCGTTCCAATTGCCTCAATCTTATTTAGCAACCGCAACGCTCTCTCGGTCATAGCCATCATTTCCTGCCTTGTTATATTATCGTCAGGTGCAAACATATTATTGCCCGTACCATTGGTTATGCCTAGCTTTTTGGCTACTGCCAGCTCTCTATAATAGTAGGCGTCACTACTTATATCGCTAAAGCTGCTATCTGTCTTTGTATCAACGCCAAGGGTCCTTACCAGCATATAAAGGAATTCTGCCCTTGTAATATCGGTTTGAGGAAGATAATTCTCATCAGCCAGTTTATGTATGATTCCCTTTGAAGCCAGCACTTCAATGGGGTTCACCGCCCACTTGACACTATCCAGGTCCTCAAAAGTCTTGTGTGTAAAGGAAACTGCATACATACCTGAACGGTTAACAGTGACCGTTACTGCCCCTGCTTCTGAGTCAAAGCGTCCACTAGTAACAGCAGATAAATTGCCATCCTCATCGACAAGTGACACTATAATGAATTCCGAGTCGGCTATTTCCTCTTCTGTCGGTGTGTAGGGTATGGATATCAATACCGACGCATCTGCGTTGTACCACTGGGTTTCCTTTCCCTCAATAGTAGTAGCTAGCTTCACCAAAGGATATTTACCTACTACATTTTTAAGCTTATCAGATAGGTTTGCCTTATCTACCTGGCTAATTGTGATGCCAGCTTGCTTTCCTTCCTCCCCTGACAGCATGTTGTCCTGTAAAGTGACCTTTACCCCATCAGTAAGAATCTCCATTGACCCCTCTGCTATTGGTTTGGACAAAGAGTCTACAGGGAATTGAACAGTATAGCTACCAACCTTCTCCATCGATGGCATTGTCACTAGGGTATTACCGCTTTCTATAAATACTCTTCCCGAGAGTTCTCCTAAATCCACGGAGGCATTCCCTTTAGCTGCATCTACTGTAATTGACAGCGTGGTATCCTGAAGATTTGTTCTTTCAACTGTAGCCATGTATGTAACTGATGGTGCTGGCTGTGGTACCGGCCGTGGTGTTGGCCTATCAGATCCAGACCCTGAGGGCTGGGAGGGCTGGGAGGTCTTCTTCTCCTCCTTAACTGTAACAGTTGAGAACACCTTAAGCTCGGTTACAGGTTCTGATTGTCGAACTCCAGCAGGTAAACTAAGGGAGCCTGTCGCATTATATATACCGGCTTTCTTTCTATTATATTCGGTTATAACCCATGATAAATCTACATTGTGCTCAGCCTCACTGCTGTCTTTAATGGTTGTTGTACCTGGCAAAGCAGCTAAGGCATCATTTTCAGATGTTTTATTCTCAACTTCTATACCACTGATAGGAGTTATTTCTACTATATACGGAAGCTTTAACTCTGCAATCCTGTCTATGACAGCTGCCAATATGTTGTAATTTGAAGCAAATAGCTTCTGAACATCACTTAATGTATTGTACGCATCTAGTGCTTCGTTTACCTTTTCCTCATCCTCAAGACTAACTTCTTCAACTGGTGGCAGATCGATGATTAGCGCATCAGTTTCAAGTACCTTTATCTCCTTTTCCTGCAAAATTTCCTTCTTCGCATCATATATTAATTTAAAGTTATTATTAGCTACTACAGATGAATACCCCCAGATAAGCTCCAGATCCTTGTTGCTTTTACACAATATCCCCTCTAGTGCTTCACAGCCTGAAATGTTAATCCACTTCAAATTATTATCATCACATACTAGAGTTTTGATTTCTGGACAATAAGATATATCAATCTCTGTCAAATCATTTTCACAAATCCGAAGTTCCTCTAGCTTTGTACACTCTGAAACATCAAGTGCTGTAATTTTATTATTAGAGCACTCAATGAATACCATCCCTTTACAATTTTCAAAATCGAGTTCACTTATATTGTTATTAGCACAATCAATGCCTTCCAATTTTTCACAATTTTCTAGATTGAGTTCAGTAATATAATTAGCGCCACAAAGAATTAATATCAATTCAGTAGAGTTTTCTAAATTGAGCTCAGTAATATTATTATCAAAACAAACAACACTTTCAATTTTAGTGCAATTTGAAAAATCAAGACTTTCCAATTGGTTACCATAACAAAAAAGAGATGATAATTCTAGACACCCTGATAAATTCAACGATTCTAACCAATTTACGCCACAGTCAAGACTCACCAATTCAGTACAGCCTGATAAATCCAACGATGTCAACTTATTATTGCTACAGTCAAGACTCACCAATTCAGTACAGCCTGATAAATCCAATGTCCCGACAAGCCGTTGCTCTTCATCAATTTCATTCTCAATGTTAATTTCTACTATCCTTTTCCCTTCAGCCCCGCCTTCATTCCATTTAACACCGTTCCAGGTTGTCGGATCGCTAAGGTCCTCCCAACCCAATTTCGTCTGATTAGTTACATCCTCATCCTCATACTTTTGCTTGGCAAAATCCGCAAGCTTCCTATAATCTTCACTATTATAGCCCACAGGCGTGCCTTCTGCATAGGCTACTGTACCTATACACAAAAATATCGTTACCAACAGTAGTTGTAAGGCCATGTTTCTTATTCTCATTTTTAGTCTAATCCTCCTATGTAGGCAATTCTTTGCATTTATATGTGTTCAATTATACACTACCATTTGAATTTTACAATTCTAAAATTCAACCTTTTCTCGTGTTTTTTCATTCTCATATTCCATAATTAATCACTATTCGAGTCTGCTTCACATCCTCGATACATTGCAATAATTAAGTTACTGCTCCCATTATATTGTAAAATAGGTATAATTCTAATTAACTTAGCATTATGTCAAACATAGTCAATAAGATATGCGAAAAATTGGGATAATATATGATTCCAATTATAATGTTTGGATAACTGGGGTTTATTAACATAATTTCCTCCTGTTTATCTATGTCTTCAGAAGACGCTGACCTCTATTGGTCGGGAAATATACCCAGGCTGGCTGTTTTGATTTTGTCCACCAGCTTAATATTTGTTATATATCTGTGCATAAGAACTGCTGTTTCAGCCCTTGTGGTGTTACCCAGAGGGTTTATGTTGCCTCCGCTACCTACTATCAAGCCTTCCTTTACAACCGAAGCAACACTTTCTACAGCATAGTCCGCTACAAGCTCCTTATCAGAAAAATTCTCAAGACCCCAGCCGTACCAAATTCACTAAACTCTCTAGATTTCTTTTGTAAGGCTTCTATTTTTTTATTTACAAAATAGCTAACGTTTTCAAGGTTAGCAAATGTACTACCTTCCAAGGTATAAATGTGGGCTTTTACCGTACTCGCAAGTGCTGCAGCGTAATCATCATCAGGTTTTACTATGTTTCTTGCATATTTGAGCAAAAAGGCCACAACACCTTATTGGCTATGTGAGGATTGGTAGTATATCCACAACAGCTATATGGTGCTATGGCTTATTTATCTCATAATTTATTTATTCTCTCTAATTAGTTCGTTTATACCCTTGAAAATAGCATCCTTAACAATTTCCGTATAATTTGTGTAGTTGTCACTTTTTGAAAGTAATAAGTCCATTACTTCTTTAAGTTTTCCATCTACAATAACTGTAATGCCTTCTACCCTTTCACCAGTTTTATCTTTTTCAAATTCCTCTGTTATCAGAGTCATTTTATCATCTGACATGTTTAACTCCTTTCAAAAAAGCTTTTTCCTTCATCGTCAACCCAATATTGATTACATTTGGCAATTGTATCCATAAAGTTATAATATTTTCCTTGCCAACCTTCTGGTACAAAATCTTCAAAGGATTCCGGTTCAGGGTAAAATGAAATAAACTCTTTTTTATCAAAATCAACATAAAATGCGGGTACAAATTCAAGACAATTTTCCTTACTGGCTTTACTAAACATTGTATTTCTTAATTCTGATGTACTAATTGAAAATGGTAAAGTATTCTTTAAAAACTCGCTTTCATTTTCATCACTTAGCGTTTTTATACCAAAGCGATTTGATACATCCATTTCAACTTTGTATCCTTTGTCTTGATATGCTTTTTCCATCTTTTGATAATCTAAAAACCAAATATCTTTGTCTGTTATATACCACGTAAAAATACCATCTTTTAATACTCCTACTATAACTATCTCAGCATATACCGGATACATATTCACCTCTCCTTTCAGTTACCTAATTCTACCGTTTGTACCATACTCCTCTAGCCATTCAATCCACGGACTTGGTAGTTCATATGAAGTTCCTGGAGTTGTGATATCAACAATTTTAGGAACTGTTCCACCTTGATTTAGAGGATTTGATTTATACCCCATTTGTGGAATAGCACTGTCTTGAACAAAGTCATCAAACCATTTTGGGACTTCAAATTCCACAATATTAGCATCTCCACCTCTTTTTGTTAAGAAATAGTTTGAGTGGTCTGCATTACCTGTACTCACATTTAAATTAGCAGTTTTATTTGGAACATTTATGCTTCCATCGGAATTTACATAAATTCTTGTTTGACTAGCATTAGGTGGTGTACCTCATGGTTGCAAACTATTGTGTTCCTTTTTAACCACTATTCGGGTCTGCTCCACAGCCTCGATACATTACATTAATTAAGTTACTGTTCCCATTATCTTATAAAATATGGTATAATTCAATATGTCAATTAACTTAGCTCAGGGAGTCAGGTTGAGTCTGAACTCCACCTAACCAAGGATGGTTATTAATGATAGGTAAGCATCTTC
>CAYXPB010000026.1:24542-27745 GCA_964466645.1 uncultured Acetivibrio sp. | reverse complement strand
CCGAGGGGAGCTAAAAATACTTTATACTGGTTTAGCTGATTGGGATGGGTAAGCCTTCTAGTACCAAGGGTGTTTTTATGCCATGGATTACAAAAGTTTATAAATATTCTATTAACAACATCCTTTTTATCTAATATTTTGTGTATTATCATTATTTCATGGGCCAAAAGACGAATATTGTTTGTGTTTAAATTATTACAAGCATATTCTCTTTGAATTTTCTCTTTTGCAAGAATCAAAACTTCGTCTTTTATATCTATGGCAATAAAGTTTTTGTCGGGATTAGAAGACGCAAGCCTAGATATGAATCCTCCTTTTCCGCACCCTAATTCCATCCAAATTTCATTAGAATTCCCAAATGCGTTTTGCCATTTACCTATATAATCCGTCGGATTTGATACAAAAAATTCGCAAGCTTCAAGTTCGGGTCTTGCCCATGGTTTCTTTCTTAAACGCATTTTATACCTCACTTTATTAATGAATGATATACTGTTAACATAACGCAGCGTAAGCTGCAATCAAAGTAGTTAATTCCGCTGCGGCAAACAGCGGAATAATATCTTCTAAATAAACAAACTTTTTGAGAAGAACTGTATGCATGTTTTTTAGAAACATCATATTCAATTTATTTTAAGATGATTTACTTAAAAATGCAACCGATTATTTTGTGGAAAGTCGTGGAAAGCATCTCTTATTAATTTTTGAGTAAAATGTGGAAAGTAGAATTAAGATGTAATTATTTCATTTATGTAATATAATATTATTATGTAGAGGTGTTAAATATATGGATAAGAAGCGTGAAAAAGAAATAATGGACCAGCTGTTTGGTGAAATGAAACAGGGGGAAATTAGAACATATAGCGAAATGCAGCAAAGAAAGACTGAACTTATGAATAAAAGTGCAAGTTCAAAAACTGCTGCGGATGTAAAAAATGTTCAAAAACTAGTGCCTAAAATTATGCTTTTTGCAGTTGCTTTTGTTTTGGTGTTATTTGCAATTCATTTCTTCAGCGATCTAAGAATGCCTGCAACTCAAACTACCTATAATGATCTTAGTGCAGAAAATGATCCCATTCAGACAGATACGTCAGCAAAGAGTTTTTCTGTTTCCACGCTGTGGAAAAAGTGGTATCTCACGCCTATGGCCGATTACAAGATTGTTGCAAAGGTTAAAAGTAAACATAAAATATTCTATTTTCAAGATGATGTTGCCCAATTAGGTAGATATGATTTAGCGTTAGCATGGGGTGAGCTTATTGATTCCGAGAATGATAAGTATATTAAGTACTATCAGTCTGGAAGGAAATATACTTTTAATTGTTCTGCAGATTGTCCTTTAACCGTGAGCTACATATCAAATCATTCTGCAAATACTCATATAATTGCAGCAAACAACCAAGTGTTAAGGGGCATAAGTAAAATCAAGAAAAATGATATTGTATATATGGAAGGGCATTTAGTAAATGTCTTCAGAGAAGGAAAAGGCGGGTATAATATATGGGATACCAGCTTAGCTAGAAATGACAACTCTTCTGACGGAGGCTGTGAAGTATTTTATGTAAAAAAGCTTCAAGTTGGAAACAAAACCTATGAATAATAATAAGCTTTTCTACTTTAGGTGATTCCTAAAAAAATTGCAATCGCCATTTCAAAAAAATCTAATTTGCTTTTTTTGCACAGCAAACTAATGCTCCTCTGTTTTGAAACTTTCAAGCTTCCGTCAGGGGATTTGTGACTTAAGGTGATTCCTAAAAAATAACTGGTCAATGGGTGTTTCAAAAAAGCTGATTTACATTTTTTGCGTCGCAAAATAATGTTCCTATGTTTGAAGCTCTATAGCTTCATTATTGGGTTGAAACTATATACATTGACTAATGAATTATTTTGAAACACCTAAGTATTGAATTGGTTATTTGAAAGGCCCTTATGAGTAGTTCTTTCTTTTAATTTAAATTATAATATATAGCTGAAATGACATCCGAAACAAATCTTACAATTGTATAAATTGCCATTAGAAGGTATTGACGTAGAACATCATAAATGATAAACTGGAAATTAAAGATAAATAAGTAAAAAGCATACGGTAACAATAAAAGTATATCACGATTTGGCAGTGTTGTCAATAGGTTTTATTAAAAAAATTAACGATATAAATTTAACGAGGTGTTTATTATGGATTGTTTTATGCTGATAACCTCTAATATCCAACATAAGCTTGCGGTTTTAGAAATTTTAGAATGCAATGAATACACAGCCAGATTCGGCTTGGTGTTGTCTCAAGTTGAGGCTCAGGAATTGATAGAAACACGTAATGAAGCATTAAACAGCAATGGACGTATTGAGTTTGGTGGTGGAATTATCGACAAAATTATTAAAGAATTCTGTGATTCTCCTTTTCTGTATCAGGAGAACTATGCCGAAACTCTAAATGATTTGATAGAAACTTTTTATTACTTTAAAAATGAATCTCAAGATAGCCTAAGTGATGATGAATTGATTTCAATAATGAAAAAATACTTTGACTCAAATTGCCGAGGCTCTGTTGAATTACTGCAAAACCGTGAACTAGAAGCTATAGCCAGAAATATTCGCTATGGAATTAGTGATTATGAAGATATATATGACAAAGCTGATTACTTTAACGAGGAGGATGAAGAAGATTTATGAGTAGTATAGAAAAGCAACAACTTATAAAAAGAGAGAGTTTAAGTGAAGCGCATTATTTTCAGTCTTTTATTCAGGAGGCACACCTTTTGAAGTTGTTATCCGACCCTGAAATAGAGAACATTCAAATCCAAAGTGTTAAACTCTTGGCGAGACAGATCGAACGCTATAGTTCAGGTGATAGTAGTTCGGTTAGAGTTGAGATTGCTCAAAGTATTTTGCAATCTACTTTGTACAGCATAGGAATTTATCTCAAAAGTTTAACCGATACCGATATGAGTTTGTCCGAAATAAGACAGACTCCTCTAGAGGAATTGTACAAAAAGGGAAGAAAGCTTATTGAAAAGAAAACAAATATTGCCAAGCATTTACTCCACATAGTACAGCATGAACGAATTGAAACAGATAATTTGGCATATAACGATACCGTTGAAAACGGATTAAGCGAATTTTTTTCTTCTTATGACCCGGATTTTGCAGCCCATGATACCCCATGTTCCATAGATTATCCATTAAATATTGATAAAATGGAAATGGTA
>CAYXPB010000026.1:0-24532 GCA_964466645.1 uncultured Acetivibrio sp. | reverse complement strand
TGGGTAGTAGAGTAGTAGGTATTTTGAAGAAAGGTATATTTTTGAATACCTTCAGAAGATCTATTGGGAAA
This sequence comes from uncultured Acetivibrio sp., assembly GCA_964466645.1. Lineage (GTDB taxonomy): Bacteria > Bacillota > Clostridia > Acetivibrionales > Acetivibrionaceae > Acetivibrio. The sequence continues at coordinate 24,461 of CAYXPB010000026.1, read as the reverse complement.
ATAAATTCTGTAAAGAGTTTTCTGAAGATGCTATATCCTGTGTGTTAAGGGGCTACGATGAAAAGTATACGGATTTACTCGTCAATATATTTAGGATTGTATTTACAAATGCGTTAGGACATACTTTGTTAGGTAAAAGCGCAGGTGGACTGAAAATTGATTCCATAGATAGGAAAAGTCTACAGGAAAAACTTGAATATTTATCGCAGGATCAGTTGTGTAAAGTATTGGAAACTGCATCAATAAAGCTCTGCAAACAGCTTGACTTTACAAATGATTTTTTTCAACAGTATATTTATAAAACTATAAGAGATATTTGTGAGAGGTTAAAAAATGCGTTGGAAAACGAACAATTAGAATCTATATTTGTAAGCAGTAAGGAAAAACTTATTAAGCCCATTATTCATTTTATGGATGGAGACAAGACGGAGGATGAATTGTTTAGAAAATTGGCTAATGAAATTAGAGAGTGCCGGTTTGTAACTGATAAGTTATCAATTATTCAAAAGGATATTCATAGTATCTCTGATTTGGTGGATATCTTAGAGGCAGATTGTTTGTTTGACAACGAATTTGCCGAATTATTTCAGGTGTTGGGAGATAATGAGCTTGCCACGCTGTTTAACTTGCTTCCTATAAATAAGGTTGACTCAAATCTAGCGGAAAGTGAAAAGGAATGGCACATGAAACTTGATGATTATCTAATCGGAATTGAGCCCAACCGAAAGAATAATATTGTTGAATTAGCTGATAAAATTGAAATGCTATAATTAAAAAAGGTAAGTTGCAGGTGAAATTATGCACGCAATGGGTTATAATCTTTTGTGAAGATTGTTTTGTGTTTTATTATCTAAGGTAAAATGTTGGAGGATAATAGTTATGAAATTTAACTTAAAGTATATGGTCGCCTTTTTTATTTTGTTTATTACTGAAGTGCTTATTGCACTTTTTGTAAAGGATAAAATTATACGACCTTTTATTGGAGATATTTTAGTGATTATTTTAATGTATACCTTCATTAGGGGGATATGGGACAAGCCTATAAAAGGTCTTCCAATATACTTATTTTTATTTGCTGTTGTGGTGGAAATAACTCAGTACTTTCATCTTGTAGACAAGTTGGGGTTGGGGAACAATAAATTAATGTCTACCATTATGGGGACTTCCTTTGATATAAGAGATATTTTGTGCTATTTTACAGGAACTGTCATTTTGATTATATGGGAGAAAAATTACAACTCGCAACTCAACAAATTTTAAGTTTTTTTAAACAATGAAGTTGAATACTAAAAGTACATCTTTAATTAACATAATCGCATAATTCTGAATACTATTAAGTAGGAGAATTACGAAGCAGGGCAATTAAATTTTGCTATGTTTAAAGCGTAGGTAGGCTTTTATGGGGTGTTAGGGATGTACGAAGCTATGAGACTATCAAAAATCTTTGAGGAGGCAGAACGTATTCCTTTCGATGACTCTTCTAAAATTGTCCTAATGAGTGACTGCCACAGAGGAGATGGAAGCTGGGCAGATAGTTTTTCTAAGAATCAAAACATTTACTATGCTGCTTTAAGCTACTATTTTAATATGAATTACACATATATAGAATTAGGCGACGGAGACGAACTGTGGGAAACTAATGAGCTTTCCGAAATAATGAACCAACACAGTGATGTCTTTTTTTTGCTATCTAAATTTATTAGTCAAAGCAGAGTTTATTTTATCTTTGGAAATCACGATATAGTAAAGAAAAATAAAGGCTTTACTAGAAATATTAAATATCGATATATAGCCGAGAGAGAGAAAGTCAGTATTTCATTATTTGAAAAATTAAAGTTTCATGAAGGTTTGGTTTTAAAGCATACTGTTACAGGTAAAGAGATTTTTTTGGTACATGGACATCAGGTAACCCTTATGAATGATAGATTTTGGCGGCTGAGCAGATTTTTAGTGAGATATTTGTGGAGGCCTCTTGAATTGTTAGGAGTAAATGACCCGACTAGTGCAGCAAAAAATTACGGGAGTAAAGCATCAGTTGAAGGTAAATTGATTGAATGGGTAAAAAAAGAAAAACACATGCTTATTGCAGGACACACTCACAGACCTGCATTTCCTGAAGCCGGAGATTGGCCATACTTTAACGATGGCAGTTGTATTCATCCATATGGAATAACCTCTATAGAAATTGAAAGTGGAAATATAACACTTAGCGAGTGGAGCATTAAGACAAAGAAGGACGGAACATTATTTGTAGATAGGGGAATAATTGCAGGCCCGGAAAGATTGGTGAATTATTCGTAAGTACAGAAAATTGTGAAGAATTAAAAGACATTATTTAATATATTTCGTAAAATAGAATAGAATTGTTTTGAGGAAATTTTAGTCACCTAAAACAATAGATACAGTATTGAATATAAGGAGATGGTAATGTATATGAAAATAGGTATTATTGTTCACTCGAAGACTGGGAATACATTGTCGGTTGCGCAAAAGATCAAACAGGAACTTCTTAATGCCGGACACTCTGTCAACCTTGAACAGGTTACGGCTGTTGACGAAGATGCAGCGGCCCAAGGAAAGGTTCAACTCAAGAATATTCCCGATGTTAGTAGCTATGATGCAGTTATATTTGGTGCTCCCGTTCATGCGTTCTCTCTTTCTCATGCTATGAAAGAATACTTATCAAAGACAGCTTCGCTAAGTGGGAAAAAGGTCAGTTGTTTTGTTACCCAACAGTTTCCCTATGCTTGGATGGGAGGAAATAGCGCAGTTGGCCAAATGAGAAAAGCATGTGAAGCAAAAGGGACTAATGTCTTAGCTACAGGTATCGCAAATTGGTCTCGCAAACAACGCGAAGCCAAGATTTCCGATATGGTTAAAAAATTGATTGTTAACCTGTAAAAGTTTTAATATGCTTAAAAAACTATTCCCACTGCTAAAACCGTTAATATAGCTCCAAGAGCTACAAGCACCAAGCTTTTTCCCATATAAGCAAGAATTAAAGAGACAACAGTGCCAAATAGAGCTGTTTTATAGTTGCCGGTAGAATTTATAATGTCCGGGAAAGTTAGTGCTCCTAGAACTGCATAGGGAACATACTGCAGGAAGGATTTTATATATTTTGACTTTATCTCTTTTCTAAAAATAGATATTGGCAGTACTCTCGGTATATAAGTAACAAGAGCCATTAATAATACTGCGATTAAGGTATATGACATATTCCTACTCCTTTTTCTCATCCTCTATGGGCCATAAGGTAGCTCCTATTCCGGCGCCTAAAATAGTTGCAGCAATAACTCTAAATCCGCTGGATATAAAACCGAACAATGGAATGTATTTAAGCAACACATTAATTCCTATTGAAACAAGTATAATCATTAAAATTGATTTGGATTTTCTTGCCGGTGGTATAATAATTGCAATAAACATAGCATATAGAGCTATTCCCATTGCACTGCTAATGGATTCCGGCAATGCAGAACAGGTCAAAGCACCTAAAGCTGTACCTAAACTCCAGCCGATGATGGGACCTGTAATCAGTCCCATCATATAATAATATGATAGTTTTCCCTTTTCTACCGATGCTATCGAGAAAGTTTCATCGGTTATTCCAAAACCAAAGATTAGTCTTTGAAACAACGATATATCCGGATCTATCTTTTGGGACAACGATAGGGACATCAACATGTAGCGTATGTTAATGACAAAAGTAGTCAAAGTGATTTCAAAAAAACCTGCACTCTCTATAATAAGATTTGTGCCCGCAAATTGTCCTGCACTAGTCAGGTTTGTCAAAGAAATAAACACTGCCATTAGGGGAGAAATACCACCATTTACTGCCATCAAACCGAAAGTAAATGAAACAGGTATATATCCTAATGCAATTGGAAAGCCCCTTTTAAAACCATAAACAAAATCCTTTTTGTTAGGTAAATATGTACGCATGCACTAAAGCTCTCCTTTCGAAATTAATTCAAATACACTCCATTTGCTACTAACAAATTTACAGTTTTGAACATGTAGAATATTATAATACGAATCAATAAAATTAGCTATATGTTTGATATAAGAATGATAAGACATTTTTTGTTTACAAGGCAAGCAAAATTTGTTAGAATATCTAACTGTGAAGATTTGGTAACTGCTTTAACTTTAGACGTAAAAAATACTTATGTTACTCTTATATTAGGTATAGCAATGTATTTTATTAAAAGCAACTATAAAGATTCTAAAGCAGTGCTTCGCCAGCCATTCTAAAGGGAGGGGAAACTGGTTTTTCCAAGACTCGCTGCGTCAGCATCTACAAAGACAGTAATAAAAGACAAAAAGCCTTAAAAAGGCAGGAGCATCAGAAGATGTTATTAAGGAATTTGCAGAAAAGTTCAACCAAAAGGGGTTGGATTGGCTTCAGTCAAAGTCAGTATTTAAGTTTACTGATGATGCGCTGAGAAAACTGGCAGGACTTGGTGACAATTTGTTTGACTGTTCCGATGAATTGTTGGATGTATTCAAGAGCTCATCTCGTTAGAACGAAATAATCGATGCTAAAATTTAAAAATCAAAAACAGCCATCCCCCATTTATAAGGAATAGCTGCTTTTTATAGTTAATCTGTTCACAACATAAATAATTCTTAAAAAAATGAGTAAAGAAGAAATAACGTCGACAACAAAGAAGCAACAAGCGAAACAACTGTGATTTGAGTATTTATAGAAGGCCCCGCAGTATCTTTAAACGGATCTCCTACAGTATCCCCAACGACAGCCGCTTTATGGGCCGGTGAACCTTTTCCTCCACAGTTTCCTGCCTCAACATACTTCTTAGAATTATCCCAAAGTCCTCCAGCATTGGACATAAGTAATGCAAGTAAAAGCCCCGAAGCTATATTACCGGTTAGAAAACCGCCTATAGCTGAAACACCGCCAACAAAACCAACAATAACAGTTGAAAAGATTGCTACCAATCCTGCTGGTACAAGCTCTTTTAGAGAACCCGTCGTTGCGATATCTATACATTTATCATAGTCGGGTTTTACACCCTCTTTGCCTTCTTTAAGTCCCGGAATTGAATTCCATTGACGATGGATTTCTTCAACCATTCTTTGTGCGTTCTTGTCTACACCTAACATCAACATAGCAGAGAAAACTGCTGGAACTGAGACTCCTATAATGAGTCCGAAAAACACTGTAGGATTCATAATATCGAAGTGGCTGATACCTTCAACTCCTAGCTCTGCAGCTGCTGTGTTTACTTCACTCATGAAAGCCCCTAAAAGTGCAATGACAGTAAGTCCTGCAGCACTGATGGAGAAGCCCTTTGTAACAGCTTTAACAGTGTTTCCTGCTGCGTCAAGTTCATCAGTGATTGCAATAACTTTTTCGCCTAAACCCCCCATTTCTGCAAGACCTCTTGCATTATCAACGATAGGACCGTAGGCGTCGTTTGAGATAATCATTCCTACTATTGAAAGCATTCCTAGTGCTGACATGGAAATGCCAAACATTCCATAACCGGTGCCTAGGGGTTCACATATATTATAAGACAATAAGGCAGTAACTGCTATACCTACTAATGCCGGAAGAGAGCTTAACAAGCCATAAGAAAAACCTGAAAGAATTGTAAAAGCTGGCCCGGATTTTGAAGCATTAGCAACTGACTTAACTATTGGCTTTGCATCATTTGTAAAATAGTCGGTGGTAATACCGATTACAGTACCAACGATAAGTCCAATTGCAGTAGCACCCCAAATACGCCACTCGAGACCGAAAAGATAAGTAAATAAAGCTGTTAGTACTGCGTAAACTGCCGTTGTTACATAAGTGGAACTGTTAAGAGCTTTGGTAGGGTCACCTTTTTCACCAATACGGGCAGTAGCTACACCAATTATAGATGACAGAAGTCCTAACGCTGCATAAATAAAAACCATAGTAACATTTTTACTTACTAGACCTCCTATAGATGTAGCCATAATAAGTGCCGCAGACATTGCCGCAACATTGGAGTCGAAAAGGTCTGCACCCATTCCAGCGACATCACCGACGTTATCCCCGACATTGTCGGCTATAACTGCAGGATTTCTAGGGTCATCCTCTTCCATGCCCAATTCTACCTTACCTACAAGGTCTGCACTGATATCGGCAGTCTTTGTAAATATTCCGCCCCCTGCCTTGGCAAATAGTGCGAGCGAACTAGCACCAAAGCTAAAGCCAAGAACGGCACTTGCATCACCTATAAGCATTAGAACTAAAGTTACGCCAAGAAGACTTGTGCCGACAACAGCCATTCCCATTACTGCACCACCGCGGAATCCTGCCATAAAAGATGGTTTGACACCTTTAGTAGCAGCTTCTGCAGCCTTCATGTTTGCAATTGTTGCAACTTGTATACCTATTTTTCCTGCAAGAGCTGATAAAACTGTACCGAAAATATATGAAATTGCCATAAAAATATTTTCGGAAATATTACCCGTGCTCCAAATTGGTTTTGGCAGCAAAATCACAATCAAAATAGCCGCCACTGCCGTAAATCGTGTTAAAATAAGATATTCGCGTTTCAAAAAGGTATTAGCGCCCTTACGAATATACTCGCCTATTTCGGCAATGCGGGCGTTTGATGAGGGTTGCGACTTTACCCATGTGTACAGCCAAGCTGCAACACCAAGAGCTAGGGCGGAGATTACTAGAGATACGATTTGAACCGCTTGTGTAGAGATTTCAAACATATGCTGACCTCCTTAGAAATTATGACTTCCTACAATATTTTACTACATTGAAAGAAATTATTCAATTTTATATTTGTTATAAATATGAATAAGTTTTTTGTAATTTTCCTAATATATGAATATTTTATTCATCAATATAGATATTGATACATGTATAAGGAATTTTACTTCCTTGGGTGCATTTAATTTTTGTAACCCAATTATCCTAAATCACCAGCGAATCTTAAAATGTAAATATTGACACTTGAGGTTTAATGTATTAAACTTATTTTAGATTGGTTTAATGCATTAAATCGAAATTGGAGGATAAAAGGGTGGAGAAAATTAAGATATTTGATGCGGAATACAAATTTATGAATATAATATGGGACAATGAGCCGATATCAAGCACCGAGCTTGCTAAAATTGCATTTGACGAGCTTGGGTGGAAAAAGTCAACTACATATACTGTCATAAGAAGACTTTGCGAACGTAGTGCCATAAAAAATGAGAAAACAATTGTTAATGCTTTGGTAGGTCGTGAGCAGGTAATGCAAGCAGAAACAGAGGAACACATAGATAGAATATATGGAGGGTCTTTGAAATTATTTTTTAGTGCTTTTTTACATAAGGAAAAGTTGACTAAGGATGAGATTGAAGATCTTAAAAAAATAGTAAAAGAATATGATGACAGGGAGTGATTATGTGCTTGAGAACATTTTTACGTCAATATTGAATATGAGCCTTACAGCAACTGTTGTTGCCATAATGATATTATCTGTCAGGCAAATTCTGAAAAATAGGCTGCCTAAGGTATTTAGTTATGCTTTATGGTCAATCTTATTGGTAAGATTATTAGTTCCTGTTTATTTTGGAGCACCATTCAGTATATTTAATGTCTTGCCTGCATCTCACATGCCTGCTAAGACTAATGTTTCACAGAATGTTGGGATAATACGGTATATTCCATACAATAGCGAACTAGAGGCAAATATAGATGGTAAGCAGCAAGCAGACTATAGCGGTGCAGTTCAAAATTATCAGAATGGGAATGAATTTTCAAGTGAAAATAAAACTTCTCTGTCAGATAAACAAAAACAGGCAAAACAGCCCAAGCAGCCGACAGAGGCAAAACAAGTTATAATATTTATAGCTGCTATAGCATGGCTTCTAGGAACTGTAATTCTCATAGCAATTAGCGTTATAATGTATCTTGGAACTGTAAAAAGACTTAAAACAGCAGTAATATACAGTGATGATGGAATTGTAAATAAAGTAAGCCAACGACTCAAATTGAAAAGAAGAATCCGTGTATTTTCTTCTGATATAATAAATACCCCTATAGTGTGTGGTCTTATTAAACCACGAATTATACTGCCTTTGTCTTTAGTAAAGGGGAGTGATGCATCAGTTCTTGAACATATTGTAACTCATGAACTTATACATATAAAGAGATTTGACTATATAATAAAGCCCTTATCGGTTTTAGCAGTGTGCATCAATTGGTTTAACCCTGTAATATGGCTAAGCTTTTTCCTTTCACAAAAGGATATGGAGATGTCCTGCGATGAAAAAGTAATTGATGTATCTGATGCTGATATTAGAAGTGATTATGCAAATTCACTTATAAATCTTTCAGTAAGGCAGAACTCATATTTGAATGGCGGGCTTTTAGCTTTTGGGGAGAGCAGTATAAAAAGCAGAATCAAAGGCATTATGAATTACAAAAAGCGGGGTTTTTGGGCGGTTGTGATAACTGCACTAGCACTTGTCGCATTAGGAGTGGTCCTGCTTACCAATCCATATGGAGGGAACGCAAGTAGTAAGCCTGTAGAAAATAAGGGTAGTAACAAGTCGCAAACTGATGTGGTAAAGACGAAAAAAAGTGGAATGGAAATTTACCTTGTTAAGGGGAGTAATCAGAAATACACTGGCGAAGGGGTAGATTTGGCGTCACTTGAGTTGGAGAGTGAACCGCTGCTTGCTAAAGATGATATTGTTTCATATAATTGGGATCTACACAGTGTGAAAATAAAAAATACCAATAAGGTAAGCAATGAACTTTTGCAGCGTAGATTTGTAGTAGTGGTTGATGGAGAAAAAAGATATCAGGGAGCTTTTTGGTCAGCCATTTATTCGATGGTTCCACCTCAAATTTCTGTATACTTGGATAAATTGGATTTAAAAAGCGGGAATCTAATTTTAAGTCTAGGAAGCTTTAGTGTGGGTAGAGAAATTCAAACTCATGTAAAAGCTGTTTTGGATGACATGAAAGTTAAAGAAGCTTTAGATCGAGAAGGCAAGCTATTTAAGCCTTATAATCCTAAAAACTTTCCTCTACCCGATTCTATTTCTGTTTTGCATAAATCAACTCAGTTTGGATATGCCGACTGGGATTGGGAAAAACGAGATGAGCTTATAAGGATTTTAGATGCCAGATTTGTAAATAAACTTGAATATGCCATGTACAATTTTATTCCCGAAGAAGATAACAAAATGCAATCGGAGGAAACTAATATAAAATTGGATTATAAAGAAAACATTAGAGGTTTCAAATTTAGTATTGATGGAAAAGAGACTGAGATAACTTTCAGTGAGCTCATTATGCCTGTTACAGGAAGCCATAATGATTTGTTATACTTTAGAAGTTTCGATAATTACCCTGGGTTTGATTATGATTATTTGCATGGATACATAGGATATTCATCAGCACCAATCGGTAAGCTTGAAAAGTTTGAAAATATAGATATGCTGTTGGATTATTATCCTGAGGCTACACATAAAGAAGTTAAAAAGCCGGAAGGTATTCATTTGATTTATGATGATGAAAGGAAGAGCCCTTGTTATTATGAATTAAGTGATGAAGAAGCTAAAAGTATAGTGCAAGCTGAAAAGAATAGGAAACCACTTAAAGGGCTAAAGGGAGAGGACCCTTTCAGGCTTCTTAGTATAAGGCTTGAATTTGATTCTAAAGGTGAAAAGTGGTATCGTATTTGTGATGATAGGAAGAATCTTTTTTATAATGGACAACTATACAATAATCCCACTCTCGTTGGGTTGATTCTTGAAATAGCAAAAGAAAAGTGCGGTTTTGAAATTTTTGACACCAGGAAACTTAAAGATATTGTTAAAGCAAAATACTCCTTTAAGACTAACACCAGAACTTATGAGTCTATAATAGATAATAAGTCTGTTCTTGAAGAAATCGAAAAAGGCTTAATGGAGGCTAAGCAATCCCAGGGCGGTGGATGTCCGCTTGATGGAATTCTTACATTGACTTTTAGCGATGGAAGAACCATGGATATTATTATGGCATCCGATGATTGTGCATGGATGTTCGTTGAGGGAAACTGTCTTGACTATTCGAAGGAACTTCGTGAAATTCTTGTGAAGAACTTTGATAATTTTCCCTATGTGAGAAGCCGTTAATTAATAGGAACATTTTATTGCTAAGCCAATTGAGTCTATTTGTTCATTCTATTGTGCTATACTATAAAACTTTTGCATTAATATTATATTGAAAAGTCATAAAATTTAAGGTAGAATCTTGTAAGTGGAACTAAATATGCTAATAACTAACTGGGGGTTGAAAAATGAAACTTTGTACCAAATGTAATTGTTCAAATCAAGATTCTGATATTGTTTGCAATAGTTGCGGTGCTGTTCTTGATGACGCAAAAGAACCTGAAGTTGTTTCCGGAAGTAATATGAATTCATATAATCCAAGTGCATACGCAAATAATAATGAGCCTATGCCAGTCAAAACAAATGGTATGGCAATAGCCTCAATGATACTTGGTATAGTATCAGTGCCTTTGATTTGCTGTTGCGGTGCCAGTAATATAACTGCTATACTTGCCGTTATATTAGGATTTATAAGCAAAAATAAAATTAAAGCTTCTGGTGGTGCCGAAAAGGGAGATGGAATGGCTTTGGCCGGAATAATATTAGGGTTTGTTTCAGTACTTATCGTAATAATATACGTAATTTATATTATTACTGTCGGTGGTGGTTCTTCACAATTCTGGGAAGAGTTTCAGAATGAATTTCAGAATCAAATGAATAATATGGAAAATAGTGGGACTAATTAAAATATGAAAAAGCATTCCAATGATGATTTGTCAGTGCACTTATCACTCATGTTGTTGTGTATTATACCGGTATTACTTTCGTTTTTAATGGTCACGAACGGTGAAGTAACGACTTTTAGATTTGATGCACCAGCACAGCTTACTGTGTTTCCCTGTATTTTTAAGACTGCTACAGGATATAACTGCCCTACATGCGGAATGACAAGGTCTTTTGTATATATGAGTCGGTTAGATATCAAAGCAGCATTGGAAATGAAAAAGGCTGGTGTTTTGCTGTATATTTTCTGTGTGTTACAGTTTCTTTACAGGTTACTTGTAATAAGTGGCGGAGTGATGGCTGGGAGAAGGATTACAAAGTTAATAACAGCTGTTTTTCTTGTTTTTATCGGAATCGTTGGTTTGTTTGAATTTGTAATACAATTCAAATAATTGCATAAATTATAATAATAAAATGTGTGGACCTTAATTTGTTGGTTTTGTGGAGTAAAGTGGTTAGCAAAAAATTAAATGCACCCTACTTCTTTACTTCATTTACCATATTGACAATAGAATATACCGATGATATAATTTAATTAATATTTAAAACCTGTGATCAAGAGAAGTAAGAATAATTACTTGTAAAAGAGAGCTGCTAGGTGCTGAAAATGCGGTTACAAAGCTTATTCTGAATGGACTTGTGAGGGAAGCCCCAAATTGAGAAATAGTAGGCGCTTACGGGAACCCTGTCCGTTATCAGTGGGGGTATATGTTAGTATACAGTTGAGAGGACGATTTATCGTCAAATTGGGTGGTACCGCAGAAGTTTAGGCTTTTGTCCCTTATGTAGGGATAAAGGCTTTTTTTGATGTCAAAAAACATAACGAAGACCATAAAAAGATTTAAAAGTTTTAATATAAAAAGTTGGGGGGATGAATATGTCTAAAGGAAGATTTGGAAAACATGGTGGTCAGTATATTCCTGAAACATTAATGAATGCAGTGGGGGAGCTTGAAAAGGCTTATAATCATTTTAGAAAAGATCCGGATTTTGTAAAGGAATTAAATGACCTGCTCAATAACTATGCAGGGCGTCCGTCACTGTTGTATTACGCTGAAAAAATGACTAAAGATCTAGGTGGTGCTAAGATTTATCTTAAAAGAGAGGATCTGAATCATACTGGCTCACATAAAATCAATAACGTATTAGGTCAGGTGCTTTTAGCAAAGAAAATGGGTAAGACCCGTGTAATTGCAGAAACAGGTGCCGGACAGCACGGTGTTGCTACAGCTACTGCAGCAGCACTGATGGGACTTGAATGTGAGATATTTATGGGCAAGGAAGATACAGAACGTCAGGCACTAAATGTTTATCGTATGGAATTGTTAGGTGCTAAGGTTCATGCAGTAACGAGTGGAACTCAAACTCTGAAAGATGCGGTAAATGAGACAATGCGGGAATGGACACAACGAATCAGTGACACACATTATGTACTAGGATCTGTAATGGGACCACATCCGTTTCCGACAATTGTGCGTGATTTTCAAAGCATAATAGGGTGTGAAGTTAAGCAGCAGATAAAGCAAAAGGAAGGCCGTCTGCCAGATGCAGTTTTGGCTTGTGTAGGTGGTGGCAGTAACGCAATGGGATTGTTTTACGATTTTATTGAAGATAAAGGAGTACGTTTAATCGGATGTGAAGCAGCAGGCCATGGTGCTGATACCGATAGGACAGCAGCAACAATAGCAACTGGTAAAACGGGTATATTTCATGGAATGAAGTCTTATTTCTGCCAGGATGAGTATGGACAGATTGCCCCGGTTTATTCAATTTCAGCAGGTCTTGACTATCCGGGAATAGGTCCTGAACATGCTAATCTGCATGATTTAGGGAGGGCAGAATATGTTCCAGTTACAGATACTGAAGCTGTAGAAGCCTTTGAATACCTGTCCCGTATTGAAGGGATTATCCCGGCAATAGAGAGTGCACATGCGGTTTCATATGCAAAAAAACTTGCGCCAACTATGAGTAAAGATGAAATTATTATAATTTGTCTTTCTGGAAGAGGAGATAAGGATGTTGCTGCAATAGCACGTTACAGGGGGGTTAAAATCTATGAATAAGTTAGAAAAGGTTTTTTATAACAAAAAGGCGTTTATTCCATTTATTACTGCAGGGGATCCTTCTTTGGATATAACTGAGCAATTGGTGCTCAAGATGGCAGAGGCCGGTGCCGATTTAATTGAATTGGGTATACCATTTTCAGACCCTATAGCAGAAGGACCGGTTATACAGGAGGCTGATTACAGGGCGTTATCGGCCGGAACAACTACTGATAAAATATTTGATATGGTAAAAAATATACGTAAGTCTTGTGATGTGCCAATAGCTTTTATGACCTATGCAAATCCAATTTATACTTACGGCACTGATCAGTTTATGAAGAATTGTCAGGAAGCCTCAGTGAATGCGGTAATTGTTCCTGATATTCCCTATGAGGAAAAAGAAGAGCTTATGCCCTTCTGCTCAAAGTATAACGTGACTTTCATATCTATGATAGCACCAACTTCTAATGAACGTATACGTATGATAGCTGCGGAGGCTGAAGGATTTATATATTGTGTATCGTCAATGGGTGTGACAGGAGTTAGAAACGAATTTGGAAGTAACATCAAAGAAATGATAAAACTTGCAAGGGAAGCAAAGAATATTCCATGTGCAATTGGCTTTGGAATATCGACACCTGAACAGGCAGCTGCGATGAGCGAAATTTCTGATGGTGTAATTGTAGGAAGTGCAATTGTAAAGATTATCGCACAGTATGGTTTTGAATGTGTGCCTCATGTTGAGGATTATGTGAAAAGTATGGTAAAAGCAATAAGTACATTGTAAAATTGTTATAAAAGAAGTTCTGATTAAGTTTTGCAGATTGATAGATGAGGAGAGATGAGAAATGGTTAAAAGTATATTGAAGAAATTGACCGCAAGAGAGGACTTAACATCTGAAGAGGCATATAGTTTGATTGTTGCAATTAATAATGATGAGCTTAGTGATGTACAGATAGCAGGATTTCAAGTAGCACTCTTAATGAAGGGACCCACACTGACAGAAATTACAGCTATAGCTAAGGCTATGCGTGATCATTGTATTCATATATCTCCTAAAGTAAATGATGAACTTATGGATACATGTGGTACGGGTGGCGGTTTAAGTACTTTTAACATTTCCACTTCGGTAGCTTTTGTAGCTGCAGCCGCTGGTATTCCGGTGGCTAAACATGGAAGCCGTTCAATATCAAGTCTTTCTGGAAGTGCTGACGTTTTAGAAGCACTAGGAATTGAAATAAATCAAAGCCCTAAAGGGGTGGAAAAACTCATTGAAGATGTAGGTATTGCGTTTCTTTATGCACCTCTGTTTCATCCGGTGATGGGCAAGGTTTTACCTCCGGAGAAAGACTTAGGAATCAAGACTATTTTTTATACCATTATAGGACCGCTAATTAATCCATCTAAAGCGAGCAGACATGTTATGGGGATTTATAAACCCGAGCTCTTAGATACTGTTGCTCAAGTTGCATCTGACGTGGGATACACTAGAGGATTGTTTGTACATGGGTTAGATGGACTAGATGAGATTTCACTTATGGGAAAAACCAGAATAAACGAATTAAATAACGGAAACATTACTACTTACGAGATTGCTCCGGAGGACTTTGGATTAACACGTTGCACACTTAAGGAAATTGCTACAGGAACACCGGAGGAAAATGCTATTATGATTAAGAATGTTTTTTCAGGAAAAGACAAGGGACCACGCCGTAATGCAGTTGTTTTAAACGCTGCAGGTGCGTTAATGATAGGTAATAAAGTAAACTCGTTTAAAGAGGGAATCAAGCTTGCAAACGAAATTATTGACAGCGGAGCGGCAAACAGTAAACTCAATCAACTGAAAAATGCTTCACATGATTACAGAATGGTGGAATGAAAATGAAAGAGCAAAAAAAACATGATGCAACAAAATGTTCTGTAGCACTATGGAATAAAAGAAGTACAGGAAAAATACCTGTGATAACCGACATTAAAATCAAGTCACCAGGTGAAGGTGACTTGATTTTAGGACGTGATCCGGTATTGTTAGCTAGAAGCTTAGAGGAGGCCGGAGTACCTATGATTTCTGTGGTTACAGAAAGTGAAAACTATGGTGGTTCGGCGCAATTATTATATAAAATTGCAAAGGCTGTTTCTGTGCCGATTTTGCGCAAAGATTTTATTTCTAAACGTGAACAATTGGTGGAGACAGTTGAAATTGGAGCTTCTGGAGTATTGTTAATAGCCTCCATGCTGGAAAAGAACCAGTTATTTAAACTTGTAGAAGATTCATTGCTTTTAGGATTGGAACCATTGGTGGAAACCCATAATGAGACTGAGATAATCTCTGTGAGTGAATTAAACCTGACTTTTTTAGGAATCAATAACAGAAACATAATTGAACTAGAAACGGACGACGGAACTGTTAATACAACTGAAAAACTGGCAGCATTAGCCTCTAAGGGTACTTTGTTGGTTAGTGAAAGTTCAATATCCACTAAAGCTGATGTGTCTCGTGCTATAGCTGCAGGTGCTAATGCGGTATTGGTGGGAACTGCAATCCTTAAGTCGAAGGATCCGGTACAAACATATAAAAACTTTAGTGAGCCGTTGGGGGAATGAGTTATGACACGAGTAAAGATGTGCGGACTAATGAACTCAAAGGATGTAGAATTTTGTATACAGGCTGGGGTACATATGCTAGGCTTTGTTGTTGAATATCCTGTACAAGTACCGTGGAATCTTTCGACATATAAAGCCGAAGAGCTTATTGAGTGCGTGCCTCCATTTGTTAGCACATGTGTAGTTACAGGTGGCAATGTTGAAAAAGTTCTAGAAATTGTGCGCAATACTAAACCTAATGTTGTACAGCTTCATTACAAGGAAACACTTGATGAAGTAAATGAAATATCCCAAAAGTTAAAACCACACGGTGTTAAGGTGATTAAGGCTTTGCGTATGGATGATGAGGGCAATTGTGATTTTGAGATTACCAACCCTGTTATGGCAGTGAGGGAGCTTGCGAAAACCGGTATATCGGCTATCCTGGCTGATTCATATACAGAGAGTATGCCTGGTGGAACAGGAGTAAAAGTTGATTTGTCAGTGTTTAAAAAGTTGAAGCAGGAGAGTACGTTGCCTGTCATATTGGCGGGAGGGCTTACTGCTGATAACATACAGAATATAATTCAGAAGGTGAAACCTTTTGCTGTTGATGTGCTGACGGGGGTTGAAGAGAGAGCTGATTGCAAAGAACCTGATAAAGTAAGACGATTTATGGACAGCGTTTTATTTGCAAAATAAATCGACTTGAAATATGGAAATATTAAGGAAATTTAAGATAAACCGATTAAAGTTCGGATAAAGGACATTATAGTTTATAGGGCGTTCTTGACAAGGATGAATGATATATAATATATTATGTTATAATAAAATTAAGTTGTTGTGGGGGGTGATAGTGGAATGGACGATATTCCGGAAGATATACGAAGTAGTAGGGCACTATGTAGATCATTAAAAGTAAAAAATCGGTTAAAAACTTATTTTTACAGAAGGCCTTGAATCCTGGAATGTAGGTGGATTGTGCCTTTTTTTGTATGTTAAACTTATTACATGGAGGATGAAAAATTTTGTTTACCGAGATATTAGTTTTAGTTTTTCTCATAGTGCTTAATGCGTTTTTTGCAGCTTCTGAGATTGCGTTAATTTCAATGAATGATACTAAGCTTAGATTGATGGCTGAGGAAGGTAATAAAAAGGCTGTTTTACTTAAAAAGCTAGTTGATGAGCCTAGCAAGTTTCTTGCTACAATTCAAATAGGAATAACTCTTGCGGGTTTTTTCGCCAGTGCGTTTGCGGCAGGTAATTTTTCAGGAAGACTGGTTGAAGCAATAAAACTTACAGGGGTTTCTATTCCAGATAAAATACTTGAAAGTATTTCTATGGTATTGATTACAATAGTATTATCGTATTTTTCACTTGTTTTCGGTGAATTGGCACCTAAAAGGTTGGCAATGAAAAAAGCTGAACCTATTGCTATGCTAGTTGCATCGCCGTTAAGCTTTTTGTCGGTTGTAACATCGCCCTTTGTTAAATTTCTTACCTTCTCGACAAATACTATAGTTAGATTATTTGGCGTTGACCCAACAAAAGACGAAGATAATGTTACCGAAGAAGAAATTAGAATGATGGTGGATGTAGGGGAAGAAAGAGGAACCATTGACGAAGCGGAAAAACAAATGATTAATAATATCTTTGAATTTAATAATAAAATTGTTTCGGAGATAATGACTCATAGAACCGAAATTGCAGCCCTGCCAGTTAGTGCAAATCTTGAAGAGGTTACAGAATTTATAAATACTGAAAAATATTCGAGGGTGCCTGTTTATGAGGATACCATTGATAACATAATTGGTATAATGCATTTAAAGTACCTGATTAAGTATATAGCTGAAGGTAATGGCAGTGATAAATTTCATTTGAGAAATCTTATAAGAAAACCCTACTATGTTCCTGCATCAAAAAGAACGGACGAGCTTTTTAGGGAACTTCAGAAAAAGAGTACTCACATGGCAGTTATTATTGATGAGTACGGAGGAACAGCGGGAATTGTTACTTTAGAAGACTTGATTGAAGAAATAGTTGGAAATATATTTGATGAAGATGATGAGATTGAAAAAGATTTCGATAAATTGGATGAAAATACGTTTGTTATAAATGGCACCACCAGTTTAGATGCTGTTAGGGATTATTTTGAAGTGGAGCTTCCAACGGAGGATTATGATACTTTGAGTGGTTTTGTAATAGGACAGTTAGGAAGGATTCCCGATGATGGAGATAGTCCAAGTGTTGAATTTAACGGCCTTATTTTTAAGGTTGATAAAATTGATGAAAAGAGAGTGGCTAAGGTTAAAGTCTGTAAGGCTTAATCAATGGGGAAGTTAACCTTTTAGTCTGCAATTTTTAAGAAAGAAGTATTGCAAAACTACTTTAAAGTAGATAGTAATACTTTTTTTTATGAAGTAAATCTATATATGCTAGATTTATTTTGCTTGATTACTTAATGTAAAAGAAATAGAATAAATGTAAAATGATTTTATTAAGAAAATGGAAGTTAAATGATTCCAAAAAATAACTGGTCAATGGGTTGGAACTATATATTGACTAATGAATTTTTTTGAAACACCTTAAGTAAGTTTCTCTTTTTGTTGAAGTTGAGTTTTTAGTATAAATTATAGAGGTGCTATATCAATGAAATTATACAGACCTGTTGGAATACGTGAGCTTGAATTAATTAAACAGTCGGGGATGACAGAATTTCCGCCAAGGCTTCCAGAACAGCCGATATTCTATCCTGTTCTAAATAGAAAGTATGCTTGTCAAATAGCAAGGGAGTGGAATACAAAAAGTGCTCCTAGCTATGCTGGCTTTGTCACAGAGTTTGATGTGGAGGATGAATATGCTTCAAAATTTGAAGCAAAAACTGTAGGAGCCTTTGCACACAAGGAGTTGTGGGTTCCGGCTGAGGAGCTTAATGAGTTTAATAAACATATTATAGGGAAAATCAAAGTTATAGAATGCTATTATGGTGAAGATTATGAAGGCTCTAAACCGGAATTGCTTATGATTGACGAAAATAGTGAGGAGATTTCATCGGATAAAAAGGAAATTGAGATACTAATTGATTCCCAATCGTGTACAGCAGATTTGAATAGTTTAGAAACACATGCATCACAAGTCACTAGAGCAAGAGAACAAAGCACGGACAGCCCAGAGGAGGGTGCAGCATCAAAAGAGATACAAGCTTCACAGAGTTTTGGAGCGGAGGTATCACCTCTTAAAGCCATTGAATTGCTAAACAATGGTGATAGGCATATATTAAAGAGTGAAAAATGGCTAATGTATTTGGCTCTAACAACAGAAAGGAATATCAACCTTGAGAGGATTTATTCTCTTGAAGAGACAAGAAATAACTACGTTTTGAATTATGTTGAGAAAACTCTAAAACATCTTTCAAGTCTTAACCTTAAGGAGTACCACAACCATATACTTGAAGAAACACTGAAGTGGAGTGAGGTGGCTAAATCAGGACTTAAACACCAAAGAGATCAATGGATAAAGAAGGGATACAATCTTTTTGCCCATAACATAGGTTCTGCACAGATTTATTATGAAAACTCTATGGAAGCTGATATTGAAGTTAAGCAAATTGTGCACGACCTTATAATGACTCATGGCTTGATTGGACAGTACATACGGGGTGAGATTCCCTTAGGTGACAATAAACCTCTTTATCGGTTAGTTGCAGATAACAAACTTACGGCTATGGACTTAAAGGAAATATTGAGGGCACTTAATTTCTGCATTATAGCTGCTGTGGATGAGAGTATATGGCAGAATATAAAGCAGCAGGTTGAAGGGATAATTGATATTGTCGTTGCTGGGTGTTTTGATAAACAGTATGAATTCAAAGATAAAATTAGGCGATTAAGGCAGGTGTCCTCTAAGCATGGAGAAAATTTTGAAGCGGAGTTTGAAAGGATACTTTCTGATTCACGACTAATACTTAGAATGGCGAGATTATTAGATAAGGCTGATTTATGGTATGTTGAGGCAGCAATGTATGACTTCTCCTTTGAGGAGTTTGTAAAGGTGTTTTTGATTATCGAATATGAAGTGGACTATGAAAAGATTAAACATATAAGTTTTGAGAGATTTATGAAAGGCCTTTATTATCAGCATGAAGGGAAAAAACGGGTTAATATTTATAAAAAGAGGATTATTGAAAAATATCTATCGGAGATCACAATGGAGGATATTTTAGAAGGCAGGTTTAAGGAAAATCTCCATGTGGCACATGAAATATCCTATCATCAAGATGTTGAAGATACCATGTTTTTTAGTTTTAAATTTTCAGACGCAGGAGCTAAACTGATAAATTTCTGCATTGAAGCGGAAAAATCCGATATTCTTTATGAAAGTGCCATAATTCTATTGTTTGACCTGTTTGAGCTCAGAAAGGATAAGTATGACCGTTTTTATGAGGAGGAGTCCTACCTTCAAACGATGAATCAGACAATAGACTACAAGAAAGTTATTTTAGATTATATTACGGGCAACAGTATTATTGATATTGGACCTGGTGGAGGCGCATTGATGGATCTTATTGCGGAAAAATATCCGCATAAGAAAGTCCTAGGTGTAGACATTGCACAGAATGTGTTAGACAGTCTTAGAAAGAAAAAACAGCTTGAAAACAGAAGCTGGGATGTGTTGTACGGAGATGCGCTAAACTTAAGTCAATGTATTGAAAAGGGAGCAGTTGACACTATAATTTTTTGTTCTATATTGCACGAATTGTTCTCATATATTGAATACAAAGGAAGAAAGTTTAACCATGATACTTTAGCTGCGGCCTTTAAGAGTGCCTTTGAAGTTTTACCCTACGGCGGAAGAATTATAATACGTGACGGTATAATGACGGAGCCTGCTGAGCAAAAGAGGATTATAAAGTTTTTATCGGAAGAGGGAATGGAATTCCTTGCTAGATATGCGAGTGATTTCAAAGGAAGAGAGATTGGATATACCATAGTTGGGCAAAATGAGGTGCTAATGCCTGTTAATGATGCTATGGAGTTCCTCTATACTTATACATGGGGCGAAAAGTCGTATGTACATGAGGTGAATGAACAGTTCGGCTACTTCACTCCAAGTGGCTTTAGAGAGTTTATTATGACTGTGCTCGGTACAAGGGCAAAGATTGTAGAATTCAAGCATTACCTGCAGGAGGGCTATACCATTGCATTATCTCAGAAGATTGAGTTTTTTGATGAAAAGAGAAATCCTATAAGGCTTCCTGATAGCACGTGTATTGTGGTGATTGAAAAGAATTAGAGAATTTTAATTTAGGTGATTCCAAAAAAATAACTGGTCAATTGGTGTTTCAAAAAATGATTTGCATTTTTGTACTGCAAAATAATATTACTCTGTTTGGAAGCTTTTAAGCTTTCATGAGGGGCTTTCTGACATAAATGTTGTATAGGTTGTTTTTTGAAATGGCCTAAGGCAAGTATAGCTGAAGTTTGACCACTAGGATAGGGGGGATTCGTGATCAATATTACCGAAGAATTTATTAATTCAATAGCTCCAAACCAGAATGCAATTACAAATGGTTTGGGTTTAGTAAAGAAAAATAGCTTTGTAAAGCTCAATATTTCAGAAGATAAGACAGTTTTGTTTGGTGAATGTAAGGGAAGTGGGGCGAGTAATTATATTACATCGGCTGACTTTATTAATCAGGATAGCCCAGTATTTCGCTGCAGTTGTCCAAGCAGGCAGTTCCCATGCAAACATTCCCTAGGTCTTTTATTTGCTTATACAAACGGTAAGAAGTTTGAAATTGCAGAGATTCCAGCTGAGATAATACAAAAGCGTGAGAAAATTGAAAAGAAAGAAGAAAAGAAGAAGGTTGAAGCAGTTAAAGGACCTAAGAAGGTTAATAAAACTGCATTGAAAAAGAAAATAGTTGCCCAGATTGAGGGACTTGAAATTCTTGAAAAAATCATAGGAAATTTTGTGCAGGCAGGGCTTGGTACAATAAATGCAAAAACCATTAAAGTCATGAAGGACCAAGTAAAACAACTTGGTAACTATTATTTGACAGGACCTCAAATTATGCTGAGGGAATTCCTGATGCTTTTTGAAAACAGTGATGACCGTGAACATATCTATTCAGAGGCGATAGATATGTTGATTACCATGAATTCTCTGTGTAAAAAGGGTAAGGATTACTTAACTAAAAGATTGGAAAACCTTGAAGCTGCTGAAGAAAAGAATGACTTAATACCCGAACTTTTAGGGCAGGCATGGCAGCTATCAGAGCTTAGAGAAATGGGTTCCATTCAGCAGGACGTTGAGTTGGTTCAGCTTGCTTTTAACAGCTTTACTAGTGAAGCAAGAATGGAATATGTAGATTATGGAATATGGATTAATATGAAAACCGGTGAAATACAGCAAACTTTCAATTATAGGCCTTTTAAGGCAGCAAAGTATATCCGTGAAGATGATTCTTTTTATTCTGTTGCACAGGTGAAGGAGCTTTTTGTATACCCAGGGGAGCTAAATCCTAGGATCAGATGGGAAAGCATGGAGATCAGAGATATTGCAGTAGTCGATTATAAGCTTATAAAAACTCATGCTAAAAGATCATATCCTGAAGTTATAAAGACTATAAAAAATCAGATAAAGAACCCTCTTTCGGATAGAAATCCTTTAGCCTTGCTGAGTTTTTCAAGAATAGGACAGGTAGAAGGATTATTTGCAGCAGAAGATGAAAAAGGGCAGAGGTTGGTGCTTGAAAATGGTTTTGAACAGAAAAGTACTCATATGTTGGAACTTGTTGATGAGAAAGTACTAATAGACAACTGTATGCTAGTGAGATTCTATCATAATCCGGATACGGGAAAGCTTAGAGCTCAACCATTGAGTTTAATTACGGATGAAAGAATTATAAGATTGATTTAGGTTGTTTCTGCGAATAACAAAAGTAATGAGTTATGTTTTCTAATTCAGCGACTGTATACTATTGAAATATGCAGTCGCTTCTGTTTCTGGTTTCCCACAACATATCTTATTGTGTAGAGTATTAATAAAACGCTAATATAATTCTTTTGAAGAAGTTATGTGCCTATGCCTGTTGAAATCAAATTTTTATATAATCAACTAATTGGGAAAAATATTGTTCTAAAATTTATCGTTACTTTTCTAGATATGATATTGTATAATTTGCAAGATATATAATTTAGTATATTTTATTTATGATACATCATTAGCGAAATTCTATAATTTTTTAAAGAAGGTGAAGGATTATTGTGCAAAACGTTGATGTAATACTTGTGGACAAAACATTAGAAGGTGATACTGAAGCCTTTTCAAAATTAGTTCACAAATATCAAAAATATTTATATGGATTTTTAATTAAAATTACATTTTCAAAAGAAGACACTGAGGACATATTTCAGGAAACATTTATAAGAACTTATAATAACCTTTATAAATACGATAGCAGATGGGCTTTTTCAACATGGCTATGTAAAATAGCTATAAATGTTTCAAAAAATTATTATAAAAAGAAAAAGTATTCTACCTGTTGTTATGATGAAATACCGGATGTGCAATGTGATTCGAAGGATTTTCCGGAAATTGCTTTTGAAGCTAAAGACAAAAAAAAGCAAATTCTTAAGCTGATAAACAGTTTGAGTTTTGAGCAAAAAACTGCAGTGTGCTTAAGGTATTTTCATGATTTTGAGTATAAAGAAATAGGTAGTATTATGGAGGTATCTTCAGATGCTGCTAAAATGAAGGTACAAAGGGCAAAAAAATTACTATATGAAAGAATTGAGAATTTAATTGAGGAGGGAGTGATATAGATGAAGTGCAAATACGATAACGATAGAATAATTTCTTTTCTTGATAGGCAACTAGATGACTCTGAAAAAGAAGAATTAAATAATCACCTAAAGTCATGTGAAAGATGTGCTAAAAAATTCAAAGTTTTTGAATATTCAGAAAAGTTTTTCAGGCAAGAGGTAGAAGTGGAACAAACTTTAGCAGACAAGGTTATGCTTAATATAGATGAGAATAAATACAAAAGAGATACAAAGGTAACTAGAGCTGCTATTGTTTTCTATAGATATAAGCCTGTTTGGAAGACAGCACTTTCATTAACTGTTGCTGCATTTTTAACGTTTTTAGTATTCCGATACAGCAGTTCTATCATTGAAATTAAAGACAATATTGTTGCTGCTATAAAACATATGGATAATGATTATGGAATTCAAAAGAACTCAAAAGAGGATATAGTAGTGCCTTCAGAGACTCCAACACAATTATCTACGAAAGAGAGTGACCACTTTATACCTGACATTACTGGTATTAAAGAGATTATGACTCTAAACAAAAAACAGATGTTTAAAAGATTGGGTGAGAATTACACAATAGTTAATGCAGGTGCGGAGCATTCAGAAGTAGGTTACAGATATGAAAACTATGGAATGACCATTATATTTGGAGACTCTAATATCTCATTGATTGAATGTGATGAGAAAGTAAGCATCAATGGCGCAAAATTAGGAATGACGTTTACAGAAATAAAAAACATTTTAGGAGAAGGTGAAACTAGAAAACTTACACCAATAGAACCAGAACAACCCAACTATGCCCTATTCTATACATATAGCGATATTAGGATATGGTTTGGTAGTATGGAGGAAGATGGTGCTTCCACTCATTTGCAGATTAGAAGGTATTTAGATAATACTATCAGTGAAGAATCGGTTCCATCTGACTTCTATGATATCTGTATTAAAAAAGCAAAAAATCAAACACAAATAGATGAATTGAACAAGCTTAAAAATGATACCACACATGGTAGTATAGGATATTATAAACGTGCTGCACTAACGATAATTGGTGATTTGCCTAATAATCAGAAACGATTATCTCTAGCTCAAGCCGAAAAATTGGTTGATTCAAAAGACAATCCAACAGATATTGTTAATGCTTTTAATAAAATTGCTGGTGCTCCCGACTTTGAAGGTGGATCTGGCA
>CAYXPB010000025.1:0-28447 GCA_964466645.1 uncultured Acetivibrio sp. | reverse complement strand
CTACTTTAACCTCTTTTACTGCTGCATCGGCAGGATAGGTCACTGTTACCTTTACGGCCTTATTTGTTGGTGTTGTGATGTCCGCTACTAAATTTGGTTTAACTGGTGCTATTTTATCTATATTTGTAACTTCAATAGCTGCCTCTTCACTTACATTCCCTGCTTCGTCTTTACATATTGCATATACCTTGTCATTTTCTGCCACTGCAAATTCCTTATCATACTTCTTCCATTCTCCATCTTCTCCTACTTTATAGAGCTTTTCAACTGCATCTGTTGGATATGTAATTGTGATCTTTACATCATCCTTTGTTGGAATACTATTGTCTGGCTCCTGATTTATTACAGGCTTTTCAGGTGCTATTTTATCTATATTTGTCACATCCAGCTTTCCAACTTCCGATACATTACCCGCTAAATCTGTGCCTCTTGCTTCTACTATTCCGTTGTCATTCATTACTATTTTTCCGTCTTTTGCTACACTATCAAAAGGTACCCAGTCTCCACCATCTACTTTAACCTCTTTTACTGCTGCATCGGCAGGATAGGTCACTGTTACCTTTACTTCCGTATTTGTTGGTGCTGTTGGGTCCTGTGTGAGAATTGGTGTTTGAGGTGGCACTGTGTCAACTGTAATTATTGTTTCAAAAGGAATAGATTTTTCTCCTCTTTTATCAACAGCCCACATATAAAAAGTATGAATACCATCTGCAAGTGCTAAAGGCGCAATATCAATCGTACCATCTATGTTCTGCTCTGTTCCATCTGCTGTTAAATTGCTTTTATAAGCTGTTCCTTTAGTACTATCAGTATAATTGTCAAAAGCATAATATATATTAATTTCGTCTCCAACATTACCATCTTTCGCAAATCCCTCTATAACAATTTTATCCCTGATCACTTTTCCATCAACAGGTGAGGTCAATGTCAATTGAGGTGCAACATTTAATGTATACATATAAGTTACTGTATAACTGTAGAATTTGCACTCGGCTTTTGTCACATTTCCGTTATAAGTTGCCCAATACAATTCTTTTTCGGAGTCATATCCCGAATCTGTTTTAGCTAAGTCACCAATATATCCATCTAAATTATATGGAATCATTTCGGGAAAATCATCATATGTATTTTCTTCCTTAATTGTTACAGTTTTTGTATGGGGTCCAATTCTTGAAGGTACTCCCTCTGATACTGATATTTTAACCTTATCTCCAGTTATCTCGTGAACTACTTTTCCAGTGTTTACGGACATATCTGAGATAGCAAAAATATCTTTTATCTCCACGGTGCTAGATCTTCCTTGATAAGGGCTTTCTGAAAAATTCACTGTTGCTTTCGTCGGTTTTACATCTGCGAGTACAAAAACCACATTTTGGCAAATTGACGAAACAAGTAAACATAAACACGCCATAATTGCCAAAATTCTACTACGTTTAATTCTTTGCATTTTCTTCATACCCCCCGCTTTTTGATAGTAATTTTTGTGGATAATGCTGGTTATACTGCATTATTCTATTCTATATTACACAATTATCTTCAATTTTACAACTATATGCATATTAACAAACGAAAAAAAATTCATAAATACATCGTATATTTCGTGTATTGTTATGTAAAAAAAACTAAATGTAAATTCCCTATATATTTTATTTTAAATTTTCGCCTTTCATTCTATAAGCCTTAACAAATTCTTGTATTTCTTATTATGTTGTGCTATTATTAACTCGACTAAAGATAGCTATATAAATAATAGGGGTGCTGGTACAATCGGCTGAGAGTGGATTATTCTCCACAACCCATAACCTGATCTGGATAATGCCAGCGTAGGGAAAGAGTAAATCGCATTTTACCGCCTATGTTGGGCGGCTTTTTATTTAGCATCTTTGATAGGTTTATTTTAGTGCGTGAATGTGAAAGGAGGCTTTACTTGTGACTACTGTCAATGTGTCATTGCAGGTTATTCCAAATGTACCAGAAGAGCGAATTTATCCTGTTGTAGATAAAGTTATTGAAATGATAGATAGAAGCGGTGTAAAGTACGAAGTGGGTCCAATGGAAACTACCATGGAAGGTAACTTAGATACTCTTTTGGAAATTGTTAAGAAGGCACAAAGCATATGTGTTGAAGAGGGTGCAAACAGAGTTGTATCTGTAGTCAAAATTGATTATAAGAAGAAAGGCGTGACTATGGATGAAAAGATTTCGAAATACAGGTAATCCTATTTATCCATCTATTGCATTCATTCTTTTTGTGATCATATGGGAATTTGTTGTCAAAGCAAAGGATATAAAAGAATACGTACTTCCAGCTCCCTCAATTATTTTGAAAGAGTTTTATAAGTCCGGTGACCTTTTGTTTTCTCACTCCTTGACAACAATATCCGAAACCCTTTTAGGCTTTATAGTAGGTGTATTGTTAGCTGTACTACTCTCTCTTATAATGAGCAGTTTTAGAATTATACGTAATATTTTTTATCCCTTTATGATTCTATCTCAAACTATACCTATTATTGTAGTAGCCCCATTGATTACAATTTGGTTCGGAATAGGAATTGTATCAAAACTAATAATCTGTGTTTTAGTAGTCTTTTTCCCGGTTGCACTCAACTTAACGGAAGGGCTGAACTCATACGATAAAGATCTTGAAGAATTACTCAGATGTATGAATGCCAATAAAATACAGATTTTTATGAAAGTAAAACTACCCTCCGCATTGGTTCACTTCTTTTCAGGACTCAAACTAGCAGCAACATACGCTGTAATGGGTGCGGTTATGTCCGAGTGGACCGGTGCTCAAAGTGGACTAGGCATTTTTCTAACGCGGTCAATGAAATCTTTCAAGACCGCTGCAATGTTCGCAGATATTGTAATTATTTCACTTTTTAGCGTTTTGTTATTTATATTTATAAGCATAATGGAAAAGAAAACAATTAAATGGAATTTGAAAGGATGAATAAAGTGAAGAAGAATATATTTGTATTAATATGTATGTGTATTGTTTTTTCCCTGACTGCTTCAGGCTGTATTCAAAAATTCGTTGAAAAACCGAAGCAAACTTTCCCATCTAGCAAAGGAGTACCTGATCTGCAAAAAATTACCTTTGTCCTGGATTGGACTCCAAACACAAATCACACTGGTATCTATGTTGCTAAAGTAAAAGGTTTTTTTGAAGAAGAGGGTCTTGATGTATCTATAATTCAGCCGGGTGAGTCCTCTGCCGATCAGCTTGTAGCCGCAAATGCTGCTCAGTTTGGTATAAGTTATCAAGAGGGTGTTACCTTTGCCCGCTCGTCAGGTATACCTTTAGTTTCTATTGCTGCGGTAATTCAACACAACACTTCCGGCTTTGGCTCATTAAAGGCAAAGGGGATAACCTCCGCAAAGGACTTTGAAGGAAGAAAGTATGGTGGATGGGGTTCTGAAGTTGAAGCTGCAATGGTAAAGCAAGTTGTAAAAGAAGCTGGGGGAGATCCTGAGAAAGTCGAAATTCTCACAACCGGTACCCTAGACTTTCTAACAGCTAGTGAAACAAATCAAATTGATTTTGCCTGGATTTTTGAAGGCTGGGACTATATAAATGCTACTAATAAAGGTGCAGAAATTAACTATATTTCTCTCAGGGAGCTTTCTGATATATTTGACTACTACACCCCGGTAATAGTAACAAATGAAGACAATATTGCCAAAAATCCCGAGCTTGTTGATAAGTTCATGAGAGCTACTCAAAAAGGCTATAAATTTGCTATAGAAAATGCTGATGAAGCAGCAGAGTGCCTCCTTCAACAAGCACCAGAATTAGATAGAGAGCTTGTACTAAAGAGCCAGAAATATCTTGCTTCAAAGTACCAGGATGATGCTCCCTATTGGGGTATGCAGAAAAAAGAAGTATGGGAAAGATACATGAACTGGCTTTATGAAAATAAATTTATAGAATCAACTATTGAAATAGAAAAGGGATTTACAAACGAGTTTTTGCAAGGAGATCAAAACTGATTAATGGCTATTAAAATTGAGATAAAACATTTGAATAAAACCTTTATGCGTAATAAGGAAAGCCTTGAAGTACTAAAAGATATAAATTTGATTTTGTGTGAAAATCAATTTGTATCCTTATTAGGTCCGAGTGGTTGTGGTAAAAGTACCATACTAAGAATCTTAGCAGGTTTAGAAGATAGTTATTCCGGAGACATTAAAGTTTGCGACAAAAAACTATCTGATTCTTCAACCCAATTTTGCTATATGCCTCAAAAGGATCTGTTGATGCCTTGGCGAACTGTATATAAAAACATTATCCTGCCTTTAGAAATAGACGATCGGCTCAATAGTACCGAAAACTTAAAGTTACCAGAACTTATAAAAGAATTTGGTCTTGAAGGCTTTGAAAATTTCTATCCCTCGGAAATCTCAGGCGGAATGAAGCAGCGAGCAGGGCTTCTTAGAACCTTTTTGATGAACAGTGATATAATGCTTCTAGACGAGCCCTTTGGCGCCTTAGATGCGATAACTCGCATGAACATGCAGGAATGGCTGCTTTCAGTATTAAGCGAACACAAGAAAAGTGTACTCTTCATTACCCATGACATTGACGAAGCTATTTTTCTATCAGATAGAGTATATGTACTATCCGATAGACCTGCTTCTATTGTCTCCACAGTGGATATAGAATTTATTAGGCCTAGAACAAAAGAAATGCTTTCAACACAGAATTTCTTAAAATATAAGAATCTCATATTGAAAGCACTCCGATAAAATTTAGTTTTTTAAGATTATACTAATTTAGCTTCAACCTCACGAGCTTTAGAATATTTCCATTTACCAGAACGATATCTAAAGTACACAATAGCTGCCCTTGTATATTGGTCTAATACTAAAGCTACCCATGCACCTATAAGGCCCCAGTTAAATATACTGACAAATACATACGCAACAAACACCCTAAAAATCCATATTCCAAAGATTGAAGCATATAAGGGATACATTGTATCTCCCGCTCCCCTCAATGCACCTGCAACAGAAAGCTGTGTTGATTGTCCTGGCTGAGATAAGGCCACTATCTTAAGTATAATGGCAGTACTAGCTGCTACTGCAGAATCCTTAGTATATAAACTCGCAAGCTGGTATGAAAACAGAATAAACACTCCACCCATTATACAAGCAACAAACACGGCCATGTGGTGTATCATATCCGCATATTTTTTTGCCTTTTCCGCATCCTTAGCACCAAGACTCTGGCCTACCAAAGTTGTAGCAGCAACCCCAAAAGCCATACTCGGAGAAAAAGTCAAACCACAAATATTCAGGCCTATCTGATGTGCAGCAAATCCTACTGTACCCAAGCTCGAAACTGTTCGTGCAAACAGCATTAATCCGCTTTGCAAAACAAACTGCTCTAGCGCTGACGGCAAACCTATGGAAAACACTTCCCTCATAATGCCAATATCAAGTCTAAATCTGCCTTTACGTTCAATTGAAATAATCGAATGGCTTGATAAATAAACTACACCTACTCCAATAGTACAAGCAACTAATCTAGATATTGTTGTCGAAAGCGCTGCACCAGCAACTCCCATTTTGGGCATTCCAAATCTTCCGTAAATAAGTGCATAATTTCCAAAAACATTAAGCAAATTGCTTCCAACATTGTAAAACATAGGTATTTTTGTTCCCCCAGCACCTCTCAATGCTGCCGTAACTCCCATAGTAATAGCTTGAAATACCAGCCCGGAAGAAATAATCTGGAAATATATTGTTGCATCTTTTATCGTATCTGCCTGAGCCCCCATAAATACAACTATTTGATGGGATAGAATTACGCCTATGGCACTCAGGATTATCCCTAGGACAGCATTTATTACAACAATTTGTCTAGTGATAAGATTGGCTTTCTCTTTGTTTCCAGCACCTATATTCCATGCCACAAGAGTGGTTGTACCTACATTAATTGCTGAAAAAATCGCCAGCAAAAGCATAAAAGGTTGATTTGTAAGTCCTACAGCGGTTATCGAAGCCGAACTGAGCTGTCCTACCATAATCATGTCCACCATACCAAACAAAGTAGACATAATTAGTTCTACGAAGGCAGGCCATGTAATAGATATTGCTTCACGCCGCATAGGATTTGGTTTTTTGAATAACAACTTAAAATACCTTCTTTCGTCTACAATAGCAATACTGTTAATTATACTATTGAAAATTGATTACTTCAAATTATTATTAGGTAATGGGTGCACACTATAAATTACACCCTATTATTCCAAAGAGTGAAGCTTCAAGTCTAAGCATTTGATTTTATGCGAATCATAAATGATAGATAGGTTCTTTGTATAAATAACCTTATGGTAAGTTGTTTTGAATTTTGATAAAATAGCATATATAGTTTAACCATTAGACTTTTATGTTACATTTATTTATTCTGATTTTAAACTCTACGCAGCGTTTATTGATATATTTTTAAAGTTGTATATACTTAAATTATGGAGGTGATAGTTATGGATCTAAGTAAAGTAGGAAATCTAATATGCTACCTACGAAAAGAGAAAGGTCTGACACAAAAGCAGCTCGCAGACAACATGAATATTAGCGATAAAACCATAAGTAAATGGGAACGGGGTCTTGGCTGTCCTGATGTTTCACTACTTCCAGAATTGTCTTCCCTCCTTGGTGTGAATATCGAAAAAATACTGATGGGTGAGTTAAACCCAAACGATTACGTTGGAGGTAATATGAAAAAGATAAAATTTTATGTGTGTCCCGAATGTGACAACATAATTACAAGTACAGGTACGGTTTCTATTTCTTGCTGCGGCAGAAAGCTTAAAGAGTTAGACCCCATCAAAGCAGAAGAAAATCATGCCCTCAAATTAGAAACAATAGAATATGAATGGTTTATCACAACTGACCATTCAATGGCAAAAGATCACTATATATCGTTTGTAGCCTTTGTAACCGGGGATAAAATTTTAATGGCAAAACAGTATCCTGAATGGCCTTTACAGTTACGCTTTCAAAAATTTGGTCACGGAAAGCTTTACAGCTATTGTACAAAACACGGCTTATCTTATCAACTTCTATAAGGAAGGTGCAATATAAATTTTGCACCTTTATATATTTTTAATTTACTTTCTTAAGTGATTCCAAAAAAACAGCTGGCCAATCGACATTTCAAAAAATTCGATTTACATTTCTTGCATAGCAAAATAATGTTCCTATGTTTGGAAGCTTAAACTTAGAACACACTTCTTTTACATATATTGATCGTTTCGTCAATACGTTTACTCATTATTTCATTACTTCTATTCCCTTTTCATCCATAAGCAAATTATGTGTTCTTACAGCCTCTTCAATATCCCCAAAAGCCCAATGAACACTTGTCATATCAGGAAATGAATTACTTACATTTGTCAGCGGTCCTCTAAATAATAGTCGATTAATCATAACAACAGCTTCCTGTCTTGCTATATTTTTTTGAGGTCTAAAGGCCCCGTCATCATATCCTTTTGCAATTTTATATCTTGTTACCTCCTCTATATTTCCGTGTGCCCAATGGTTTGTAACATCATTAAAGGACGACTCAAAAGGCTTCTGTTCACTAGTTCTCGATATTCCAAGATAATTTGCAATAACAGTGGCAAGTTCCGCCCTTTTAATCGGGGTATCGGGATTAAAATGGGTAGTATCCACACCTTTAAATAAACCGGCCTGAACTACCGCATATATATAACTTTCCGCCCAAAAACCTTCTTTTACATCCATAAACTGTTTTGCAACAGTTATGTCAGCATCTTTTAAATTCAGTATTATTGCAAATATTGCCGCTGTCTCCGCCCGGGTTATATTGCGTTCCCCTTTAAAGGTATTGTCCGGGTATCCCGAAATATATCTTAAATGCGTATGTACAAATCTGTTTGAATATACCATTATTCCTAGCTTCGAAGAGTCATCATAAGTATTTGACAATCTTGACCTTCGGCTGAATATGTTTGCAACAAACTCCTTTATTATTTCAGCCTTTTCAATCGAATTGGATTTTACCGTAAAGGTAATTTCCCCTTTCTCTCCAGCATCAAGCTTGCCAACTTCCCACAGCATCTTATTTCCGTTCCGAACTCCTCCTGCATTATTAACAACCTGTACATCAAGTAACTCCATTTCAATATATACTTCCTGTGCTTCTAATTGAGTCTTATTTACATATCTGATAGTTAACGTAATATCTTTGCCTTCAGCTACTTTTTTCTCATCTGAAATCAAGGAAACTGCAACATCCATCAACATAGCACTACTAGATGGCACATCCTGTTTTTGTACTTTTATTGTTATCGTATCAGTAGATGATAATTTTCCATCGGATACAGTCAATGTTATTTTATTATCTCCAACAGGAAGTTTTACACTTGGAGTAGCGCCACTCCCAATTGTTAAATTTGATTCATCCTTCCATTTGTAGGTCAATGAATCCCCGTCCCAGTCGGATGATTTACTTCCATCAAGCTTAACTTCAGCAACTTCATCAGCTGTCAAAACTATTTGATCAGCTCCTGCATTCGCTTTAGGTGCATCATTTTTTTTACTACCTGTTGATATTCCATCCGATTTGTCTATAGCTTTTGCTTCTTTGTTATTTGGATTTGGTGTAAATGTTGGTGTCGGTTTGATTGTTGTTGTTGTTAACGTTGATTTAGTTGTCGGCATTATTTTTGGTGTTGGTGTAGGTTTAGCTGTTGATGTTGGCTTAGTCGTTGCTGTTGTCTTTGGTTTTGATGTTGGTTTGGCTGTCGGTGTTACTCTTGATGTTGACGTTGGTTTAGTTGTTGGTGTTACCTTTGGTGTTGATTTAGTTGTCGGCGTTACCTTTGGTGTTGATTTTGTTGTTGCTGTCGTAGTGGGCGTATTCTTAGCCGTTGGCTTATTTGTTTGTATTGCCTGCTTCTTTTTCACATTTATAACAACAGTATCGGTGTTAGTCAATTCACCATCTGAAACCGTTAGTGTTATTTTGTGTTTTCCTATATCAAGGTTTATTCTAGGATTTACACCTGTTGCTATTGTCTTTCCAGCTTCATTCTTCCATGTATATGTCAATTTATCTCCATCGGAATCTTTCGACTTGGTTCCATCAAGAACTATGCTAGCTTGATTTTTGTCAGTCTCTTTATTTTGGTCATCTCCTGCATGAGCTTTTGGGGCATGGTTGTTTGACAATACAATGTTTGTTGTTATCTTTAGATTTGACTCTAATATATGCCTCTCTGCAAAAAACAAATCTAAGCTGTAAGTCTCTCCTGATACCAAATCCAAAAGTCCAGAATAATCATCGAGATGAATATTCACAGACTGAGTTTCGTGTATGCCACCTAAATCCCCTACTAATTTATTATTAATAAATAGCCACACATCATCATCTCCGGAAATTAAAAAGCTTTGACCGGCTTTGTAAGTAAACTTCGTATGAAGTTCTAAAGTGAAATGATAATTTTTTCCCTCATAATAGTTTCCAAACCCTTGATCATTAATTGGAAAAAACCCATTAGTCAATGCCGAGTCGAAAATATAATTTTTCCCAGCCTTTTTGAAAACCATATCATAGCTGATATTTATGTTTTTTGGTGTATCATGGTACCAATCGTAAAAGGATTTCTCATTGGTAATTATTTTGGTGGTGTATCCCGACTTTGAATAAACAGGTGTATGGTCAGACCCAAGAGCTGATTTGACAGCACCTTTTGTGCTTGTACTAAAATAGTCGGGGTTTTCAAAATCAGGATGATTGAGTTCAGGATATTCATCATTAACCGGGTCAAAATCACGAATTGTGGATTTTAGTTTGTAATTGTCGCTTTCTGCTGCCTGAATATTTACTGTAAAATAAAAAAAACTAACCACTAATGTCACTGCCATCAACATTGCAAATCTTTTCCTCATATGCATCTTCTCCCCTAAGAATATCGTTATCACATCTCTTGATCCATAGACATCTGCACAGTACTTTTAAATCAACAAAAACCCAGCCACTTTATAACCATTATTAGCCTTGAAATGCGTCATTATAAAATCGCTTAAGGTGTTTCAAAAAAATTCACTAGTCAATATATAGTTCCGACCCAATAAAATCAGTTTTTATGAATCACCTATTGGCCAGTTATCTTTTTGGAATCACCTAACTTACATTTATTATAAACACTTTAGTAAAATATTACAATACAACAATAGCTTCAACCTCTGCCAAAGATACAATTCTATTTATCTGTATTCCTTTTAGAAACTGACTTAATTAACATTCTTTCCACCCACCCCTTTTTGTACTTTAGTGAAATGTAACCAATAATTGAAATCGCCAGAGCACCTACTGCATCTACAAACAAGTCCTTGACAGTATCCTTCAAAGCCTCACGTCCTACAAGCAGTGTACCATCTCCCAAAGCAAATTTCTGCATATTAAGTCCTAACAAGCCATCAAAAGCAAACTCATAAAACTCCCACATAACACCTAGCATAATAGAAAAGCAAAATGCAAACACCGCTACAAACACAGGACTTAAATTTACAGGTACCTTCTCGGTATTATTTAGCAGAACAACAAATGAAAAGCCCAATGCTCCAAGCATAACACCACTAACAGTATGTAGTATAGTATCCCAATACCTGAACTGATAATAAAAGCTCCGCACTTCTCCAAGGTATATGGCACAATATAAAAAAGCAACAAAGGTTATGTACATTTCGCTCGGAATTCTTATACTCAACTTCTTCGAAATAATTCCAGGCAACAACATCATAACAATA
This sequence comes from uncultured Acetivibrio sp., assembly GCA_964466645.1. GTDB lineage: Bacteria > Bacillota > Clostridia > Acetivibrionales > Acetivibrionaceae > Acetivibrio. The sequence continues at coordinate 17,665 of CAYXPB010000025.1, read as the reverse complement.
CCTAAAGTACACTGCAATAGCATCAACACATATTCACTTTTGGGACGTTCTCCTTTAACTGGTGCACCGGTAGAAACCATTATTATTCTCACTATAATAAATATAATTGATATGACGAGCGAAATAAATACAATACCTGATACAATTTTAGATGCTTTTGACTCATTCATAATTAACTTTTCACCCCAATTAGTAATTTCTATATTATATCATATACTCTATCAAAACTATCATACATAATAAATTGGTGTGCATAATTAAAAAGCCTTAAGATACATAAATTTAAAAAGGGCACTGCGCATTAAAAACACGCGTGCCCTTTAAAATCATCTTCTTACCAGATCGGGTCATCAATAAATTTAGTCATAACTTCTTCACCTTTATCATTTGTAACAAATTCATGGGATCTTACTGCTTCTTCAACTTCTCCAAAGGCCCAATGGTCACTTGTCATATCAGGGAAGGAGCTTGTGACACTTGTCAATGGTCCTCTATAAAGTAAACGATTTATCATTGTTACAGCTTCTTGTCTCAATATTTGTTTCTGTGGTCTGAACGAACCGTCCGAGTAACCTTTAACTATGTTATATCTAGCAATTTCCTCTATATTACCTTCTGCCCAATGATTTTGAATATCATTGAATGTATACTCTAAAGGTATTTCTTCTTTCGTTCTTTCTATTTTCAGATAATTCGCAATTACTGTTACAAATTCTGCTCTTGTTATAGGCACATCAGGATTGAAATGACTGCTATCAACACCTTTGAACAATCCTGCTTGAACTACTGAGTATATATGCTCTTCCGCCCAAAATCCTTTAGCCACATCTATAAATTGGTTCGTACTTTTTGCTTTTAAATCCTTCAAATCCAGTATCCTAGCAAAAATAACCGCTGTCTCTGCACGTGTTATATTCCTCTCACCTTTAAAGGTATTGTCAGGATACCCCAAAATATAGCGTGTATGTTTTTGTTGATACCTGTCCGTATAAACCATAATGTCTAGTTTTGATTTGTCATCATAGGTATTGGACAATTCCACTTCATTACTAGATATACTTGCAACAAAGTCTTTTTTAACTTCAGCCTCTGCGACTCTATCGGTTTTAACTTTAAATTCTATCTGTCCCTTTTCCTTAGCATAAAGGTCACCTAAATCCCAAGTTATCATACTTCCTGACACTTTGCCCTTAGCTGTTTCCACAACCTTCATGCCATCGCTAAGTTTAAAATCAACCTCAACATCAGGTACTTTAACATTCGTCTTATTTACATACTGAATTGTAAATAAGATTTCATTACCCTCTTCAACTTTAGTTTGATTTGCTGTCAATGTAATCCCTAAATCAAGTAAATCTTTATTATTTGAACCTCCAGGTATCTCTTCTCTTTCAACTTTTATTGTCACCTTATCAGTATCCGAAAGTTTTCCGTCCGATACCGTTAATTTTAATACATTTTCTCCAACCGGAAGTAATACATCGGGTTTAGCACCATTCCCAATTGTTATGCCCGATTCATCTTTCCATTTATAACTTAAGGAATCACCATCGGGATCATAGGATTTGCTACCGTCTAAAGTCACTTCTGCTACTTTTTCGTCAGTCACTACTGTTTTATTTGCCCCAGCATTCGCCACCGGTTTTGAGTTCACGGACGTAGGTTTTGGTGTGGAAGTCGCAGCTTTGTCTATGTTTATAACTACTGTGTCAGTATCACTCAATTCTCCGTCAGACACTGTCAACTTGATTCTGTGTGTTCCGACAGGGAGCTCTATCTGTGGCTTTTCTCCTGTAGCTATTCTTTCACCGTCTGCATCTGTCCATCTATAAGTCAACTTATCATCATCAGGATCTGAGGATTTGCTTCCGTCTAATGTTACTGTTGCTTTTCTCTCGGTAGTAGTCTTATTTTGGTTATCGCCAGCATTTGCCAAAGGTGCACTATTACTATTTATACTTATATTTATAACCACAGTGTCCGTATCGCTCATTTCTCCGTCAGACACTGTCAGATTTATTCTGTGCTTTCCGACTGGTAAGTCTATTTGAGGCTTTTCTCCCGTTGCAATTCTTTCACCATCTTCATCAGCCCAACTATATGTCAGTTTGTCTCCATCAGGGTCTGAGGATAAACTTCCATCTAAAGTTATTGTTGCTTTTGTCCCGCTAATTGTCTTATTCTGGTCATCGCCAGCATCTGCTATCGGTGTTTTATTTTGACCATCCCCTGTGTATATAACTTCAATCGCAACAGTATCGGTATCTGTTTGTGTTCCATCGGAAACAGTTAATTCACATATATTTAAACCTACTGGTAAATCAACAGTTGGTGAAACATCTCTTCCGATAACGTCACCGTCTTCGTTGGTCCATTTGTATGTCAGACGATCCCCATCGGGATCCTTCGAACCGCTTCCATCAAGTCTTACCGAAGCACTCTTTCCATTTGTTCTAACAATTTTATTATCTCCGGCATCTGCAATAGGTCTTTCATTATCTTCATCTCCGGCATTGGACAATTCAATATTGGTAGATATCTTTAAATTTGATTCTGTAACATGTCTTTCGGCAAAAAACAAATCCAAGGTGCAAACGTCACCGGGTTTAAGATTCATAGAATTTATATAGCTATCCATATTAACTGTCGCGTGCTGTGTCTCATGTATTCCACCCATATCTCCTACTAATTCTTTATTTACAAACAACCAAACATCATCATCACCGGCTAGGTCAAATACCTGACCGTATTCAAACACAAACTTTGTGTGCAATTCCATAGTAAAGTGATAATTCTTATTATCTTGGTAATTACCAAAACCTTTATTGTTGATTGGGAAAAAACCGTCTGTCGAGGTAGAATCAAAAGTATACATAGAACCCGACTTTTTAAAAATCATATCATAGGGTATATTAATGTTTTTGTCTGTATCGTGATACCAATCATAAAAAGAATCGTCGCTTGTAATAATTTTGACCGAATATCCCGAATCAGCATAAACTGGTGTATTATCCGATCCAAGTCTCAAATTGACAGCACCAGTGGTGCTTGTGTTAAAATATTTCTCATTTTCAAAATCAGGATGGTTTCTTTCTGAATATTTTTTATTTACAGGGTCAAAATCACGGATTGTACATTTAAGTATGTAAGTATCAGCCTCTGCAGCGTACGAAACAGTAGAAAAAAAGCAACACAAATTAAAAACCAGCAGTATTGCTAGTACCGTAGAAATAGATTTTTTCATAGATTTAGCTCCTTACATATTTTATAAAATTTTGAGAAATAACTCAAAAATTTTTTCAATTAAAAACATACCACAAATAAAAGATTATAGTAATGAAAATTTTAGGGAAAATAAGAAACTACAAAATGAAAAAACCCTAAGAAAAAATAAAATTAACAGGAAATTATCAATTATTTATATCTATTTTTTATTATAAGGCCTAAATTCAAAAATTGCAATGTAAACTATACATATTTTATAGTAAAATCTTCTTATTTAAAATACAAACATATTATTTATCTGAATACTTTGTCCACTTTCTAGAAATATAGTATACACAACCTAAAAATAAAGACATACCCAAAACAGCTGTTATAATGGCAATAAAAGTTGAGCCCCTTATGTTTAAGAAAGCAAATCCAACCGCTACAACTACAAATGTTATAAAAAAAATACCAGCTAGAAAAGTCAAGTATACTTTCAAGCTATTGATTGTAATATGCTTTACGGCTTCTTCATCAGCACCGTTTGAAACCTGGGATAAATACTCTTGTTCCAGCTTCTTTAGCTTTCCTGCTATCAAAAGCATTGCAATCACTGTCAGGAAAAGCACTGCTGTAGTAAAAACATTAAATTGATTTTCCACATTAGAGTCAAATAGTCTCTCTCCTAATTTTGAATAGGCCATAAGAGGCGGAACACAAAACCCAATACATACAAAAAAGGTAGGAGTAAGCATATTTTTAGAAACAGCAAAAGCTATTCCTATTATTATAAAAGCTATAACATTCACTGTAATAAGTGAGGTCTTAAAGTCCCCATAGTCAAAAACCGATGTATTAATAAGCATTACCAAAGATAAAACATATGACATAACAGTAAGCACAATTCTTCCGGTCAAAGTCCATTCTTTCATCTTGCAGTCACCGCCTGTTTTAAGAGTGCGCCGGTAAGACTTTCCTTTGCTGGATTCCAATCGATCCATATACAGCGATTTCTCAACTCTCTAGACATTATATTCACAAAGGATTCAATTACATTTGCAGCTTGTCTTTCGGTATCTTTTTTGATTTTCATCTCGTAGCCTATAATATTAATCATCATTATACTTGGTAAATTCCCATTCCTCATAGTATATTTAGACATATCCTCAATTGCCTTTTTCAAGGTTTCACTATTACTTCCACAAAACCTTGTTACTACTACAAATAAAGGTCTAACACCAATGAAATGTTCACGATTTGAATAAATAATCTCATTTAGTGCCGGTACTTTCTTTTTTGTAACTATTTTGGCATCGGTATTATCTCTGACTTTCATAAGTTCTCTTAATATTCTGTGATAATGCCTTTTTCCTGCGCCAGCAGGAACAACAATTTCCTTATTACCAAAGGAAATAAGAGACACCATGCAGTTTTGACCTAAATAATGGTCTGCAAAACCATTCACCGCTTCAATTGAATACTCTATTACATTTTTTGACTTAGTGCCGTAATTCATGGTCGGTGAAGTATCAAGAAAAATATATACTGATTTTTTCCCTTCTCTTTCAAATTCGTTTACTACAGGATGAATCTTGCCCCTAAAAAGGTTTCTCGAAGTCACCTTCCAGTTAATAGATTTAAAAGGATCACCAGGGTAATACATTCTAACCTCTTTAAATTCATGGGTAGTCATGCCCAACGTGGATAGTGCACCTTGCGGCATTGGTACCCTGCATTTCGCCGACAGACCTCTTATTTTATGAAGTTCCAAAAGTCTAGGGACTATTTGTAGTGATATATCATTTTGGCATACTCCATTTTCCGAATAGTCGCATACAGGATGCTTAGTTCGCCATTTGGTAACATTCATGGAATAGGTTCCCGATGCGTTACCCCTTATTTTATAGTTTACTCTTATATTCTTTGGAGCAAATCCTTTCCACACTATATGAAAATTACTGCCTTCAACAAGATCAAAGCTTCCAGATAAAGTGTCACAGATAATTACAGGGCCAAACCCAGATTGAATCGACACCTCAAGACTTATATTCAAAAGTTCGCCAACGCATGCCCTGCCTTTAGATATGCTTTTTGATACACTGATACCTTTAGGCACTTCGACAAAATAGCCAACAGCCATAAGACACAAAGGTATTATCGAAACGGCTACAAGTATATTATTGGCTAATAAAAATCCTGCAAGTATCAGAAATAAAAAGGTTGTACCTAATCTGGACACATAACTGGGCATTTATAATAAACCTCCTGAATTTTCCCTGGTATAACTTTTCGGAACATCAATTTTACTTATAATGCTCCTTATAACTGCAGTAGGAAGACGGCCTTCCATAATATGTTCCACATGCAAAATTATACGGTGAGACAATGCTTCTACCGCTAGTAACTTAACATCATCGGGAACAACATAATCTCTTCCCGCTATCAAGGCATTTGCACGGGATAACTTCAAAAGTCCCAATGCGCCCCTCGGACTTGCTCCAAGTCTGACATTGGGGTTGGTTCTTGTAGTCCTAACAATTTCAGTTATATACATAAGTATATTATCATCAACAAAAACCTTTTCTGCTTCCTGCTGAAGCATCAAAAGCTCATCCATAGTTATTACTGGGCGAATATCGTTGGTCGGATCGTCCTTTTTCCACTCAATACGGCGCTTTAACACCTCACATTCCTTCTCTAAACTGTCAAGATACCCTAAAGAAAGTTTCATTATAAACCTGTCCATCTGAGCTTCCGGCAAAGGATATGTGCCCTCCATTTCAATAGGGTTTTGGGTAGCCATTACAATAAAAGGCGGTTTTAGAGAATACGTTGTACCTTCTATTGAAACCTGTCTTTCCTCCATTGCCTCTAAAAGCGCAGACTGTGTCTTAGGCATTGCCCTGTTTATCTCGTCTGCTAGCAAAAAGTTTGTAAATATAGGCCCTTTTTCAAGTTCAAAAACAGAGGCATTACTCTTCCAAATCTTTGTCCCTGATATATCAGAAGGCATCAAATCCGGTGTAAATTGAATACGTTTCCATTCACAACCCGTAACTTTTGCAAGAACCTTAACAAGCAGCGTCTTACCTAAACCTGGGTTATCTTCAAATAGAATGTGTCCTCCCGACAAAAAACCGCAGAGAACTTTATTGAGCAGCACTCTGTCACCTGATACAAATACTTTTTCAACCTCATCAATTATAGTCTTGCATAATTTTTGAACCTGTACCATATCCATTGTATACATATACCCCTTTTCCAAAAAGCTTTAAATTTGATGTGATTTTTTCAATTACTTTTGATCTGTTCTGCCTGTTTCTTTCTTCAATTGCCTTATATTGCTCACTTGTCAACATACCAGGAATTTCCGGATCACTATATTCAACAAGAGGAGCAATTATATTACTTACTGCGTTAAACGGTATGCCCGTCTTATATCCTAAAAACGTGAGATAAGATACCAGTTTGCTCTTCTTCCCATAATTTACGTAATCACTAATATATCTTGTTATGTTCTCAAGGTCTTTGCTCTTGTCAAAGCTCAAATCCTGCATGTGTTTTGCCAGCTTTTCCTCTCGAGAGTATTTAACGCTTCCCCACATCATAGCTGTAAAGATTATGAAAACTACCAACAAGATCATAAATAAGAAAATCCAACCTGCTAATCCCGAACCCAAATTATCCCTCCTCATCAACGATATCACAAATACCATAATGAATATTAGTATATATTTCATAAAGTGATTGCTTTTAAGCCACATAGATATCCTTCTTGCCTTTTCGTTATAAAAAAGCTCTACAAGAGTACTCATCTGTAAAATAGCCAGCAAAATAAACGATATTAATACAAGATTTGAAAAAGACCTCCAAAACTCATCCACGGAATATCCATCTTTCCCAAACCCTCCAAGCATGCTTTTTATAGATAATCCCATCATAACATAAGAAAATGCCTTTATTGTGCATCCTTCATATATTCCTGTATAAAAAAATTTAGATGCTTTACAAACTATTATTGAAACTGCCAATAAAGCCACCCAAACTATAGAAGTCAAGTATTTCATGTCTTTTGAAGCAAAGGCAAAAAAAAGCACTGCCGAAATGCCATTTGCTAAATAAAGAATAAAGCTTGCCACAAGACCAGACCACCTGCCTACAAAATAGGCACTTACAAAAGACTTAACAGAAATACCCACAAGTATGGATATGGCAGGAAATATCAAAAAGTAAAAATACTCCCTTACGCTATATAAAAGTCTACCCGGTAAAAAGAATATAAAAAACACAAATGCTCCAAATGCCGCAAGCATAATTGCATATGTTGTAAATTTCTTTGCCGATGTATTTAAACCCTCTGTACTATCTAGATACATCCTTTCCTCCTTCTAAAAGGTTCTAAAATTTAGAACTTAGTTCTTCTCTGTCACTACTTTGTTGCCTCATATTTCTGAATGCACATATAAAACAACTCGTAATCATCTCTTGTTATATCACTCAAACTGTAAACTGCCTTTTCCATAATAACAAAAATCTGCTCTAAAATCATATACTTCATAGTTGAAAGCTGGGATTTCATCAATAGCAATATTTCTCTTAAAGTCATCTTATCATTAATATCAATTTTTTCTGAAAATCTTTTTAATAACAGCTTACCGTTTGCTATTACTTCTTCTCTATAATCTACTATCCTAATATCTCTTTTTGCTAGTTTACCTGATCCTTCCGACACCTTTATCCTGTAAACACCTTTTTGGTCAAAGGTAGTTTTAATCTGATCCTGATTTTGTGAACCGTCCTCAAAATTTATAATCAGTTCTTCATTAACTCCCCATACGTCAGAATAACCGCTCTTTATCTGTGGAAACCCAATAAATATCTGTATCCCTATATCTCTTGTCACCGTCTGAACATAATTAGCTACCGAAGCTGCCGGGTTTGGTAAATCACCATCTAACGCAAGCACCATATCCCCTTCTTTTTGAATTCTTCGACTTTTGACAACCTTAATAACTATAGGGACAAGAATTGCAATTGCTATCAGTAATAAAAACAACACAATCCTAAGCCAAAGAATATTCCAAACATAAATGCTACTGTCGGTATTTGAAGAGTAAAATATATCTGTACCTAAAAACTCAATTTTGTAGTTTATATCATAACCTTTAACAAAAAAGAAATCTCTTTCTGGTGATAAATCATTAAGCTTCTTTAGCTCTACAACTTTGGAAAACTTTCCTTCTTCGCCGGATAGAACGGTCTCTATAACATCTAGACTCGAATATTTTAACTCTATACTTTGATTTAGTATACCTTCTTTAGAGTAGCTGTCTAATAGTCGCCCTTGTACCTCAAAACTTTTGCCTACAACACTGTTTTTTACATTGAGTTCTATATATGTATCGGTGGTAACTCTCATCTCTGGATCACTTGTAGAAGTCCTATACAAATCATTTTCCAGCAAATCTGCAACAACTTGATACTTTCCCGCATCAGTACTGTGTTTTATATCGCAAGTAACATCAAATTGTCCGTTATTAACATCGGTTTTAACATAAGAAAGAGTATTCTCAGTCTTTGAAGGTTTAACATAAATAAGTACTGTCATATCGTCTAGCCCCTGCCCATTAGCATCCGTAACTGTCCCCTTTGCGGTAAAACTAGTACCTCTTCTAGCTTCATCACTGACCGATGTAAGTTTTGTCACAGTTTCAAACTCAGGTGTAAATGAAGGGTTATAACCGAACACATCCATAGGTACCCATCCATATTCTCTAAATTTTATCTCCGGATATATATAGGTCTGATCTCTATACACCACCTGATATGGAATTTCCCTGTTGATTTTATAACCTACTGCCAATCGGCAGGGTATACCCGCGGCTCTTAATAGATAGGCATAGGCAGACATAAAATCAAGTGTGTTTCCTGTTTCTCCCTTTTTCATCAGAAATGACATAATTCCGTCATTTTTACCGTAATTATTTATGTTCCCGTTTTGCAGATTATAATTCACTCTAAGATAATTTTCTACACCCATAATAATATCAAAATCGCTTGTAGAATTTTCGATTATGCTGTCAATAATTAAATCTATTTCTTCTGGTACAGAAATAGTATATGGATATGAATCGTCCGTGTCTGCGAACATAAGCCTATCGTTACTGACAGCACTCTCATAATCCATGCTGTAAAAGTCACTTACAGTCTCCTCGGCATAGTATGTCTCAGCTATCTTGTACCAATTAACGCTTGTACGATACTTAAAATCAATCACACCAGATAAAACAGGCAGATATCCGCTAGAGGGTACAATAGGTTTAATTTTGACTGAGTTAATACTGTATTTCTCTTCCAGCTTCTCGTCAAAATTGATCTTGACTTCTGGCTCTTCTTCAACTGCAACCCAGTGGTTTTTATAATAATTCTCCATCACCATTACTTTCAAGAATGGGTAATTAGGGTAACCAAGGACTTCAAAAGCAGGCATATGAGGCTGTTTTCCAGCACCTAACGCAATAGTCTGTCCGCCTTCTCCACTTCCGAACGGGATATCAGGCACCGTATTTTCTCCTGAAATATCAATATTGGGGATATTTTCAGGAATAGCATATTCTCCATTTCCGAAGCTTCCGTCTCCCTGACCCTCTCCATAAGAAAATTCACCGCCAAAAGACTCAGAACCCTTTCTTTCAGCACGCCTTTTTTCTACCCGATCCTGCCAGTCATCATTTCTTCCGTAATCAAAGTCCGTGCTTGACTCAGGCTGCTTATTGTTCTCTTGTGAAGAACTTGTATTACCGGTATCCCCTTCATCTACACCAGCATTTGGTAAATTTAACATATTGATTGCAGCCATAAGCAGAAAAGCCGATAATAATACTAAAGAAAGAAACATGGCTAACTTTATTAAGTTGTCTTTTATATTGGAATTATTTTTATTCATATATAACTATATATTATATATGAATTTTGTGATTTTGTACATGCTAGCACCAACCATATTTTGATAAATTATGGAGTATACTTTCATATTGCACAAAAACAATACTACAGGGCACCCTGAACGTCAACTTCCCACTTTATCTTAAATCGGAAAAAGTCGAATAAAAATACTGCTGCTAATGTAAGGTACATTTTAAGCAGCAGTACTAATTCTCTTTTAAGTAAAACTCCACAAGTTCATGATATTCTCTTAAACCAACCTTTCCCTTTTCACTCAAGGTATACAAACCTCTCGATACTCTCTCAAACCACCCGTAATGGTTGTCCTGCAATATCTGCGACGTTTTTCCCTTGTCGGCGCCTAACTCCTTAAGCCTTTTAGGACTTAAATCGCCATATTTCCCAAGCAGGGCTGCAATATGTATTGCCTGCTCCCTATATACAGTCACCAGTTTTTTACCGGTACATCCTCCGGTATTGTAATCTCCATGCCTATTTGAAAATTCGTTAAGAACATCTATTTTTTTCTTGTTCGACTTTTTTATACTTAGTTCCCGGCTAAAGGGCTTTGGAACTATTGCCTCTTCAACAAAGGAGGCTTCACCTCTTATTGAAACTAAAAACAAACCTAATTCAAGCCTTCTTAAGAGATAACATATATCCTTCCAACGTTTTGTAAAAAGCAACTTGCCTTTTTTAGGAACAGCGATATACACTTTGTCTGTCAGCCTTTGACGTGTTGAAGCTTGAAGAATAACATCAAGGTTAAGCGTTTTCTTCATTTCCACAACCAACATCTCATCATACCTTACAGCCATAACATCGCAGTTCTTAACCTCACCTTTTACTGTGTATCCTTCTCTTGTAAGATAATCTTTTATTGGTGCATATAAGTCTTGTTCATATAATATACTTTTGTGCTCTTGTTTCATTTTCCCCTCATTTTTAATACTCATAATAGTATAACTTTCTTTATAAAGTATCATCAAACATATTATACGTCAATATTAGCCAAGCAATAATTTCAATCACACCTCTTTAGCTATAGGCAAAGCAATAAAAAACTCCGTACCCTCGTTATTTTTTGATTCAAACCAAATTTCTCCTCCAAATTTTCCTTTTATAGTTGAATACGATAACATAAGACTCACGCCATTACCATTCTTACCTTTAGTTGTAACTATATATTTAAATACACGGGACTTGATTTCGTCGGGCATTCCTACTCCAAAATCCTTTACCGTTATTATTATCATATTTTCCCTTTTTCTAATACCCAGTTCAACACTGCACTCATTATCCTTTTTACCTAAATAGGATTGAATTGCATTTTTTATCAAATTGTCAAGTATCTGAATTATATTAGATATATCTCCAAGAATAGTTATATTTAAATCTGCATCTATAGACATTTTAAAATTTGATTTTCTGATGATTATATCACTGTTTCTTAAAAATTTAATTCTATTCACCAGCTCATTTATCGTAAAGTCATTATTCGTATGAGCATTCAATTGAACAGCTTGGGACTTTACAGTTGATATAACACTAGACATATATGAGTTGTATTCTTTTAATTTTCCGACCCAGCCTTCCATTTCTGAACTTATTTCAAGGTGGTCCTCGATGGTTACCGATTCATCACCTATAGAGTCTCGATACTCATCGTTTAAATCCTGTAAAGCAGTAGCTAGTCCTGAAATTGACATGATAGGTGTCATAAGGTTATGTGATATGCCTCCTATGAGCTGACCTAATGAAGCTAATCGTTCATTTTCCCTCAAACACTCTTCGATTCTCTCCCTTTCCATTACCATTAGTGCACCTTTTAAAGTGTTACTTATCTGCCCTCTTAATAGTTCAAAAATCATTACATCATTATTGTCAGTCACCTCAAAACACGTGTAACCTAAATGTTCATTCTTAAAAAACAAAGGTAACACAAGATAAGTAAACCTCTTATCGTAATCACTGAAACTTTCGGGAAGAATACTAGTAGTCATTATAATTCTCTTTTCCTCATCAATAGGCCTGTGCTCACCATCACAAAAAGCATAAATCAGTTCGGATCTTTTTGGCACCTCAAAAGATTCATCAAACGCCATTTCAGCATCATAAAAAATAGGACCCTCAACATACTTAAAAACAAAGCAGCTTTTTATAAAACAATGTTTTAAAACAGTTGTAAGTCTGTCAAAAAGCTCATCTATCTTATAGGTCTGAATACTTTCATGTGCTCTGAACCTTGCCGCTAGTTTTACTTCCTTATTGTTCTCTATATTGTCATTTTTTTTATTGTAACTGCACCCACACGATTCACGTTTTACCATAACACAGGGAAATTCAATAGTCTGTTCCCTATTTTTTCCTTTAACTAGTAATTCTACCGCCCTATAACACATTTCCTTAATAGGTTGTCTAACCGTTGTCAGACGAGGAGTTACCTGACTTGCATTTAAAGAATCATCAAAACCGCATATTATGTACTTTTTATCAACAGGATATTTCCCTGCTTCCTTCATGTTTTCAATACACTTAATCGCTCCTAAAGCCATATCGTCGTTTCCAAATACTATTGCATCATAATCCTTTTCCAATAAAATAATCTCTTCCATTATTGTATAACCAGTGTTAGCTACAAAGTCACCTGAAAATACGAGCGTCTCATCATAACTGATATTATTTTCTTCAAGAACCTCCTTATATGCCTCGAAACGTTCAGTAGAACTTTCAAATTTCTCAGGACCTTTTACAAATATAATTTTTTTGTAGCCATGCTCCTTAACCAAATGTCTCATAAGGTCTTTCATACCTTCTTTCCCATTAATAAGCAAGTTAATGGCTTCAGGTATTTTTATACCGAAAGAAACCCGCGGAACACCCTTATATTTCATGCAGAATTTTACCAAATCTTCATAAGAATATTTTGATAAAATTGTAGAAGTTGTAATTATTAATCCATCTAGCTTTCCTTTTTCAATAAAACTATATACTATGTGATGCTGCTTTTCTGCATAACCAGCTTCTCTCAATGTTCTCCCTTCAAAAACCAGTAAGTTACAGCCTAGTTCGTCAGCTGCTTTTTTGAACGCCAACCATAAAAGTGTTTGATAACTACCATCGATACTATTAATAATAAGCCCTAATGTCTTACGCTTTTTCATATAATCACCCCTATAGCGTTTCACTTACAGGCACTGTAATGTAAAATGTAGTACCCTTACTAACTTCCGATTCAAACCATATTTCACCTCTAAATTTTCCCTTTATGGTGGAATATGAAAACAATAGACTTAATCCTGTTCCATTTTTCCCTTTTGTAGTTACCATGCATTTAAATAAACGAGACTTTATATCATCTTTTATCCCACAGCCAAAATCTTCAACTGCAATAGTCACTAGGTTTTTATCTTTACGTATATATATATTGATTTTGCACCCAGGCAGTTCTTTATCATCATAGGACTCAATTGCATTCTTTAAGAGATTCTCAAATACTTGAACCATATTCGAAATATCTCCAGGAATAAAAATATCCAAGTTCGCATCTACAAAAAGCTCTATGCTAGAGTTATTGATAGTAATATCACTACTTTTCATAAATTCAATCCTATTGACCAGTTCATCTATTGTAAAGCCGTTATTAGAATGATAATTCAATTGAACTGCCTGCGAGTTAACATTTGATATGACCTTAGACATATATGCGTTATATTCTTTTAATTTCTTAATCCATTGTGCTATTTCAGCACTAATCTCATAATGATCCTCATTTGTTAAAGTAGAATCTCCTATAGACTCTTTATACTCATTTATTAAATCTTCTAGAGCAACGGATACACCAGCAATGGACATAATAGGCGTCATAAGATTATGGGATATACCACCTATCAATTGGCCTAACGAAGCTAATCTCTCATTTTCTCTCAGAGCTTCTTCAATACTATTTCTCTCAAGTATTAATAATGCCCCCTTGAGAGTATTACTTATCTCACCTCTCAAAAGCTCATAAGTCATTGTATTACTATCAGTAGCTTCAAAATAAATGTACCCAAAATGCTCATTACTAAAGAACAACGGCATTATAATATAGGTTACTCTTCTATTGTCCTGTAAAAAACACTCCAGAAGAACAGTGGTAGTCTTAATAATTTTGTTACTTTTATCTATAGCTAAACGTTCTCTCCTATAATAGGCATATATCATTTCAGACTTTTGAGGCACTGAAAAAGAATCATCGAAGGCCATGTCCACATCGTAAAAATACGGACCGTCAAGGTACTTAAAAATAAAACAACTATCTATAAAACACTGTTTGAGAACAAGTGTAAGTTTATCAAAAAGCTCATCTACCTCGTAAGTCTGTACGTTTTCATGAACGTTATAGCCAGCAATAAGCTTTGTCAATTTGTTATTAGAATTGTTTCCGTCCACTACATTATAACTACATCCGCAAGATGCCCTCTTAACCATAATCGATTGGAATACAATTAACTCTTCTTTAAATTCCTCTTTCACCAATAACTCAACAGCTTTAGTACACATTTCGCTCATAGGCTGCTTTACTGTTGTTAACGGTAGCTTTGCATTTCTTGCAATAATAGTATCGTCAAAACCACATATTATAACCTGTTTGTCTTTAGGATATATACCTGTTTTTTTCATGTTATCTATGGACTTCATTGCACCTAATGCCATGGAATCATTTGCAAAAACTATGGCATCATATTCGATATTTGAAAGAATAATTTCTTCCATTATTTTGTATCCAGTGTCTGCTACAAAATCTCCATAATATACCATATTTTCATCAAAACTTTTTTTCTTTTCTAAAAGAACTTCCCTATATGCTTCAAATCTTTCTATGGCATCTGCATTATTATGAGGCCCCGTCACAAACATAATCTTTTTATAGCCATGGTCATCAATTAAATGCCTCATAAGATCTTTTAAACCTTCTTTGCCCTTACAAACTATGCTTGCAGCCTTCGGAATCTCTATACCTAAAGAAACAACAGGAATATCCTTGTACTTTTTGCAAAATTTCTCGAATTCTTTAGGTGATATGAAGCTACTAAGTGAAGCACTTGCTACTATTAGTCCATCAAGTGATCCTTTTTCAACAAAATTGTAAATTATATGATGCTGTTTAGCACCAAATCCTTTATTATTTAAAGTCCTTCCTGCAAACACCATCAAATTGCAGTTCATCGCTTCAGCAGCTTGCTTAAAAGCTAACCATAAGTGTGCTTGATA
Organism: uncultured Acetivibrio sp.; assembly: GCA_964466645.1. Lineage (GTDB taxonomy): Bacteria > Bacillota > Clostridia > Acetivibrionales > Acetivibrionaceae > Acetivibrio. Next base: position 2,257 of record CAYXPB010000025.1, on the reverse strand, counting down.
AGTGCCATCAATATCATTTAAAAGAAGACCTATTGTCTTACGCTTTTTCATCAAATCACCCCAATTAATTTACGAATTGGTTATTATCTCGCAAGCATTCAATTAAACATAAGAAATCAACTCTATTGACGATAGAAAAGAACTGCAAAACTAGGCTTTTTAATATTTAAACAATATAAAAATCCTTTAGAAATCAACTTACAGGAACGTAATACATACATATAATTATAACACACTATAATAAATATAGAAATAACAAGTTTTTGTTAGGAATATATTTGAATACACACCATAATACAGTGTGTGGGAAATAAACAAAAACTTTGTCAGCGACACTAAGATGCTATGCCTTCTTGCCACTCTGACGGGTAAAACCGAAAATACAGCCAAAAATCCCCCCCGCAATGTGGGTAAGCTGCGAAACATTATCTTCCTTTAATAATGCATCGGCTAATTCCATTCCAAGGTAAACAACAACCACCAATATTAGAGTAATGGGAATGCTCCCCTTTTTTATATTAGCAAAGGAGCCCAACAAAATAAACATAAACACAATGCCACTCGCACCAAGCAACGCAGAATTAAAAAGCAGTATATTCAATAAACCGGTTACAAACGCTGTAGTTGCTATCATCATAAGCAAATTCTTCGAACCATACTTTTCCTCAAGCATTGGTCCGATTATTAGTATTATGAGGAAGTTGCTCAAAAAGTGACTCCAATCCGCATGTCCTAATACATGCCCAAACAATCTGAAATAAAAGAAAATGTCGGTAAGACTTCCTCTATATACTGAAAAGAGCAATCGGGTAGAATAAAAATTTGTAGCTCCGCTGAGAATTAGCACTATAAAGGATAATATAGTATAAGTCAGAATTACCGGTGAATTATAGTGAAAACGTTTTAGCATTATAAACCCTCACTTTCTCTATTCAAAACCTACATTTAGTTTGGAAACACTACTTTTTTGCCTATTCTTTAAATCTCATAAGCTGTTCTTTATTAAAAGTCCATTCCGGAGTATTTAGTTCTTCTCCAAAATCAGAGCCGTACCATGGACTTATTATGTTATCCCCGTAATTTTTTAGAACTTGAATATCTTGAGCGGGCATGTAACTTTGTGCTATCATAAATAACTTTTCTCCCGTAGATTTATTTTCCGCCATATCCACAATAATAACACAATGACCTGGCAATGCACCTTTCATAAAGACATCTCCAATTTCCATAGCTTCAATACTCACCTTATCAAGTTCCATAGAGAGGGACAATGTTCCTGCATATGCAAAAACCATATCCATATACTGCCTGAAAACCGTATAATCTTCTGAATACCCTGCTCGCTTTACCCAGTAAGCATTATTACCTTCAACTGCAATTCTGTTTCCATTCCTCCAGGTAGAATAGTCTGCCTTAAAGCCGTTTGTAAAGTTGAAATGGATCTTATCATAAAGCCCTTTATTGTACAAGTACTCTGCTCTAAGCCTCATTACTGCATCAGCACATTGCTGTAAATCTCTTTCCCCCACATCCATATCAATTACAGCATCATATACATCTCTACCCTTCTCTCGTCCGTCATAGTAGTGGACAACAGAGCCATGAGGCTTCAACGGAAGGTTTCTCAAATACTTTGCAAAAGATCCCTCGGCAACTGAAACACGTTCAAAGCCTTCCGGCACATTAAATCTATCTTGTATTGTTAAACCCTCAGTATTTATTACACTCTTTTGAAAATCCTCTTTATGAGTTTCCTCCAAAGACGTTAATTCATCGTCTCTTTCTATGTTTTTGTCATTGTTATTTTTATTTGCTGTAGCTGATGTTTTTGGTATACTCAACTCAACATAAATCGGTCGATGATCAGAACCTAAATTTGGACCTATTTCACGCTTTATTACCTTCATTTCCTTTGACACAAGACAATGATCTATAGGAACCGATATTACAGGCAATGTGGTCGGCCATGAAAAGCCTATACCATAACCCCTTCTAGAGTCGTATAAATCCATACCTTCGACTAGTTTTCGAAAACCATAGGACCATGAAGAGGTATTCAAATCTCCAAGCAATATCATGCTTGATTTAAAGCTCTTCCTGTTTTGAACAACTGAAGCAAACTGATTATTCCTAAATTTAACACCAGTTTTACCCGCAGGCGGAAGTGGATGTGTAGCAAGAATTGACACTTCTTTATCCCCTGCATAAAACTCTGCTGCGGCACTAGGTAGTCCTGCATCACCAAAATATTCAATTC
>CAYXPB010000024.1:0-28762 GCA_964466645.1 uncultured Acetivibrio sp. | reverse complement strand
AAATTTGGAACCTTCTATATAAGTTCTATGTTAAAAATGTTTTCTGGAAACATTGATAGAGCCATGGCAGCATACAATGGTGGTCCCGGCAATGTGTCCCGTTGGAATAATAGTCCTCTTGGGAAAACTAATGAAGACTTTCCAACTGCAATCACATATTTTGAAACTCAAGAATATATCACAAAGATTAAAAACTCGTACTTTGTGTATAAATGGCTTTATAGCAAAGATTAATATCAGATTAAAGTTCTCCTTCTTGGCAAGAATTAAAAACAACAAAAGCCAAGGAGGAGAATTTTTTGGAATCACATTAAAAAGAGGAAGGGATTAACCCTTCCTCTTTTAATTATGCAAGATTATAAATCTTTTTTTACCAATCAATTGAATCAACATATACGGTAAATTCCGCTACATCATTAGTCTTAAACTGAACACCTATTTGCTGCATTAATGACATGTCTATATCTTCCGGCAATGTTAATGTGAGCTCATTCCAAGCGTCTTTTTTCATGTACTCGTATCCACCCCATGCTCCATTCCATTTAATTATATCCCATGCTGGATCGTGAGGCATAACATATCCCTGAATTTCAGACAAAGGCGCATTAGATGGTATCCATACTCTGTAAGTTACTTTTGAACCAGCTGGCACAATGCTTGAACCGTCTAACTTAACATCTAACATTCCACCATCTGCTGAACTTACATCAATCTTAAGTGCTCCATTACCTTTAAAAGCTTTATCTGTACTTACTGATAAATCAACGGTTGTTCCCTTTTCTCCGGTAGCCGTAAAACCTTCAGCACTATCTTCAAATCCAAATTTTGAGTTATCTCCTGTAGCTGATACAACTGTTATGGTTTTTGTAACTGGAGAGCTATTAACGCCCTCATCATCTGAAACAATCAATTTTATAGTATAATCTCCTGCTTTTGCATATTTATGTTTTACTATACTTCCTTTGCCTTCTGTACCATCACCAAAATCCCATGCATAATAGGAAATACTTCCTTCTTCATCAGAAGATTCAGAAGCATCAAAAGTTATTGCCTCGTCAGTATCAGCCTCCAATTTTGAAGCAGTAAACTCGGCAATAGGTTCTTTATTTTCTATCGCAGAATTATATGGAAGTTCTTTAATCATTCCAAGAAGATAACCTCTCAATATTGAAAAGTCAATTGAATTTATTTGTCCGTCAGCATTTGTGTCTGCTGCCATGCTAATTTCCTTGTCCATACCTAATAAATATCTTCTTAACAATGCAAAATCTATTACATTAATATTTTCGTTTTCATCGATATCACCAACTTCTATACCTGGTTCAGTGATATCTGCTGAATCGAGCACTATGTGATATGCACTTAATGCCGGAAGAGTGTATGTAAATTTATTGTCAGATATTCCTGTCACAGCACGTCTTTGAGTAATATCAGAACTAACTCTGTCAAATCCCCATACTTCACCACTCTTATATTGCTTACTGCTGTTAATTGAAAGGTTGAAAGTAGTATTGTTGTCATAGTTCTTGTTTAGTAATATAATATGAAGCTTTCCATCGTCTGTTTCTTCCATCGAGGCATATGAGGAAGCAATTTCATCGTCGGATACAGAAGACTTAACGCTTGTATTACCATATTTTGAACCCTTGCCATCAAAGTTTGTATAAAGGTTGATAGCTGAGGCAATATATTCTTTGTTTTCTCCACCCCAGTATGTACCAAAGTATACATCATTTTCACCAAATATACCCAATACATCTGCTTGAGCTATTCCACCTGTAATATGGTTTCCTGCACCAAAATCATATTCAGTAACAGCAAGTTTTGTTCCAGGATAATATTTATCTATTGAGTCCTGAATCTTTGGAATAATCGGACGATATTGATCGAACCACGTTTCAGCAATCCAACTATCTTCTCTGTAAGTTCCCTGCCACAAGGTCCTTGGTGCTTGAAGACGAGCTTTGTTACATTCAGTATTAGTACTATCTTCACCAAAAGTTACTCTACTTCCCCCACCCTTTGCCTCAGGATAGTAATGCACATCAAACACATCTAAAAGCCTTTTTCCTTCAGCTTCTGATTTTTCCTTCATTTGCTCTAGATAATAGTCAACAAACCATTCGTAGCTTTCACTCAAGCCATCTTCCCAATCAGGAGCACTTTGTAGTGAAAGATAAGCTGCAAAACCATATAATGCAGGTCCAAATATTTCAGCATCAGCATCTACATTTTTAACCGCTTTTGAAAGCTCTACTGTTTTATCAACCAATTCAGCACAACCTACAGGATCCGGATGAACTCTTTCATGGGTACTAGCCCATAATGCAGGTTCATTATCAACGGAATACCCTTTTATTCCTGTTGCAGTTGAAGCTGTACCATATTTATCAACTAAAAAGTTTACAAACTCGTCCATATATACATAATCATCAGTTAAATCTGGAGTTAGTGAAAATGGTGCATCTTTTGCAAATTTTACTTCCTTCCATCTTTCAGAAGGTGCTGACTCTGTTGCCTTTACTTCTCCATTTTTATCTGCTGAAACATAACCTGCAGCCTGAAGTGTCATTAATGTGTAAGGCACATTTTTAGCTAAAGATTGATCGTGAAAAACGGTTGCTACTGCACCAGGTTCTTCTGAATCCTCTTTTGGCACACCAACTGAATCTACCATGTAGTTGTCACTTGAATGTATATAGTCACTCCCTGCATTTGAAGCATTGTTTTCCCAGTTATATGCGCTTGTTCTATTTCCGCCGAGTCTTCTAGCAGTGGCAGTCTCACCGGGATGATCTTGGTTTACACCATATATGTATGGGCTAATTGAAAGCCTTTCCATTTCTGTATCAATAGTAACATCAACAGCAGCTTGCTGTGCATTTGCAGGCAGAACACTACCTAATGCTGTACAGGCTACTAATTGAAAACTTAACAAAAATCCAATTACTTTTCTATTCATTATACATTTCCTCCAATAAAAAAATCTTTTTTTGTAAATTACTTAGCTGATTCCAAAAAACAACTCGTCAATTTAATACATCCTATACTTTGCAAATCCCCCCTCGTTAATAATTAATCAATTGACTAAGACCATATAAATATAATCTTAATCGGTAAAAGAAAACATTTCCCCCCTTTTATAATTGTAGTATATACTTATATTTAAACAAAAAGTTTACAATTTTTCAATTCAGTAATTGTACGTGCTATAAAAACATATTATAGAATTCGTTAAGTAACATTATTTTTGTAGGTACAGAAACCTAAAATTTTTCAAAAAAATTTATCATTCCCCTTTTTCTCTATACGGCAACTTATCATAACACATATGTACCACACTCTTCAATACTAATTTGACTGCGTTTATCAGGCAACTTTAAACTCTATTATAAATTGTGTACCTTTACTCAGAGAACTTTCGCATGTAATAGTACCCTTTAGAGTCTGAGTTACAAGATTAAATACTATATGCAACCCCAACCCTGTCCCAGTTAGTCTGTTTGTAGTAAAAAACGGCTCAAATATTTTACTTCTTGTTTCACTATCCATACCCTTTCCATCATCGGAGTATATTAGTTTAATATTATTTTCATCTTTAGTAACCCTTATCTCTATGTTCCCTTTGTCATCTTCGTTATAGCCGTGCTTAATAGAATTTATTATTAGGTTTGTTATTATTTGAGAATGCACACCTGGATAACTTAATATTTCAATATGTTCATCACAAAACACTCTAATGCTATGCTTATATTTCTTTAATTTAGGACTTAAACTTAATAGAATATCATTAATATATTTTTTAAAGTTGAAAGTTCTTTTATCTTCAACAGACATATCCGCCGAAACTCTCTTGAAACCGTTAATTAATGTGGCTGCTTTATTAAGATTCATAAATAACAATTCAATGGTCTCCATAGATTCATTTAGATATTCCTCAAGTTCGAATTTGGAAATATTGTCATCATTATAATCTTTTATTATATTTTCCGTTGTACCAATCATATGTGACACTGCAGTTACAGCTACCCCTACAGGTGTATTTATTTCATGCGCAACGCCTGCCACTAGATTACCTAATGAAGCCATCTTTTCTGCTTCAACTAGCTGCTTCTGTGTGTCTTTTATCCTTTCAAGCGCCTGACTCAATTGAGCTTTTTCAATTGATAAGGCAATCTGGGAGGACAACATTTTTATTACTTCAAGCTGTTTAATACTAAACGCATTATCTGTGAGATTATTTTCAAGGTAGATTATTCCCTTTAAATCATTTTGATGGATTATTGGTGCACAAAGTACTGATCTTACACTCATACTTTTTATATACTCGTTATACTGGTAATGTTGATCTTTTAGAGCGTCTTCAATAACTATATGCTCCTTTGTTCTTATTACGGATTGTAATACTTCTAAACAGACATCTAATTCATTACTTATAGGAGTTGAATCCATTATTTTAATTTCATCAGTCTTGGATTTTATAGCTTCAACGTAGAGATTATCATCAAATATACTTTTTAATACTATGAATCCATTCTGAGCACCCGCATTTTCAATAACTGTCTCCAAAAGCACTGTCAAAAGTCTATCGAGTTTTATCTCTTTTGAAATTGCTTGAGAAGCTTTAAGTATAGACCTAAGATCAAGATCCGAAACACTTGTATGTAAGCTATTAGGTCTTAGTGAAGAAATTTTTTGATTATTTGAATTCTTAAATATATCTGGGTATTTCCTGTTTAATATATTTACTTTCTCTGAGGCTCCCCATTGTTTATAGAAATAACAAGCTTCTTTAATATAAGCTATACCAATTATTTCATCCCCTCTTGAAAGCCAAAATCCACCTATAATTTCATTAATTAGAGCTCTCATGTGTATAAAATCACCATCTCTTATTGAATCCAGTGATTTTTTATACAAATCTATAATTGTCTCAAGAGGACTATTTTGAATTCTTTTTAATTCAGCTAATACAAGGTAATATTTATGTGCGAAATTTTCCGGACAACTGTCAGACCATTTCTTAAGTTTTTCTAAATTATTATTTAGTTTATTTAATATTGCATTTTTGTTTTCGTCAAGTATATTCTCATACTTTTTAGTAAAAAGCAGGGATTGGAACATATAATAATCAACCATATTGAAAGTTCCACTTGCTCCTGCAACGTATGAATCGCAAAAGTTGTACCACTTTTCAGCAGCCTCAAAGTTCTCCAAAAAATAATTAATAACTAAATTTATATTCCCAAAAGCCGATAAACAATAGGTATTACCTGTTTCTTTTGCCTTTTGCAATATTGAATTTTCCAGATCATAATTATAAGGTGACTCTAACTGATTTATCATGTAGTGGTAATATTCAGAATATGCTAATAATAGCGATGCGTTGTTATTTTCTAAAAGCCTATCTACTTTCTCAAGTTCAATTTTGCATGTATTTAAATGTTTCCCTGTATTTAGCATAACATTACACTTGTGAGCAGCCGAATACAAAGGATGAATCATATCACCATTTTCAAGACCTATTTTTATTGACAAATCAAAATATTCAATACTTTCACTATAGTGGGCCTTCCAGTGGGATATAAAACTTGCAAATATAAAATAAGCTCCAGCTCTCATATCTTCTGCCTTTAATCTATCCAAAATAGCAAAGGAAGCCAGACCAAACTGGTAAGCTACATCATAGTTGTTAAAAATTAAACTTTGAGAGATTCCACATTCAGCAAACCCCTTGCAGGAGGCATTTGATATCCCATCTTTTACAGTCATATCAAACATAATTAGTTGTATAAATAAATATAACGGAAGATTAATCTGAAATACTGCCGGTAAGGTATTAGCCATGATTTTCATAGCAGTAATTTTATTTTCATCTTCCATTATTGGAAGTTGCTTTGCTAATTCTTCCGGAGATCTACCCGATAGATGTTCTTGCATTTTACCTAACATTTCGTTTACTTTCTGTTCAATTTTCTCCTTATCTTCCGGTAAAAATATATCAAATAATTCAAGTACTTTTTTTGTTTCATATAAGATTAAATCTTTTCTTTCGAACTTTAAATCATATATGGTCGTTTTTAGAATACATACTTTAGCTTTTTCAATATTATTTGTTGCAAGCTGTGATAATTCTTCAAATAAATCTATTGCTTTATCAGTATTTCCAGACAGATAGCAGGTCTCAGCATAGCTAAAGGAGATATCAAACAACTTGTCTTGAAACTTATAATTTTCATGCTTTAACAACAAACTTCTAGCTACACTATAATAATTACAAGCTATATCATAAGCACTATTACTTTTAGCTTTTTTACCCGCATTAACATTTAATTCTGCCAGTTCGATTATTTCATCTTTATTTGTAATAACAAACCTTGACACATTTAGATGATTTACCAACTCAAAAATATTGCTATCCAATGAATTAATTCTATATGAACTCAATAATATTTTGCCAATTTTATTATGTATAAATACTTTGTCCTCTTTAGAAACAAGTGAATAAACAGCTTGTTGTATCCTATCATGGTTAAACTTAAACCTGACTTCCATATTAGATTGGAAATACTTATCTTTGCTAAAATTTGAAATCAACCTATAATTATTGTCTAGAGGTACAATAAACTCCCTTTCAATAACCGTCCATAGTGCAGTTGATTCATTTTTAATGTTATCACTTATTTTATATAATGTTCTTAAATCAAAATAATTACCTATGCATGAGGCTAATTTTATAATACTTAAGGCTTCCTCAGACAACGAAGATAAGTTTTGTATTAAGAATTCAATAACATTATCACTTACTTGTAATTGCTCAATTTTTTCTAAATCCCATTCCCACCTAAGATTTTCCACGCTAAAATTAAAAGCACCCATATCATATATAGACTTGAGTAATTGAATTGTAAAAAACGGGTTACCTTTTGTTTTTTTGTAAATATAATCTGTTAACGTTTCAGTCTCCTCGAGATTGCGCTTTAGGGTATCAGATACCAATTCATTTACCGCTTCCTTTTTTAAAGGTTCAAGAAATACATGCTGTAATAAAAACTCAGTACCCTCTACTTTTTTTATTAACTTTTCGAGTATATGCTTTAATGGATGTTTTTCAGTTATCTCATTTTTCCTATACGCTATGATTACAATAAAGTTTTCTACTTCTGGTGATGTTAAAAGATATTTTATTAGTTCTATTGTAGAAAGATCACTCCAATGTATATCATCAAGATAAATTATTAGTGGATTTTGTTTATTTGAAACCGCATTAACAAAATCGCGAAATACAATATTAAACCTATTTTTCTCTTCTGTAGGATTTAATTTAATTACATCTTCCAATTTTCCAGTAATCTGTTCTAGCTCAGGAATAAGATCGGCTATTATTTTTGCATTTGCACCTAATGCATTTCTTATTCTATCTTTCCACAATTTAAGCTCCTTTGCATCAGATACTATATTTTCAATCAATCCCCTAAAAGCTGTAATTATAGCACTGTAAGGAACATTTCTCTCAAACTGCTCAAATTTCCCCGATATGAATCGGCCACCTTTATCTATGACATCATTAATTATTTCATTGACAATTGATGTTTTACCAATCCCTGGGTAACCTGAAATAAGTGTTAGTTTAACTTTATTATGTCCAATTTTGTTAATTACATCTTTTAGTATTCGTATCTCTTCTTCTCTTCCATATAATTTTTGCGGAATTTGGAATTTGGTTGAGATGTCATTTTGGGCTATTTTAAAATCAACAATTTCTTTACTTATTTTTAGATTATTATAGCAAAGCTCCAAATCATATTTCAAACCTAGCGCTGTTTGATATCTATCTTCAGAATTTTTTGATAACAATTTCATTATAATATCCGATATTATTTGTGGTATTTCGTTGTCTACTATTTTAGGTTCAATCGCCTTTTTTGCTAAGTGTCCGTGAATAACTTCAAGATCATCTCCTGTAAATGGAAGTTTTCCTGTAAACAATTCATATAAAGTAACACCAACAGAATACAAATCTGACCTTTGGTCAACAATTCTATTGATTTTCCCAGTCTGTTCTGGAGGTATATAAAGACATGTACCTTCAAGTTTTGTCATAAACCGAGGTTTTTCACTGTTTAAATCAGTTGAAATACCGAAATCAATTATTTTGAGCTCATTTGCTTCAAAATTTATTACAATATTATAAGGATTTATATCTTTATGAATTATTCCTTGTTTATGGATGCTCCAAACTGCATCAGAAATATCTATCGCAAGTGAAAGTTTTTTATATAAATCTAACTTCTTTATACTTAATAATTCCGATAATGATATAGCTCCAAAGTCCTCTAAGATTATACAAATTGAGTTTTTATAATTTTCTATTCCATAAACTTTAATAACTTTATCACCATAAGGCTTGTTTGTAATTAGATATTCTCTTTTTGTACTTTCTAACTCTTCTAAGGTCGGATATTCGCTATTTAGAATTTTAATAATAACTTTATTATTGTCCAAACTCCTCGTTCCCCTATAAAAAGTCGAATGAACACCTTTGTAAATCAATTGTTCAATATTATATCCCGATATTTTAATCATATAGGTGTGTCCCTCCAAAAATAAATAAAAATCATCCTTTATATCGGCATATTCTAGAAATAATTAACGTTGAAAAATGTAATATTTTGTGATAGCATTAATATGTTGTTTATTATAAATATCTAAGGCATTAAGCCCATTAAATCAATTTTTTTAAATGGCAATTGACCAGTTATTTTTTCGAATCACCTTATTTCTTTAAGGTTATACTATTTATATGTTTTTTATTCTAGCTATTTGCTTGTCTATAGTAAGAGGAGGAGCCTTTTATGATCCGTGCAAAACGTAAAGAAGGTACATCGGACAACGATTCAATCATATTTCGTGATAAAGGAAAAAATGTACAAGACTCAAACGGTAGCTGGAAAATACTAGTTGTCGATGATGAGGAATCTGTACATTCTGTAACAAAGCTTGTTTTAAAAAGATTTACCTTCGATAATAAGTCCGTTGAAATAATAAGTGCATTTTCTGCTTTAGAAGCAAAAAAGTTGATTGATGAACACAATGATTTAGCTATAGTATTGCTTGATGTTGTTATGGAAGAAGATTCTGCAGGTTTTGATGTAGTTAGATATATCAGAGATACAAAGGACAATACGATAACAAGGATTATATTAAGAACAGGTCAACCGGGACATGCACCTGAAAAAAAAATATTTGTTGACTATGATATAAATGATTATAAGTTAAAAACCGAACTTACTGAAGATAAGTTGTATGTTACCATTCTTGCTGCTCTCAGATCTTACAAACAACTTATACTTTTTGATAATAACCGCATGCGTTTAGAAAAAATAATTAGTTTATCCTCATCTTTCCATAATATAAAGTATTTTGATGAATTTACAACATCTATTTTGAAACAGCTTTCGTCAATATTAAATGTTTCCAATAATCTTACAACAAATAAATCTTCTGGTATAATAGCAATAAAAACAGATGATAAATTCATTATTGCTGATGCTATTGGCGATTATTATAATTGTATTGATAAAAACATTGTTGAAGTATTATCTAGCGAAGAACTAAATTGTTTGGATTTTGCTATAAAAGAGAATAAAACCATGTATTTATCAAACTCAATTATAAGCCATTTCACAAGACAATACGATTCAGAATATATAGTATTCATAAAATATGGTACTGAACTTAACTCTTGGGATAAAAACCTATTAGATGTATTTTGCACTAATATTTCAATAACTCTCGATAATATTCTCCTAAATAATGAAATTGAAATGTCCCAAAAAGAGATTATATTCACATTAGGAGAAATTGCAGAGGCGCGCTCAAAGGAAACTGGACATCATGTAAAACGTGTTGCAGAGTACACTAAACTGCTTTCTTTAAAGTATGGCCTTTCTAATGAATTGGCTGAAAAGCTGAGAATGGCATCTCCTATGCACGATATAGGAAAATTAGCCATACCCGACAAAATTTTAAATAAGCCGGGCAAATTAACCCCAGAAGAATTCGAAATAATGAAGACACATTCACTTCACGGTTATGAAATGTTAAAAAACTCCACTAGAGATATTATAAAAATAGGTGCAATTATAGCCTTACAACACCATGAAAAATATAATGGCGCCGGCTATCCTGCAGGTCTTAAAGGTGAAAACATTCATATATACGGAAGAATTTCTGCAATAACCGATGTATTTGATGCCTTAGGTTCAGATAGATTATATAAAAAGGCTTGGGATTTAGATAAAATTATAGCACTTTTTAAAGATGAAAGAGGTCAGCATTTCGATCCGGTTTTAGTGGATTTATTTTTAAATAACCTTGATGAATTTTTAAATATAAGAAATATGTTCCCAGATAAAATTATAGATAAGGGCACTTCAGAAAATAACCTATAAAATATTTAAGTCTTAGCTCCCCCCTCATGAAAGCTTAAAAGCTTTTAAACAAAGGAACATTATTTTGCATTTCAAAAAATGCAAATCAGTTTTTTCAATTTACAATTTAGGTGATTCCAAAAAAACTGATTTTATTGGGTTTGAACTATAAATTTTGACTAATGAATTTTTTTGAAACACCTTAACCATTTTTCTTTATAAATACTTCTAGACTCTTAAAAACGAGGTAAAGCAATTCACAGACTAACTTCCAAGCAACTATAACGATTAAAACTAAAAACAAGGACATAAATCCTGACAAAAACAATCCAGGATTGAATATTACCATCTCACTATATCTATAATTGAGAAAACTTGTAAATCCGACATCAACACGGAATATACCAACTATCCCTAATATGCTTCCATCTTTCTTTAATGATTTCCCATATTCCATATAATAAATTCCTTTCCTAATTTTTATTAGTCTTCATAGATGTAAATTATCAGTTTATTTGATCCTACTTTTTCACATCAAGGTACACATACAACTATAGACTTTCAATAAGTTTACCATATAAATCACAATATGTAAAAATAAACACTAAAATCTTTGTCGATAAGGAAGTATTTGATTACTTGTTTTTTCATAAAAGATAACTGAAGACAAAGTGACTGATAGGAAAATCGCGGGTATAATTGTTACAATTGAAGTACCCAAATACTTTATAGTAAGGGATTGATTTTCATTTATTAATCTTGTAATAGTAACAGCAATAGTACCTATAAATATAAAAATCCAATATAAAGTCTTTTTACCGGAAGATACCGCTTTCCATTCACAATGTTGCTTGCTTCTTCCCTCATATAAAAATTTAAATAATATACAAAAGCCTATTAAAGTACCGCCATGCTGCAATAATTTGTAAATAGGAGCATTGAATATTCGTGTCTTTAAAACCGGAAACAGTAAAACAAAATATCCCGCCTCATGTGTAAACGAATCCCATAAAGTATGACTAAACATACCTATTAAAGCTGAATATATAAAAACAAAGCACCACTTTATCCAGTAATAGTCCGGTAAAGTATGCTTTTCTTCTTGTTTAATAAATGAATTAATTTTTTTAGGCAAATGCAATATAAGAGTGTTCTTTATGACAAAATGAAAAACAAGTGATACAACCACAACAAGGGGTAAATTAAAAATAATAAATCCCATAAAAGAGTGTCCTATCTTACTCTCTATTCTCATTTTTACAAAGTATTCAAAATCAGGAGCCATACTTCCTAACACAAGAGCTGTTAAATTAAAATGCTTGTGCCATTTTTTCTTTAATGGTAGAACTACTGATGGATGCGCGAATGTAAATGGCATTTTATTCACCCCTAGCCTTTTTTAACACCTTATCAAATGCTTAAATCATTTAATTGATTTAAGATTCCGGTTCCCCAATCACTTTATTGCTTACAACAGTACTTACCTTCCATTTACCTGAAATATAGTATATATATACAAAAGTAGTTGTACCTATACTTGCAAGTGGAGCAGCTAATCCTAATCCTTGCATTCCTTTATTAAGAACCACACCTAACAGTATGGCAAAAGGTATTCTAAAACCAATGGCTGACATTATTCCGCTAACTGATGATATAATTGTATGACCCGAACCCATAATTAAGCCATTTAGACAAAAAGCTGCAGGGACTATCAGATAATCAAAGGAAAAAGTCCTTATATATGCAACGCCATCGGAAATCATTTTAGGGTCATCATCGAAAACACTAAGAATCTGCTCTGGGAATAGTTGTGTAATTATAAATACAAAAAGAGATACAGAAAACGAAAGTATAAATCCTGTCTGAAATGTTTTTTTTGCACGTTCAACCATACCGGCACCCATATTTTGAGCTACCATTGCAGAAACCGAAGAGCCTACAGCAACAGCTGGCAATATTGCAAATCCGTTATATTTTCCTACTATTCCAACAGCTGCTGATGCACTGACACCCATTCCGTTCGCTATAGTAGTTAGTACAAGGAAGGAGAAATTAATGATAACATTTTGAATTGAAATAGGAATTCCTACCTGTAACAGTACAAACAATCTTTTCTTATATAACCGGAAGGAATTCAACTTAAAATCAAAACCTAAGTCGCTTCGTTTTATATATATAATACATGCAAACATACTAATAGCTTGAGAAATTATTGTTGCAATTGCTGCCCCCTTTGCTTCCATATGAAAAGCACCTACAAACAATAAATCAAGTAAAATATTAATCCCACAAGCAATGGAAACAAAAATAAGTGGTCGCTTACTATCTCCAAGTCCACGCAAAATAGCCGAAAATGCATTATATCCAAAAATAAAAATAGTTCCTAATAAAGTAATATTAAGATAACTTCTAGCCTGTTCATAAGCCTCTTCTGGTGTTTGAATGAGCTCAAGAATAACATCGGATAGAAGCATCATTACCACAGTAACACCAATTGCTGTAATAAAGAGAAATGTAATAAGAGTGCTTACCGATTCATTCATACTTTTTCTATCTTTAGAACCGAGGTATTGGGCAATGACAACAGTTCCACCAACACTCAAGCCTACAACTATGTTTGTTATTAAAAAAGTAACTTGTCCACCGATATTAACTCCTGATATTCCTTCAGTTCCGACAAATTTGCCAACAATCAGCATATCTGCAACATTATAAAGTGTTTGTATTAAATTTGACAACATAAAAGGAAGTGCAAACAATATAAGCTGCATTGCAACATTTCCTTTGGTAAGATTACCTTCAATAGCTTTATTTTCCATCTATATCCCCCATACAGTAAAAAATCTATATTATTGCTTTTTCTATTATACTATACATGTAGTATTTTGCAAGAATTTGCTTGCTGACTTGTTACATACAAAATAATACACCCATTGCGGAAACTTAAAATTTCCACAATGGGCTCTGTACCTTAGATAAGGAATAGGCTATTGTTTACTCAAAGTCCTTAAGATAACCCTTAATCTTTTTAATATCAGTTTCCTTTTCAACTAGAACCTGATTTCCTTTTAAGAATTCAATTTTATCATTAAAGGTCTGCTTATCTTCTTTATATAATATCCCTATAGGAATACGTTCTCCCCATTCCATAGCTTGTTCAATTGCCTTAAGCTTGTTCGTAGCATCATAAGTGTCTTCAAGCTTATATACCCGATCACTATACCACTGATAGGTATTTACTTTATTGAAGCTCACACAGGGCTGAAGAATATCAACTAACGCATAACCTCTATACTTTATCGCTTCTTTCATTATCTCCGTCAAGTGTTCCTTATCTCCACTGAAAGCTCGTGCAACAAAGCCTGCTCCTAAGGTTATTGCTAAAAGTACAGGGTTTAAAGGCTCGTGCATAGATCCTGCTACCTGAATATCCGTAATATGACTGATATCAGTAGTTGGAGAAGCCTGACCCTTTGTCAATCCGTAAATTTGATTATTATGAACAAAGTGTGTTATATCTACATTTCTTCGTATATTATGGATAAAATGATTTCCACCTTCACCATAAGAATCGCCGTCTCCTGTGTTTACAACTACAGTAAGCTTGCTGTTTGCTATTTTAGCTGCTACAGCTGGGGGAAGCGACCTTCCATGAAGACCACAAAAACCGTTTGCATTGATATATTGCGGAGTCTTAGCTGCCTGTCCTATACCACCTACAACCAAAACCTCGTGAGGTTTTTTCCCTAGGCTCTCTAAAGCATTTTTTAAGGATTCCAATATGTTATGGTCGCCACAACCTGGGCACCAAGCTGTCTCTGATATATTAAACTTTAAGTCACACATAAGTTTATCCATTCCTCCTTAATTCTCTGTAAATATGTCCGGAACTCATGGGACGCCCGTCAAATTTAAGAATACTGGAATCGCAGAAAATACCTGTGACTTCTGAGACAATGGACGCTAATTGCCCGGTTGCATTCTGCTCCACATTTATTACAGTTTTTGCTTTCTTTGCTTTTTCTATCAGTAATTTTGTAGGTAGAGGCCAGATATCACCAAAAACAAGTGCTCCGTACTTCTTTTCCTTATTTTCATTTAGTTTGTTAACCGCTTCTGTTACCGGACCCCAAGTTGAACCCCATGCAAGCAATAAAACTTCGCAATCTTCTTCGCCAATAAATAAAGGCTCTTGCAGATCTTGCTTCAATAATTCGAATTTTCGCATTCTCTTAGAAACCATCTCATTTCTAATAGTTGCACATTCGATTATGTGACCTGTCTCATCATGTTCATCACTATCAACAAGAACTGTTACTCCAGAGTTTTGACCAGGTATAACCCTTGGTGAAATACCCGATTCGGTAATTTCATACCTTTTGTATGGTTTATCTGCTGAATATTCACAACTACTTATGAAAGTTTCATTTTTAATATTATCAAAATCAAAGGGTTTAAATGTAGTTGTTGAATCAGCAAGGAACTGATCGCTTAAGAGAATGATCGGTATTTGGTATTTATCTGCCATATTAAAAGCTCTGACAGTCTGATAAAAAGCATCTTCTGCATTTCTCAAAGCAATAACCATGCGTGGAAACTCTCCTTGCGATGCAGAGATTACAAATTTAAGATCACTTTGCTCTGTCCTTGTTGGAAGTCCGGTAGTCGGACCTGGACGTTGTACTTCAGCTATAACTAAGGGTACCTCGAGCATTCCAGATAGTCCAAGGCCCTCTACCATAAGTGAAAACCCGCCTCCTGATGTTCCCGTCATGGCTCTTACACCGGCGTAGGATGCACCTATTGCCATAATTATTGCTGCTATCTCATCTTCTGCTTGCTCAACCACTACTTCAGCATCATTCATTTTTGCTGCAAGATAATTCATAATACTTGTCGAGGGAGTCATAGGATAAGCTGAATAGAATTTACAGCCAGCGGCGAGAGTACCAAGAGCCACTGCCTCATTCCCATTTATCAAAATGTTGCTGTCTTCCTTGGGGCTTTTTATATCAAACTTTTTAGAAACAAGTTTTCTTCCACTTTCGACAGCTTTTATATTCTGTTTTGCAATTTCTTCTTTGAAAAATTCTCCAAAAACCTTTTCAATCCCTGATTGACTTAACCCAAACAGTTCTAAAACAGAGCCTATAGCAACACTTCCAAAAGCTTTTACATTTCCAGAGTCTTTTGCTGATTGCTTTAGTGGTAATTTAAAAATCCTCTTATCTTCATAGTCAATTTCTTCGTCACAAATGATAAATCCGTTAGAACTAAGTCTATCAATGTGTGTTTCTATAGTTTCTCCATTCATTGCTATAATGCCGTCAATTTCATCTGCGTGAGAATATAACTTATCAATTCCAAAACGGATTTGTATAAAGTTGTGTCCGCCTCTTACTCTTGACATATAATCTCTGATTGTAAAAACCTCGAAGCCCTGCCGTTTTGCAATTCTCTCAAAAATAGCAGAAACTGTTTCGATTCCTTGACCTGCCGAACCACCTATCAGAATATTAAAATTCACCTTTTGTACCTCTCTTTTCTCAAGGATTACTCATCAATTTCGTCATCAATTATTATACAACCTTCAGAGAACTCCGGAGAACAAGCTCCTTCAACTGGCATTTCAAGCAATTCTTCATTATTCTTCACTTCTTTTTTTGCAGGTTCAGATAATTTTTTATTTTTCATGTTTGGTTCATTGTTATTCATAAAAACACCTCCAGATTATTATATAATCAGCTATAATTCTTACTGATTTAGAATATTTTTACCCTAGTTGTGTTAGTTTAAACAATTGATTACAAATATATTAGGCTATTTTAAAAAACAATCTATAAACCTGCATTAATTCTATTCATCTATAACCTTACCAATTAAGACATATGGGCTATTTATATCACCTTTTCCCGATGATGGAATTGCTACTGAGCTTTCCTTTTTGAAGTAATGAGATAATTAGGATAATTACTATAACAAAAGCACCTATCAATATATACACAGCAGGCTTCTTGTCATCTTTATTATCAGTCACTTCAACCGACAAAATATTTCCATCATTAGCTACTAAAGTATTTTCCTTAACAACAGTACTAATATTTTCTCTATAAAACTTCTCATATACAGCTGCATAATCTTCGGATGCTACTCCGTTAATGCTGTATCCCTGTAAAAATGAAATTTGACTGTTCTATCATGCCTTCTGGGCTAAATACAACCAACAAAGCATTAGCAGTGTCCGATAACAAAAACACCATTATAAACAGTGTTAACACGCTAATTGTCAAACCTCTTGTACACTTCATACAAACATCCCCTTTCTCTTTTTTCTTAACTTAAATAATCCTATAAATAATCCTATACCTATAATAATATACAGGTATACTAAACTATTATTTGTTGATTGGGATTGTATTTTAGCTGGTAGGAAAACATCTGCGCTTTTAATAAACTCTTTTAAATTTTTCTTAAATATAAAGTCTGCTTTTGGATCAATAATTTCAATATTTTTTAATAATTTTTCTCCTGAAAGACTACTTTTACTATTAGAAATATTTTTATCTAAAGTAATAGGTATAACCCCTTGTGGGGAAGGTGGAACATAATACTCCTCATTTTTACAGGCAAAAATCAAAACCATTTTTCCCCATTCATCAAGGTCGTAATGAATACTAAAATTACTAGACGGCGTAATTACTTTTAAAATTTGTTCCCTGGCTTCCCCCTTAAGATAATACTCCACCTCTACATCCCATATTGTGTTAGGAAATTCATGATTTGTACTTCCTGCTCTCCGAAGTACTTTACCTATAAAGATACAATCAGATTGTTCAATCAAGTCATTAGCTGATACATATATCCAGCTCGCGTATACAATGTTATTTATGCTTAGTATTATAATTGATACTATTAGGCAACTTAGTACTTTATTAAATTTATTTTTCTTCATAACATAACCCCCCAATATACTTTTTATTATTTGACTATACTTTTATAAGTAAAGTTCCATAATAACTGGTAATTAACATTTGATCATCTAAAAGTGTAATACAAAATGTCCAACAAAATTGCATAATGTAAAGGAAGAAAGTAGGCGGTACAACTGCTTTACCAGTTGCATAATCAAAACTTATGCTACTTTGCAAAGCCTTTCTTGAATAAACATCTGACACAGTAACATTTCCACTTTTGGTAACAATAATAATCCTATATGTATCCGGTACACCAAAATATCCAAATGTATGCACCCTGCGACTACCATCAGCTTTGCCGATAAGACTTCCCCACATTGGAACTCCTGTACCCTCGGTAAGTGCAGGCATCCAACCTTCTTTTTTATAACTATATAAAAGTTTTACCATCTCCTTGTCTAGGGCTTCCCGCTCTCCATTTTGTTGGAAATTGTTATAACTGCTGCTGTACTCAGTTAATAAATCTAAATAATATACTTCTTTTGGGGGATTTTCTACATAAACAGTCAACTTATCTTTTGGCCCCATATCAGCATAAATACTTGTTGATATACATATCAACAAGATACAAATGATTAAAACAGTATGTAAAAGTTTTATCCTTTTCATAATAAACCTCCAAATACAAATCTAATGCTTGTTTATAGATATATATTTAATTTTTTGCTAAGTCCATTTTTTGCAAAAATGTTTCAACAGTATCCTCTTATTCATACTTTTTAATATATTTATCTCTCCATGTTGGAAAGTCTATATTTTTCACATCTTCAAAATTCTTTCCTTCTATTGAATAGCATCCACCCACAGGTATAGAATGAAAATCCACTCCTTCATAGTCCGGGTTTGAATACCCGCCTATAATTTTATTTTCACATACCATTATACTCAAATATGTTTTTTTATTGGGTGACTCATCATCTAAAATATGGTTTTTTACCTTGTATCCATAAGTTGATATGACTTTTCCCTTATAGACATCCGGTTCTGAATACTGAGCAGCCCAAATCTGCCAACTATCATATATCCTTTTCTTATCGAGTTTATATTCATCAATCTTTCCCTCATAGGATAAAATCTCATATCCCTTTCCAATTATGTATTTGTCAATATCTCTTGGTCCTTCAATTTCAACCTCTTCAAAAGCATTTATAACGACTTCATTTTTATTAGATTCATTGCTACAAGATATCAACAAACAAAAGACAAACACTAAAATAAAAAACAAAAAGTACTTTCTCACAATAACCTCCTAACTTTATTAAAAAAATCGATAAAGTTTTTCACAAAACCAAGCAACTTGCAACGTAACTCTGAAAACAAATTACTTACAACAATTTTATCATACATTCCCTTGTAATTAAACCAAATAATGTTTTGATAGGCATCTTTACAGCCTTTTGTATCGACCATTAATTGCTAATAAAGTAATATAGTGTTAGGGACACCATTGAATTCTTATACGTTTCAAAATCTTAATTATGGAAGGTGTTAGAATGAAAACAAATTTAGTTGATAATAGTAAGAATAATTCAATAAACTCTGAAGCAATGCCAGATTTTAAACCTTTATATTTGCTGACAAATGGCAGCAATAGTATGTTTTGTACAATGACACCTATGATACTTGCAGTATTATTTTTCTTTTACCCCAATATAAATACTGCCGTTTTGAGAGTTACAGGGCTAAGTGGTGCAACTATCGGTTTTATACAATTGGTCATGCACCTTGGCATCTTTGCAAAAACCAACTGGTGGGTCGGTGTTTTACATATACCTGTATTTTTACTTTCTTTAGCAGCAGTAATAGTATCGTTTAGAGCAGATAAATTGCACTCATAGCACATTTTCATTTACAAACATAATTAATTAAGGCCCAAAAAGTAAAATTGTAAATGCTGCTATACAGATAGATATTATCGAAAGTACACTAAATAAAAGTGGTTGTTTTATTATACTAGAGTTTGTCATTATATCCTCCATTTAATATAGGTGATCTATATACCTCGGTTTCTTGGTTGTTGGTATCAAATGTTTTATATACAAATTGCCATCCTCTTTTTAAATAATATCCGGAGGCATGTTCTGTCCTTAAGTATAACTCATCAAATCCTAACTCTTTAACTTTATCCACTACTGCTCCAATTAATTTTTCTGCAATTTTCAACCTTCTATATTCTGGACAAACATATAACGACGCTAGCCAAGGCGTCAACTTATTCTGATTTTTCAAATCGTTTTCAAATATTGATACAGTACCAGTACATATACCCTCTTCAAGTGCTATATAGGTTATTGGAAACTTATCTTTATGTGTATCACCAAAAAACCCCAACAATTTATCAAATGTATAACCTGGATTAATAATAGCAACAAATTCATTGTATATCCATGAACAAACACAATTAACATACTCGGGGTTTTCAGATAATAATTCTATATTCATAATTACTATACTCTCTCTCTCTTTTCACATTACAAAAATTATATGTACACTCTAGTTTTTCACAATAATTTTACCACACTTTGCCTTAAAACTAAATGAAATATTTCAGAATACAAAAAAGGGAATGTCTTTCGACATTCCCAAAGTATTTATGAAAAACCACTAATACCTATAAGCCTATTCCTTATCTGGAACAAACACTTCTTTACTATTTATTTCGCCCATTATCTTATCATATGCACCACTATCTTTTATTTTCTTGATTAATGAATTCATTATTTCCTGTTTTTGTTTTCCTTCATCGTCCTTTTTGAAGATTATAGATGTATCAAAAGTGTCAAATTTCTGTCTCTTGACATTCTTCAACTGTAATGCTTGAATTAATTGATCACACATACTCATCGTAGCTATGTATCCATCTATTCGACCCGAGTCAACCTTTTGCAAGCCTGCATCAGGAGCTGCTTCTGGTAAATCGCCAAGATATTCTTTATGTCCTGGCTGTATTTCAACTTTAAATTTCTTGTCTAGTACGTTTTCAGGTGTTAGATCCTTGACCTCTTTATTTGTATAAAGTACAAAAATAACACTTCCAAATGGTTCTGTAGTATAGTAAAACATATTATCGCTGTCACCTATATTATGATTTTTAACATACGGACAATGACAGTCTGCACTTCCACTCACAATGTTCTCCATTGAACGTGCCATTGGATAAACATCAAAAGTCATTTCACCGTCTTTATATTCATCTGCCATAGCCTTAACCAATTCGACTATAGCTCCTGTCTTTTGCTCATTTATCAATGGCGGAATAATAGGAAGAGAAACTGAAATACTTGTATCTTTTACTACGCTTTGTTCAGTTTGTTGTACAGGTGCATCTGTTGCAACTGGCGCATCCGGCACATTAGGTGCATTGTCTTTTCCACTCGAATCAACTTTCTGTGAGCAGCCAGGCAATAAAATAAAAATTAAGCATATTACTTGCAGTAAAGTAAGCACTTTAACATAAGATTCCCTTTTCATCTTGCGGTTCCTCCTTAAATAGTTTTAGTACACACTTTAAAAAACTAGCATTACTTTGATTGCTTAGATTTTCCTCCTTTTATAACATATTTTTTGTCAACTGAGAATATACTTGCTAGTTAATGCGTTTAAGTTTTTTGCTGTTACAGCAAGTTCTTGACTTGCATCTCGAATTTTCGACATCATTTGCATTTGTATTTCGGTATCTGAAGCAACTTCCTGAGAGGTTGCAGCAGTTTCTTCGGATATTGCAGATAAATCTTCAATCATAGAGGTGATTTCATCCTTTTTAGAGTCCATATCTTTACATAATTCAAAGAGCTCATTAATCTGCAGTTTAGTCTTTACAATAGCATCAGATATTTTATTAAATATTTCTTCCGTAAGAACAACTGATTCGGATTGGGATTTTGTGATATTCTCAATATCTTTGACGATATCTACAGTATGTTCGGACTTTTTCAGAATATCTGCTACTATTGAGTTTATTTCATTTACTGATTTTGAAGATTGCTCAGCCAATTTTCTTATTTCATCGGCTACAACTGCAAATCCTTTTCCTGCATCACCTGCTCTCGCAGCTTCTATAGCAGCATTTAATGACAAAAGATTAGTCTGTGTAGATATATCAGATATTACTTTTGTAACGAGATTTATTTTTTCTATACCCTTGCTAGATTCAATTATGGCTTTATAAATATTATCTGAGGCAATACTGCTTCTTTCAGTTTTGTTAAGTAAATCGGAAATTATACCATTACTACTTTTCTCATAATTTTCTGTTGCTGTTATTTCATCAGCTAATAAGTTTGAAGAATTAAATACAGATACAATACTTTCTGATAGTTCTTTTACCTTAATTGCACCATTATTGATCTGATCTGCTTGGTCTACTGCTCCCTGAGCTATATTGGTAATAGCACTCGAAGTGGACGCAATAATTTCATAATACTTGTTTGATACCTCTAACAAACCCTCTGACGACGAAAAAAGATCTTTTGAAGTGTTATTAGACTCAGAAGTCAGGTTAACCAAGGAATGTATCATTGTGTTTAGCTGCTTGCTTAACACACCTATTTCATTTCTAGAAGTTACTTTTACTGTCGTACTGAGATTACCCTGTTCGATTTCTTTCATAACTTTTATTATCTTTTCAATGTTTCTAGATATTGACTTTGAAATCAAAGTGATTACAATAAAAATAATTAGAATAACAGCCCAAGATATCATTACATTAACAACAATTTTATTTAGAATATCTTTGTCTGTATAATACGACGTAAATGCTAATTGAATTTCACCAAGTTTCTTTCCTTCTTTCATTACATCATTTTTTTTAACTGTCAAAAGAGAAGAGTTTTCAAATGCCGGGCCTTCCTTTTCTTTCGCATATATTTCAGCTCCACTTTCGTTTTTAATATGCACAGCTGCAATATCAGGAGCTTCCATTAGTGCATCACCGAGATATTCTATACCTGAAACATTATAATTCCATAATGGATCCATTGCTGAATATTCAGCTAATCTCAATGTATTATTGATTGTTTGATCTAAAGTAACTTTTTGTTTGGATTTTTCAATTACAGAAGTAATAATTGTGGACGTTGACAGTGTAATAAAAACTAAAATTGTAATTGGTACAATAAAGGAATTAGAAAGCTTTTTAAAGTTAGATAATATCATATTATCAAAACATCCTTTCTATAAACATCACAAACCGTAGTGAATGTTTAACAATATTTAGTTGCATATACCAAAAAATCAAACTATGAATTGCTAAAATAAGACTATTTGAATCTCAGTTATTGAGAAAGTTTAACGCACATAAGATGTTTGTACTCATTTAATAATTTTATATAAATTTGTGCTTTGCAATAAGACTCACTTATTAGTTGTTCGACTAAATAATTTAAAAATCCTTCTTTCTTCAATGATTTTTATTAAGTCTTATCAGAAAACATCCCTACCTGTCCGTCTAATCAAAATCATCTACATTGTTTTTATCTATAACACCAAAGCGTGTCCAGATATTACCACTTTCAGGTTTTTGTCCCGTGACTAGTATATTATAGAGATGAATAACCGGGTCATGCCCCTGACTGAACACATCATGTATTACTGCTGCATATATAATCCCTTTCCTAATATATTCAGCTATTTCTTTGTTAAAACTAAAACATATAATGGATATTTTACCCACAAAACCGAGTTCTTCAATAGCTTTTGCAACACCTATCAATCCGACTCCCTTAACGATCATACCACGTATATTAGGCTTTTGCCTGAGTAGGTCTTTCGTAGTACTATATGAAAGGTCAATACTATCACCGCACTGCAAATTCGCAACAACTTTTAAACCTCTGTATTTTCTGATCTCAGCTAAAGCAGTCTCTCTTTCAACATTATCTATATGTGTATTATATCCATCGTAATATATAGCCACCTCACCTTTTCCTCCAAGCGCTTTTACCATATTACGAATAGCAATAGCACCGGTTGCATAAAGCTCAGGACCGCAATAAGCTATACTCTTGGATTTTTTTAATACATTAAAATTAAATATCATAACCGGAATATTTTTCTGATGAGCTACTTCAATCAACTCAACAAGCTCGGGATCAAAACCAGGAACAATAATTCCGTCAACTCCATTTTCTATAGCTTCCTTTACTAAAATTTTGATTTGATCACCCACATCTTCTTTGATTCCAAGGTAGTCGATAACTACATTCTTACCAGATAACTCCTTTATTGCATATAGGACGCCCTGACGTACCATATACCAAAACTCGTGATCCAGAGGACTAACTAAAGTTATACGCAATTGTCTTTTGCTGTCTGCTTCAACAGGTATTACAGATGTATGGAATTTTTTTACCAGTCTTTCTATCCCAGTAAGCATTGTAACTGCAGCGACTTCTTGTGTCTTGTTGGATATATCTCCAGATACATTATGGAGCAGGAGACTTTTTTTGTTGATTTCGTGTGTGCTCGAATTAATTAAAGAAACATCATTGTATACCTTTTTCATATCTAATCCGAGTACACTTGCACTATTATTGATAATATCGAAAGACTCCCTAATGGAAATAAATATATCCTTGCTCGCACTATAACTGTTTACACAGCTATCGATACTCTTGCTTACAAAAGCACTACTACCGGCAATGTTTTGCAATATTGTATTGATTTGACTAATACTTTCTTTAGTTGCTCCTGATAACAAATTCATTTCGTGAGCAACAACAGCAAAACCCTTGCCTGATTCACCGGCTTTAGCAGCTTCAACAGATGCATTAAGTCCTAAAAGTTTCAATTGTTCACTGATCTTTATAATAAATTTTCCAATTTGATCTATTTGAGTAATTTCTGAATTAAGTTTTTTAATGTATTCAGAAGTATTATTCAGATTTTCAGATATAATATTAACCTGATGATAGTAGTCATCTAAATTCTGCACACCTACAGCTGTTGCATTTACGGTTTTTTCAACTGATTTTTCAACTTCTTCAATGCTGTTTGTGATATTTTCGATCCTGTTTTTTACTTCATCCATTCTAGACATAGTGTCATCCATGAGCTTAGCTTGCTCATGTGCTTTCTCAGCAACATTTCCAATATTGGCGGCAATTTGTTCGTTACCTATATAGCTGCTATCCATGCTTTTGGAAACATTGTCAATAGCATCAGAAATAGTAATTATATTGACCTTAGTCAAATCAATAAAGTTTAGCAGATTGGATTTCATATCATTGAAAGCAAAAGCTAGTATCTCTAGTCCTTTAGCATCTTCATAAAGAACATCCCCAATATTCAACTCGTTTTGGGCAAGCATCTCGGCATTTTGACTAATTGCACCAATAGACCGAAAGAACTTAGATAAAGTTACAAATAATACTATAATTAAAAAGACAACTATACTTAAAATCACAATAATTGGAGTTTTGGAGGCTATCGGTAGGAATCCAAATATTAACTCTGCAATTGTAAATGTAACAAATAAGAACAAAATAATTACTATCGAAAAAACAAATGACTTTATGACGTTCTTGCTTGATGTGTGTTTCTTTGATTTATCCATAACATGCCCCCCCATTGTTTTTATGTATGGCTAGATATATGAAAAATTAAAACAGACATTAAATTATTAATTATGTTTTAGTTAGTATATGATACCAACATAATGCTTACGGCATTATATTAATAATCGGCATTTACCTGAAAATAAATTACATTAAATCATCAAATGATTTTTCACATGCCGATATTGCATTTTGTTACCATCTTGGACTTTATCTGGCACAATTCAATAACCAAATTTTCATTTATTGCATAATCAACTATTTTTATGTTCCAAATAGATTGATCTTTATATAAGATATGTGCGACCTCTATCACTGCATCAAGTTCGTCCATTTTTTCTATAGACAACTGAAGATCGATCTTTTCATTAACCCAAAGGATAGAATTCGTAAACCACTTCATTTGCCTGTCATAGTTAAATGTTCCAAGTAAATCATCTTTATAAATAACTGGTTTTCTTATTTCTATAAGATAATTTTTAATCTCAATATCATCAATATCAGATTTGACATATTCCTCAATTAACGCCTGAGCGTTATTAAAGATATTCTCTTTTAATACACGTCCTCGAATTTTTATTATAGATTCTGCTTTAATCTTTTTCTGAAATTTTTTAATTCTTTATTAGTTACTTTACGCCTAACTGTTAAATGCATCTATGGCTTTCAAATAATTCTCTTCATTTTTTGTAATGTTACCAAATTCCATATAAGCATGTCCCAGACCTAATTGAGCATTGTAATTTTTACCAAATTCCACATAAATATTTATAAGTTCTGATTGAATTTGTTTATTTTTAAATTTATCTTTAGCAAAAATTTCAGAAGCACTTATTGCTTCATTGTATGCCTCAATAGCTTTTGAGAGATTTTTTTCCGAGTCAATAATCTTTGATAAATGTTTGTAGGAGTTACCTATATTTTCTTGAGCTATTGGATACTTTTCGAAATTTTCCCTTAAGCATATATTTGATGCTTTTCCATATGCTTGAAGAGCTTTTAAAATATTTTCATTAGGATTTCTTATAAAAGATAGCTTAATAAAAGCATATGCTAAACAATCTTGCAACGATTCGATGTTCAGACTAAATTTTCCATTTGGGTAATTATTAATACCTTCAGTACACCTGTCTATTTCTTTAATAATAATCTCTTCTTGCTCATCTTTTATACTTGATATATCAAGTATATTTCCATCAAGTAGATTACTTCCACTTATAACTTGCTCACTAATAGAAGTAGAAACTTCAGAATAATGGCTAAATTCGTTAAATACCAAAGTTTGACCCTGATACTCCAAACTCAATTCAGAGGAATTTTTTAAGATTTCTACTAAAGGAACAAAAGCGATAAATACAACTTTTCCATTGCTTACATCTACTTTCTTCAGCTTTCCTCTTCTTGAACTAATTAGCTTTGTGATATCAGCAATACATTCTTCTTCAACAGTAATATTATACTTCATTATGGGTTCAAGGAGTAGTTGCTCGACTTTTGAAAGTGCTGCAATGACTGACATTGCAGCAGCTATTTGATAGCTCATATATTTTGAATCAGATGGATGATATGAACCGTCAAAAAGAGTTGCTTTAATATCAACAATTGGATATCGCCCTAAACCACGTATCATTAATGTTTTTGCAATGCCTTCTTTTACATGTTCAATGAATTCATTAGGAATAGTCGCTTCATTTAAAACTTTATTGGCAAATTCATAAC
The DNA here is from genome assembly GCA_964466645.1 of uncultured Acetivibrio sp. GTDB lineage: Bacteria > Bacillota > Clostridia > Acetivibrionales > Acetivibrionaceae > Acetivibrio. The sequence goes on along the minus strand of CAYXPB010000024.1, from coordinate 2,083 downwards.
CTTTTCCAGGCTCATTTGGTTCAAACTCAATCCAGCAATGGCCATATTGACTACCGCCTGATTGCCTAATAAATCTACCTTCAGCCTTTACCGAACTTTTAATTGCAACTTTATACATAACTTCAAAATTGCCAAAGCTTAGCTCAATTCCATCCTCACTAACTAAACGTTCCACGAGTAACTCCAAATGCCCTTGGCTACTGCCAGCTAACAATATTTTATTACCTTCATAGGTATAAATCCATAAGTCAAGTCTTTTCTGGGCTTCAACTTTTAGGGCCCTCAGCATATTTTCTTTATCTGATTTAGTCTTAGGTTTAATTAAAATTGATATAATTGGCACCATAGATTTACAGATATTCATAATGATTTTCCTCACTATATTCAAATTATAACTTTATACCTAAAAAATTTGTTTAAAATACCAAACATTTGTTAAGTCAAAAAACTCCAAAGACTTTCCCTGGTATTCGAACTTTTGGATGGTAACTTTTCCAATTTACCTGTCTTACTTTGAACTTGGATAAAAGAATCTCTTCAATACCGTTTAGGACCATATTACACAGACATGGTGAGGTTATTCCTCCCTGTGGAGTTCCAGCTTCGGTATCGTAGTATTCATCATTAAATATTATACCAGATTTTAGCCATCTTTCCAGTATCTTTTTATCTATAGGTATATTATTGAGCATCCATTCATGAGAAATATTATCAAAACATCCCTTAATTATCATCAGTTACGACCGCAAAAGTGACCGCAACTGGCAAATCCAGTGGTTAACTGGTAATAATCAACGATTAACTAATTGTTTTAAGCGTCGAAGAACATCTTGGTTCCGCCAATCGTCTACTTTCGGAGAAGCAACTCCGTTTTCAATAAGTTTCTTTTCGGATTCTTCGACGGCTTTAATCATTGCTTCGCTTCCCGCATCCAGATATGACTGTGTTGTCTGTATCGATTCATGGCCAAGGAATCGCTGAATTACAGGGAGACTGGCACCAATTCTTCCATGTCAATAAAACATACAGCTAATTAACTTTGTACTCCATATAAGCTGCTAAGTCAATAGAATCAGTAGTATCAGCATAAGCAATTTGCACATTTATAAATTTATTACCATTAAAAGTAGTATTAGTTAACTCCATAATAAAATCATACTCCAATTTTACTTGATAATAATTTGTATCATTCAACAATTGAGTAGACCCTGTTGAACCTAATGAAGTTCCGTAATGAAAGTCAACCTTACCAGTACTGTTGTTCTTTTTTAAATCTTCGGCATTGCCTTTATAAATAAATTTAAAAACATTATCATTAGTTCCTACAAAAGTTTGGAAAGGCTTATTTATAGCACTTTCAAGTAAATTTTTATCTCTTATCCCTATACTTCCACCAGTTCTTTCAATAATTCGGTTTTGAAAAAACTCTAATTCCTCCAAATCAATAAACTTCATTATTTTGCGAGCTCCTTTAACGCTTCCCCATTTTCACCAATAATAGAATCCATTAATTCTATTTTTTCTTTTCTTTCTTTTATTTTAAGAAACTCAACAAAATCAATTACTTCTTTCTTCTTATCTTCTGATAACTGTTCAAAATCCTTAACAAGTTTCTCTGCTAAACTCATTCTCTATCATCTCCAAATAAATATTGTATTTTCAATAATACTATTATACCCTATATTTTGTAATTGGTTATTCATAAAAAAACTGGCCTTTCTCCCCTAAGAACCGTGCGTGAAAGTTTCCCTTCACACGGCTCAAGCACTTGTAAACTTACTCAACTCTATGAGTAAGCCAGCTCAATCGGGTAAGGCTTTAATGTTTGGTTTTGAGGGCTTAATCAGAAGTTTGTCTTTATATTTACGTACATTCTTACCTAAAAAATCAAATCCATCATTTATATGGGTTATTAAAGTCTTTTCTTCGGATAGTCCCAATCCTCGTTCTTCAAAAAATTCCTTTAGAATAGGCCTTACCTCTTCTTCAAGCAATTCTTTACTGTGTCCTGTTATTACAAAGTCATCAGCATATTTGACTATTCGAACTTTTGGATGGAAGCTTTTCCAATTTACCTGTCTTA
>CAYXPB010000023.1:0-29699 GCA_964466645.1 uncultured Acetivibrio sp. | reverse complement strand
CGGTATATTGGAATTGGTTTACATCATCTATGTATTTATCAGTAGAATCAGGACCTCCAACGAGAGCACCTCTCAATATATGCTTTGCAGGGTTTGAATTTTCTCCGCCAGCATAAGTATAACCGTTTGCAGCTCTATGGTGTGGATGCTTAGGATAGTTGCTTCCGAATCCTATAAGATAGGACATATTGTTGGGATTACTGCCAAGTGCATAATCTATCTGCTTTTGAGCAAAGTTTTTATACGTTTCGTTACTGGTTTGTTTATAATATTGTAAAGCAAGAAAAGCTTCTGCAGATGCATATCTCAGCACTCCCCAGTTGTCCAAATATTTTAAACCGCCCGGAGTTGTAGTTAACGAATTCATCCAGTAGTCCAAATTGTATTCCATAGCATTCTTATATTTTTGATCACCAGTGATTTCAGCCATTTTACAGAATACAGCCATGTACATATCATCCCAGCACATAGTCCATTTGTTTTGGAAAGGGGATTCTCCAAGGAAGGTGTTGTTTGACAGATAATCGTCGATTTCTGTAAGGTATGAACTGTCACCTTCAACATCATAGAGCCATGTAGCAGCCCATGCTAAATCATCCCAATAGCTTTTAGATTGGTAGAAGGCGCTTTCCTTATATTTGCCTATATTGGCTTTCGCCATTGAATAAAGTTCCTTAGCAGCTTTTAAGCATGAGTTTGCGTAGGATGAATCGATGTCTTTATAGTTTAAATACATTATTGTCAGAGCTCCTGAAGTTAGGGAACAAACATCAGAAGCAGCACTTGATGAGTTAGCAACGTAAGGAACTTCTCTTTCACCAGTTTGTTCCTCAGGTGCCCCCCAGTATGTATGGTCAAGCTGTCCATCTCCAACCTGATAATAGAAAGTATTTGCATCAGGATGACATTTCAGCAGATAATCAGTGAAGTATTTCAGGGTGGAGAGCATTTTTGCTTCGCTGCCAGATGATGCAAAGGAACTTTTATACTCATAATATGACCAACCTAAAATAGACGCAGCATAGGCTTGTGGCAAACCAAATTTTACGTGGTCGCCAGCGTCGTGGTATCCGCCGGTAAGATCTAACCCCGCTACCGAACCATCTTCTGTATGACATGCACCTCTCCAGTCAAATACATTATCCACTCCTGCATCAGGACCGCACTTATTTGAGTCAAAAAACTCAATTGAGTATTTTAGTGCTGTATTATAATCACTTACAGCGTTAACCTTGATAATGCCAATAAAGGATGAGAGTATAAGTGAAGTTGTTAAGACCACTGATATTATTTTTTTCATACAAATCCTCCTTAAAAATAATAAAGTTAAAAACAAAAAACCACTCACCATTAGGTATTCGATAATTTGAAACAAAATGATTCTCAGATCGTTTGTAAATGTAAACTTCTAAGATTCATATAGTTTTATAGCTGATATCTGGAATAAAATAGCGAATTGGTTTACTAGGTATGCTTCTGTATCTAACCACCTCCATATTTAATTTTGGTAGAAGAACTGGTATTAACCACCTCCGTTAAAATAATTATATGTATAAATATTCGATTATAAGGGACGAATATATACCTACAAATCGATAAGTTCTAAAATTTTGCATAAATAATTTATGTTTATCTCTAAAAATATTATATCATAAGTCATGATTTAGTCCCATTTCAAAAAAATAACTTACACAATATTTATGCATAAACTCCATCACGGAAGCTACTTTGATTGCAGTTTTCGCTGCGATAGGTATATAACTACTAAAGAATTTTAAAAAGTATGAAAAGTATTTAGGTAAATATATTGAGCCTTGTATAGGAATGATTTCCAAACAAGGCTCAAATATAGAGTAATAATAGTATCTTAATGAAAAAAGAACGGTATTTATTGAATTAAATCTTTGGTGTATTTCTCCCGCAAAAGATTTCAGACATCTCTTTCTTTACTTTTTGCTTGATTTTTTTCTTTTCACCCTGTTGTAATTCCTTCTTTGTTACACCAAACAAATAATTATCTAAATCGAAATCCTTAAGCAACATCTTTGTATGGAATATGTTTTCTTGGTATACGTTTACATCTACAGTGTGATATTGATCTCTAGTTTCACTGGAAATATAGTTTTGTATAGAATTTATTTTATGATCTATAAAAAACTTCTTACCCTCTACATCGCGGGTAAAACCCCTAACTCTGTAATCTATAGTTATAATATCAGAATCTAAACTATGAATTAGATAGTTTAGCGCCTTCAAGGGGGATATACGTCCACAAGTAGACACATCAATATCAGCCCTGAAAGTGCTTATACCATCGTCAGGATGGCTTTCGGGATAAGTGTGGACTGTTATGTGGCTTTTATCTAGATGTGCTAATACAGTCTCAGGGACAGGACCAGGCGACTCTGTTTGATTTGGGTCATTTTCATGGTCATGGTCATGGTCATGAGAAATTGTTAGCTTCTCTTCAGAGATAAGCATTGTAACACTAGCTCCCTGTGGCTCATAATCTTGACTGGAAATATTCAAAATATTCGCTCCAATAATATTAGAAACATTAGTGAGTATTGCGGTCAATCGCTCAGCATTATACTGTTCATCAATGTAGTCAATATAACCTCTCCTATGCTCAAGCGTTTTTGCATAGCAAATATCATATATATTAAAGCTTAGTGTCTTTGTTAAATTGTTGAAACCGTAAAGTTTTAACTTTTTCAGGGATTTAATTTCCATAACAACTACCTCATTCCTAAAAATAATAATTCATGATAATTATAATTTCATAATGGTATTTTGTAAATGGTCCAAGTAAAATATATAAAATAAATTATTATTTTTGCCAAATGAAACAATTTTACCACAGCAAAAAAAATGGTATAATTAATGGTGTAATTATAAGCTGTAAAAAATTCGAGAAATTGAGTCTTAGCCATTTTACTTCTTTTAGTATGTTCGAAAGGGATGTAAGTTTTAAAAATATTGGCAAATCAAGGGGAAGAGGTCTAGTCTGATTATGGATAAAGGCAAGTTTAAAGTATTGGCGGCTATAGATGTAGGTTCTAATGCTCTTAGAATGATGATTGCACAGATCAAGGCAAATGGTGAAGTTATTCCTATGGAAGACTTATATCAGCCTACTAATATAGGTAAGGATACCTTTGCCTTCGGAAGGATTCAAGTTCAGTCAATTCATGATACCTGCAACACTTTGAAAGGTTTTTACAAGCTGATGCAGGACTATAAGATCAAAGACTATAGAGCGGTGACGACAAGTGGAATTAGGGAAGCAGAGAACAGAGAATATGTTCTTGAACAGATCAGAATAAGATCAGGGCTAGAAGTTGAAATAATTAATAATGCCCAGGAACGTTTTTTGATGTACAAGGCTATTCGAAATCATATGATAGACGATAGAATGTTTTCTGAAAAAGGAACACTAATAGTAGATATTGGTTCCGGTGGTGTTGAAATATCTGTATATAATCTTGGAAGTCTGAAATTTACTGAGTATATTAAAGTAGGGTCGCTAAGGCTAAGTGAAGTTTTGGCTGATCTAGAAAAGAAGACCTTAGATTTTCCAAGTATAATGGAAGAATTTATTGACAGCAGGATTGATTTTTTAGAAGAGATATTACCGAAGTTAAGAATAAACAACTTTATCGGATTAGGAGGTGAACTTAAGACTATTAGCGGATTATGCAGCAGTATTGAGGGTGAAGAGGTGCCGAGTTTTATCGCTAAGGACGGACTTAAAAAGTTATATTCAAAAGTTCACAGGCATACAACAACGCAAATTAAAGAAGAATTTAGACTAAAAAAGAACCAAGCTCAGATATTGTTGCCATCTATAATACTGTTTAACAGTTTCTTGAATATGACGGAGGCCAGTGGAATATACACGCCTATGGTTTCGCTAAGACATGGACTTCTAGCTGATATGATTGATGAACGATATGATGTTGCAGGACGTAAAGGAGCCATAGACAATATAATCAGTTCTGTATGGTATATAGGGAAAAAATATGCTATTGATGAAGTTCATAGTGTTTTTATTGAAAATTTAACTTTATCAATATTTGATCAGATGACTAAAATCCACATGCTTGGAGATCGGGAAAGATTATATTTAAGAGTGGCTTCAATCCTGCATGACGTGGGTAAATACTTAAATCACAACAGTCACGATATTCATTCCTATAATATAATTAGATTTTTGGATATTATGGGTTTTTCCGATGAAGAACTTAATGTTGTTGCTAATGTTGTCAGATATCACAGCGATGATATTCCTGATTTATCCCATGGAAATTATAGAGCATTAAAGCCTAGTGAGCAAATAATTGTGTCAAAATTGGCAGTTATATTGCGTATCTCTGAGGCTTTGGATATTTCACATAAACAAAAAATAATAGACTTAAAAATAAGCAAGAGCGGAAATGAACTTTATTTTGATATAGATAGTAGGGAAGATACACTGCTTGAGGAATGGAGCTTTAACAGCAATGCGACTTTTTTTGAAGAAGTAATGGGAAATAAACCTGTTATAAGGCGTAGGGGATGATATTTATGAAAAAAAATGCAAATAATATGAACAGTAATTTTTTTAACCGTGAGCTAAGCTGGCTGGAATTTAACGACAGGGTTTTAGAGGAAGCTTGTGATGCCACTAGTAATCCGATTTTGGAAAGAATAAAGTTTTTATCTATCGTTAGTTCAAACCTTGACGAGTTTTTTATGGTTCGCGTAGCATCTTTATCTGATCAAATATTAGCAGGCTTTAATGAACTGGATATTGGAGGCTTTACTCCTTCAGAGCAAATTAATTTGATTTCTGAAAGAGCTCATAGAATGGTAAATGACCAGTACGGTTGTTATAATAAGTCCTTGACTTGTTTGAAGAAAGAAAGAATTTTTTTTCTGAAACCAAAGGACTTAAATGAGAATCAGAAAGTTTTTATCGAGAATCTATATTATAGAACAATATTTCCAGTATTGACACCTATGGTTGTAGATAGGAGTAGGCCTTTTCCATTGATACTTAACAAAAGTTTAAATGTTGCACTGCTCCTTGAAAACAAGGAAGATGAGAATGAACCGGTATTTGGAATGGTTCAGGTTCCTTCGGTGCTCGAAAGACTTGTGGAATTGCCACAGGAAGGTAACTGTAAGTATCTTATTTTACTTGAAGATATAATAAAAATGTACATTGATACTTTATTTACCGGTCATAATATTATTACGATGGCCTGCTACCGTATTACCAGAAATACCGATCAGGGTCTTGATGAAGAAGAAGCTGAGGACCTTTTAGAGGCAATTCAGCAGTTTATCAAAAAGAGAAAATGGGGAATGGTTATAAGGTTAGAAATTGAACATGGAATGAGTGAGGAGCTCCTTCGTATTCTTTCAGTGGAGTTGGAAGTACCTAAAGAAGGTATTTATGAAATAAAAGGTCCCTTAGATTTGACTTTCCTAATGAAAGTTTATTCTCTGTTTGGCCTAGCCGCTTTAAAATATGCACAATACAGGCCTCAGCCTGTACTGCAGCTAGAAGCTTATGGAGATTTGTTTGAAGCTATATCAAAAGAGGACATTTTACTGCATCATCCTTATCATACTTTTGACCCCGTAACTGAATTGGTTAAGCAATCGGCTTTTGATCCAAAAGTGCTTGCCATAAAGCAGACTCTCTACAGGGTTAGCGGTAATTCACCGATAGTTGAAGCCCTTGCACAAGCAGCAGAGAATGGGAAGCAGGTAACTGTACTTGTTGAGTTAAAAGCGAGGTTTGACGAGCAAAATAACATCATTTGGGCAAAAAGGTTGGAAATGGCGGGATGCCATGTTATATATGGGCTGGTTGGACTAAAAACCCACTGTAAAATTTTACTAATAGTAAGGATGGAAGATGACGGGATAAAGAGATATGTACATATGGGCACGGGAAACTACAATGATATCACTGCAAAGTTCTATACCGATGTCGGTTTGATGACTTCAAATCCCTATTTTGGTTCCGATGCTTCAAATCTCTTTAATATGTTGTCAGGATATTCGCGCCTGTCTAAGATGTATAAGCTAGCTGTAGCACCTTTAGATTTAAGACAGAAGTTTGTAAGTCTTATAAGACAGGAGGCTAATTATGCGAGCAATGGCAAAAAGTCAAGAATAATTGTAAAGCTTAATTCCCTTGTGGATGAGGAGATAATTAATGAACTTTATGAAGCATCTAAGGCTGGAGTTAAAATAGATATGCTTGTAAGGGGTATATGCTGCCTCAAGCCCGGTGTAAAGGGACTTAGCGAAAACATAAGAGTAAAAAGCATTGTAGGCAGATTTTTAGAGCATAGCAGGATATTCTATTTTTATAATGATGGAGAGGAATTGATTTATCTTTCAAGTGCTGATTGGATGGGAAGGAATCTTGACAGAAGAGTAGAAATACTTTTCCCTGTTGAAGATAATGCTATTGTTTCGAGTTTAAAAGATATACTTAAAGTCTGTTTAAAGGATAATGAAAAGTCAAGGTGTCTAGATAAAAACGGCAATTATAGGCGTTCGAGTAAGCGTGGGAAAGCTGTTGTGAACAGTCAGGAGTATTTTTGCAAACAAGCAACGAAACAAACTCAGGCATTTCTGAATGATAAGATAGATAGAGAGCTCGAATAAAGGAGGCGTAATCAAGGTGGCTAGAATATGCATTTTAGATGCGAAGACACTTGGAAGTGATGCAGATTTGTCAGGCCTGTCCAAGTTTGGAGAGGTGACAATATATAATACAACTAAAGCTAGTGAGATAGTAGACAGGATTAAGGATCAGGAGATAGTGATAACAAATAAAGTTGTGCTAAATGAAAGTAATATGGAGAGTGCTTTGAATTTAAAGCTTATTTGTGTTGCGGCAACCGGAACAAATAACATTGATTTAGTATATGCAAAAAGTAGAGGAATAGTAGTTACAAATGTAGCAGGATATTCCACCGGGAGTGTGGTACAACATACTTTTGCCATGTTGTTTTATCTGATGGAGAACCTTAAATATTATGATGAATATGTAAAGACTATGGATTATTCTAAAAGCGATATATTTACTCATCTTGACAAACCCTTTACAGAACTGTTTGGAAAGACATGGGGAATTATCGGTCTTGGGACAATTGGAAGTTCGGTAGCTTCCATAGCAAGGGCGTTTGGCTGCAGAGTAATTTATTATTCGACTTCAGGTAGAAATGATAATGGGGAATATGAGAGAGTTGAGATGGATGAATTGCTTAGGGAATCGGATGTAGTATCCATACATGCTCCATTAAACGATAGAACCAGAAATCTCATAGATTATAAGTGCTTTCAGTCCATGAAGAAAACTGCCATACTTTTAAATCTTGGAAGAGGTGCAATTGTGAAAGAAGATGATCTTGCAAAAGCTTTGGATGAAGATTTGATAAGAGGGGCAGCTCTTGATGTATTAGAATCGGAACCTGTAAAGTCTGACAATCCTCTTTTGACTTTGAAAAAACAGGATAAATTACTTATAACGCCTCATATAGCTTGGGCAAGTGTTGAGGCGAGAAGAAGGCTTGTAAATCAAATTGAGCTAAATATCAAAGCATTTTTAAATAACGAAATTAGAAACAGAGTGAATTAAAAGGCCAAACAAAACTTAAAGAGGTGGAGCAAAGTATTGATGGAGCATCACATAACTGATGCTCCATCAATATTAACTGTAGAGTTTTAGTGAAAACATTATTTCCGCCATTTCTAATTGTTTAAAGGAAACAAAATTAAAACTTATACAAGCGGAGGTTTATTCTTCAAATCACTAAAATTGTTAATTTCTGCTAATCCCTATAGCCATTGCCGTTGCAGAACAATAAAAGGAATATGAGGATGAAGAATAAAATTTCACTGTTGTCTCCAAAGATACCTTTACCACATGACATAAAATATCAACTCCTTTTCTTTGATAGTATATATTATTCAATTCAATTCAAGTTGGTTACAAAATAACAGCACCAAGTTAGGGCTATTTTTATATTTTTACCCTACATTGTCGTGACACCCATTTCCTATGGTTTTCCATCTTTCCGAATAGGTGAAATCAGATTTTTGAACAACGCAATTGTGAATTTTATTAATTTGAGTGAAAAGAAGTTGATATGACAATCTTTAAAAAACGGCTTTTTGTGATATAATATTTCAAGTGTTAAAAAGCTTTAGGTGATTCCAAAAAGATAACTGGTCAATGGGTGATTCAAAAAAGTTGATTTTATTGGGTTGGAACTATATATTGACTAATGAATTTTTTTGAAACACCTTATAAGAAGATTTTTGTAAGAAAGTACGTATTTTAGGAATTAAGATTGGAATAGATGTGTACATAACGAATGGAGGTTTTATATATAATGCTGCTTGCAGACGATTGGAAAGATTACGAATTAATAGATACTGGCAATGGTGAAAAGCTGGAAAGGTGGGGAAATTACGTATTAAGAAGGCCTGATCCTCAAATAATTTGGCCTGCTAACGGTAAGAACAGTCAATGGGACAGAGCTGATGCTCATTATCACAGAAGTTCAAGCGGTGGAGGTAAGTGGGAGTTTAAGAAGAATCTTCCCCAAAGATGGAAGATATCCTATAAGGGAATGTCCTTTCATATTGAACCAACAGGCTTTAAGCATACGGGGCTTTTTCCTGAACAAGCTGTTAACTGGAGTTGGATGATTGATAAAATACGTGCAGCTAAAAGGCCTGTCAATGTGTTGAACCTTTTTGCATATACGGGAGGAGCAACGGTAGCTGCAGCACATGCTGGAGCTTCGGTGTGTCATGTGGATGCTTCAAAGGGTATGGTACAATGGGCTAAGGATAATATAAATCTTTCAGGACTTTCGGACAGACCTGTAAGATTTATAACTGATGATGTAATTAAGTTTGTGCAAAGGGAAAAGAGAAGGGGAAGTATTTATGATGCAGTAATAATGGATCCTCCATCCTATGGAAGGGGACCTAAAGGTGAAATTTGGAAGATTGAGGATGAGATTTATACTTTAGTTGAGCTTTGCATGGATGTGTTATCGGAAGATCCGCTTTTCTTTGTTATAAATTCATATACTACTGGTTTTTCACCAACGGTGGTGGAAAATATTTTAAAGATGACTGTCGGAAGAAAGCATGAAGGCTTCATCTCGTCTGGCGAAGTTGGGCTTCCGGCTTCTTCAACAGGACTGGTGCTACCATGCGGTATTTTTGGTCGTTGGGAGTCAAAAAGCTAATGGGGACCGATAAGAGAATAAATATTTTGTATGAAGACAATCATTTGTTGGTGGTTCAAAAGCCTGTTAATGTTCCTGTTCAAAAGGATAGTAGTAATGACCTTGATATGCTCTCTCTTCTTAAGGAAGATCTAAAGTATAGGTATAATAAGCCAGGCAATGTGTATTTGGGGCTTGTTCACAGGTTGGACAGGCCTGTTGGCGGTGCAATGGTTTTTGGGAAGACTTCAAAAGCTGCATCAAGATTATCGGATCAGGTGCGTACAAGGGGAATTAGCAAGACTTATGTTGCGGTGGTTCATGGTAAGTTGGATAGTAGAGAGGAAAGGCTTGAAAACTATCTTTTGAAGGATGAAAAGAATAACATGGTAAGTGTTGTTTCTCCAGAGGTTAAGGGGGCTAAACAGGCGGTATTGGATTATTGCGTAATGGGTGAGTTTAAGGATTATACCTTGGTTAAGGTTGATTTACATACGGGTCGCTCTCATCAAATAAGAGTTCAGTTTTCACATATTGGTCACCCGTTGTATGGAGATCAGAGATATGGTAAGAACGTTAATAGGGTTGGACAGCAAATTGCACTGTGGTCTTACGGAATTGGTTTTAAGCATCCTACTACTGGAGAGGAACTGGATTTTGTGTGTAGACCACCAGATTTAGAGCCTTGGAATTGGTTTGGAGCGGCTTTTTAGAGTACAAGAACACAAAAAGATCCTAGAATATATAAAATTCTATACTAAAAAGCTAAAGCCATAAAACAGCAAAAAACAAACCTAATTAAAGTGTAAACCTGTTTTAGTGTCAAATGACGCAATTACTTGACCTGAGCATTAGAAGCTGTTGCCGAAAGCTTGATAATTTGAAGCAAAAATGCCACGGATGGCATTTTTAGCGTCTCGGGACAGGATGTCCCATAGACGCGGCGAAAATTATCAAGCTGAGGCTTACAGATTCTATGCGAAGGTCACGTAATGGAGTCGTTTGACACTAAAACAACAGGTATTCCCTTCATATAGGTACCAAAATCGCAGTGCCACTAATATTTGGACCATCGCAGTAGGAGGACAATGCACTCATTTTAGTAAGCTATTTTATAACAATTGTGTTTGTTTCACTCGTATTCATGCTTTCCCTAGATGATACACTTTGAATTATTGTACTTTCTGCTTTGTAGGTGCCGGGGCTTATTCCTCTTGCGTAGTAGGTAAGGGTCTTATCTTTGTAGTCTTTATTTACAAAGAAGGTTACCTTCTGTTCATCCGATTCCATGTAGTTAAAGTCAGTACTGCGTGGATCTATTCCCATGTTTGTAGGGTTGTCAATTGGTTTTAAGCCAGAGGGCAGATAGTCGGTGATTTGGTACGTTCCATCTAGTGCCTTTGAAGCTACATTCCAAGTGATTACTACTTTTATAATGTCTGACTGTTTGAAGTTTGTGCTTACTTCATTTCCTTTTGTATTGTAGTAGGACTTATTAACAGTAAGGTTTTTGTCTGCTTTTACGGCAGTTGTAAGTGCTTTTTTAAACATGGATATCATGGATATATCACCGTTTACCTTAGTTATGTTAAGGTTGCCTAAGTTTTCCGAAGGCAGTGTCAAGCTAAAGGATTTTCCGTTATCTAGTGACTCAGTATATTCTTTGCCGTTTAAGGTATAACTGAAAGATACCGGGTCGTTGTTCGCTTTCTCGATCTCTTCTTCAATATATATAAGTCTTTCGATATATGTGGTTATCTCTTTTGAAGTATGATCTGTGCAGTATTTATAAAGTCCGGACTTATTTGGTTTGTCAAGTTTGGAGGCTAATACAGCCGCTAATGCAGTACATTCTAAAATGTCATCATTGTCCTTTCCAGCGTCAATTTTATTGTATGGTTTAAAGCTCTTAATATGAGGACCTATTTTTTCTACAAAGATTCTGTCGGCTTTTGGTAGCTCGCCTAGTTCACAATAGGCAAGAGCTATATATATAAGGTCTTTAAGCTCCGCATTCTCAACCTCTGAAGCTTTATCTATATCTAGAAGTATAGGTTCTCTAAGTACAGCCAGACCGTATAGTGCATTTCCCTTAAGACCGGGTGAATCGTCATACAGTTTAGTGTAAAAATAGTCTTTCAGCCTGAAGGCATTTATCTGGTCTTTTAGCAAAGATGACAGCTTCGCACTTATATCAATATCACTGTTGCCATAGGGAAGTATAGCTATGCCGCCATCTTCTGCCTGATAGTCTGAGGTCTTAACCTGTGTAATATTTTCTTCTGCATCGTTTAGTTCAAAGTAATTTTTAATCAATTCAGCAGCTTTTCGTGCTGAGAGCTTTTGGTCTATACGGTTTCCACCTGTATACATAAGGTTGTTTAGTTCATTTAGGTACATGCCTTTGCCTTTATCGGTAAATATGAGCTTGGTATTGCCTTTAGTTCCTCCTTCAAATTTTGTACTAGGTCCAAGGTCATAGTATAAAGCCTCCTCAATTTGATGATAGGTTTTTACAACCTCAAAGGAGTGTTTTAACGAGTCGCTTAATCCCTTTGAGGTGGAGGCTTTTATAATTATGTCTTTTTTGCCTTCGGAAAGTTCATCAAGCTGGAGGTTTACCCTTTCAAAGGCTTTGCCTTCAGCACTAGTTGTTAATTTTTGACTTTGTCCATCATAAACTTCAAATAAAACTTTATCGTCCTTTTTAAGGTCGTTACCGTATGCTGTGACACCTAAAACCGGTTTGTCACCTACTAAGTAGGTGGAATTTAGGGTATAGTTTGTGAAGAAGGGGAGGGTAACGTCTAAGTTTACTGTATTGCTTCCGGCTAGAAGATTGGTTGTAACACCTGAAAGGGTTACTCTCCATGCAGTTATATTGTCGGGTATTTTGAAGGTCAGTTCACCGTATCCTTCATTGTTTAGTGTTATGGTGTTAAAGTATGCCGTATCTCTAAAGTCACTTCTGGTGTCAGGGCTCAATGTTTTACTATTTAGTGAGGGTCTATTGGATAAAGTATACTTTTTCATGTCATATTCTGGTGCCGAAAATGTTACTTTTATTGAACCTCTACCAATTGCAACTCCATCACTATTGGAATTGGTATGGGAAGAATATCTGTAGTCGATTCCTGAAGGTACTCCCGAGTATAAAGAGTGAAGAGTTTCAATATACTGATCATTCAGTTTGAACAGTGCTTCATCGACAATACTGGTGTTGATAACTGCCTTTGTCGGCTTTCCATCCTTGTCTTTTGCGTTGATTTGAACAGTAACTTCATCGCCGGGGTTATATGAGGTTTTATCAAGCTTGGCATCAATAATGAGCTCTTTTTCTTCAGCATCGAAAACAGCATTAAATTCCTCGGAATCAACATAGGTCAAGCCGTTAAAGTGCACACTTCTTATATGAACATTGGGGATATCCTTATCCTCCATTGTGAAGCTGTAGTTGGGATTGTTGCGTATTTCAAAGCTCTTTATACCGTTTTGTGACTTGATGAAAAGATAATCTCCGTCTTGAAGTACGTCCGTACCTTTTTTGAAGGTAAGATCCACTTTTTCGTTCTTTTTATACTTTTCCTTGCCTCCATCTAGAAAATATCTGTTGTTTTCATAATAGTTAAATTGAGAATAGTCCCCAAAATAGCAGTCTAACTTCATATTTCGTCCGGAATTATCGGTACATTTGATATCAGCAGTATAGAATCCATCCTTATGTTCAGGTGCATCAAAGGAAGCGGTTGCTTTTCCGCTTAGGTCGGTGGTCATTGTTATTTGACCGAAAGCTTCCTTTTTCTCTTCGTATCTGTATTTCTTCTCAGTAACTTTATTTATATAGTCATAGTACTCTCCGTCCTCGATTTTTAGCCAGGTATGTTTGTATATTGTTCCTGTAAGGGTTTTGCCGCTTACGGGCTCACCAAGGTAATCGTTACTGTCTTTAGCAGTACCGTTGTTTATTCTGTCAAGAATGATTTTATTAACATCAGCACTTATAACACCTTTTTGGTTTGTTAATTCCGATTTTAGGTTAACATCAATGTCATTTACAAAAACACGTACTTCAGTGTCTCCTGAAATTTCTCCGATCTCAGGTTTTGTTGCATTGGCATATATACCTATATATTGTTCTCCCTGGACGTTTCCAATTGGATTTGGAATGTATTTTACAACAGTACTGCCTGAGGAATCGGTGGTAACAGTTTTCTGAGGATTTTCAGCTCCAATAGTGTAGTCATTAATGCTGTAGTTTATATCTAAATCAGGAACTCCTGTGCCTTCAAAGAAGGAGCCTTTTATATTGAAATTCACCTCTTCTCCCGGGAAAAGGGCTTCTTTATCCTTTGAAATTTTGAGTTCATAGGCTGGCTTTGTGAAATTTTGTATTTCTATAAAAGAGTTTACAACTACCTTATCGTCTTTTTTTACGGTCAGTTGATATCCTCCGGGGTCTAAGTTAGGGAGGTCAAAGCTTCCGCTGAAGATACCATCATTAGTTGAAATGTTCTGAGTTACAAGGGGAGGCTCACTCATTGGATAGTAACCGATAAAACCTTTTCCTTCGGCCCTATAGTTAATATAACGTTGGATGTAACCATAGCCCTGATCTATTTCAATAACTAAAGAATCTGTTTTCTCGTCGGAATATCTGCTTTTAACCATTCCCCAGAAATTGACTTTATCATTAGGTTTATAAAGATTTCTGTCGAGATGTATAAAGTTCCAGTACATACTTGTGCTTTCTTCTCTATATATATTGTGAACGCCTGCATAACCGGAGAGTACAGCTTGTTTGTTGTCCTCCGTTTCAATTTTATAGTAAGTTACGCCATTTTCATTGTTATTCTGATTTTGGGGTGTATCAAAGTACGCTATACCTTCATTATTTGTGGTATAGGTGGTGTTAGAGCCTATAACAGCTATCTTTGCGTTGTATAAAGGAGCTTTGTTGCTTAAGTCATGAAGCCATATAATAGTTTTGTCGGTGCTGTTTGTAATATACATACCGATATCTGTAACCTCGATAATGGTTTGAAAATTCAATTCATTCCACTTGCTGTCTACAACATAGTATCCTTGAGGCAAGGTGCCTGGAAGCTTAATGTATTGTTCTCCTTTTTCGCGATCAGCATTAAGTTCCTGCTTGAACTCAAAGATTTTTTCAAGTCCTTCTAGCGAAAGGAGATTTTTGGCGGAATATCTATAAGCCCACGAAAATGCCATCATGGAATTTTGGTTTTCTAATGCTTTTATAAGGGTATCTACGTCTTTATAGGCATAAACACTTGTATCTACCACTATAGGATTATTTAATGTAGGGTTATTGATATAAATGTCTATTGGCAGATATAGGTCTTCTTTTGTTGTATATTCGTTTATAGCTCTTCTGTATGAGAAGAACCCAGGGTCATTTTGATTTGAAGATGATGTTGTTTCAAACTGAAACTCAAGGTATTCACCTAAAGTGTAATTGGTGCCGTTTAGTTTCAAGCCTTTTTTTATTTTAATTGTGTAAATAGTACTTTCTTCTAAGTTTTTAGGTACAAACACCACTGCCTTTTTATGTCTTTCAAAACGTCCTTCTGCTTTTGGAGAAATCTCAAAATACTTGTCAACATCTTCAAACTCCTCATGGCTGAAATAAATCTCTATGCCTGAGTTGGTGGGTACATCTGCTGTTTTGTCGGCAGGGAAGGTGCCAAGTATTTTGAAAGCTGTGTTTGTCTGGAAAGTCCAGGTTATGTCAGCTCTATCGGGGGATTTAATGCGGAAAGTATAAAGTCGGTTTTGCTCAAACAGTCTTGAAGGCTTAATTTTGAAAGAAGTCGAGCCGTTTTCGGATATAATTGGTGCGGGTTGGTCGTCAATTGATAGATTTGCCTGCAAATCGGAAAGTTTTATACTGTTTTTGGATTCAAGTATAAATTCACTGTCAGACTTGACACCAGTTGAATCGTAACTTAAGGGGGTAAGAGAAAAGCCTCCTCTGTAATCTCCGGCACTGACTTTTTCGGTGAAAAGAGAGTTTGGTATTATGAATATGCCTAGTAGCAGAGTAAATACACAGGCTATTGCAAGGGCAGCTTTTTTAATTCGGGAAAAATGCTTTTTGCCCTTAGTACTCTTAGCAAATACTGAAATATTGTTCAGCTTTTCAGGAATTTCAATATTACCATATGCTTTTTTAATACTATCTATGGAAGTCTTAATTTGTGCATACTCGTTTAAACAGTCAGAACACTCGGTAAGGTGTTTTTCGATCTCTGACTTTTCCATTTCTCCAAGCTCATTTTGTATGTACGCCTCCAGATTGTCAATAATTTCTTTACAGTTCATGAGGATACCTCCTTTTTGAAATAAGGTGACTTTAAATTTAAGTTTCAAATGAATTTAACTATGGCTAGTCTATAAATATAAAATACGCATTTTTTATAAAATACCTAACTTTTTTATGAGTTAATACTATAAGGGTGTGACAGTTGTTCTCTAAGTAATTTATGTGCCCTATTCAGCCTTGATTTAACAGTACCTATCGGTATATCCAGCACAATTGCAATGTCTTCAATCTTTAAGTCTTGGTTATACCTTAGGTCTATAATATCCTTGTATATACTATCAAGCTTATTTGTTAGGATTCGTATATCCATAGATTCTACGGAAATGTTTTCATGCTGTCCTTCGGGTTGATATAGGGAATTGTCTAAAGTGATAACCCTCCGTTTATATTGCTGTATATTATAGCATTCATTCATTAGTATTCTTACTAGCCATGTTTTGAAAAAACGGCTTTCTCGTAAGTTTTTAATACTTGAAAAAGCTTTATAAAGTGCTTCCTGTACAGCATCTAAAGCATCTTGCTCGTTTCCTAGCTTAACTAATGCAGTTTTATATAGTTGAAGCTTCACGGTATCAACAAGATCCATGAAAGCATTTTTATTGCCGGCTTTAGCTTTTTCAACAAGTTCGGTCAAGTTAGTGGTCACCACCTTTATGTTCTCGATCAAGAGTAATAACTTTTATGAGTTCTATTATTAGACTAATAAACTTTAACAAAAGTTCGATATATAAATGAAAATAAAAAAATATTTTAATATTTTGGGAATATTTATTATAATGGTATTATATAATACAACTTGTTACAAGCACCAGAAATACACAATTATTTTACACAGGAGGATATTATGAAGAAGACTAAAGTGCTTTTTGTTTCATCCGAAGTAGATCCCTTTGCAAAATCCGGAGGACTTGCCGATGTAGCGGCTTCACTGCCTAAGGCTCTTAACGATTTAGGACATGATACAAGAGTAGTTATGCCAAAGTACAAAAGCATTCCTAAAAAATATGTAGATGAAATGGAATATTTGGGATATGTATATGTTGATATTTCGTGGAGACATCAATTCTGTGGAATAATGAAATATGAGAGTGAAGGAGTTGTTTATTATTTCCTTGACAATGAGTACTATTTCGGAAGAGACGGTTTTTATGGTTATGATGACGAAGCAGAACGGTTTGCGTTCTTTTCAAAGGCTTTACTGTCAATGCTGCCTGTAATTGATTTCAAACCCGATGTAATACACTGTAATGATTGGCAGACAGGAACAGTAAGTATGCTTCTTAAATCTAATTATAGGAACAATGATTTTTATAAAGATATAAAGACTGTATTTACAATACATAATTTAAAGTATCAGGGGGTTTATCCGAAGGAAGTATTAGGTGAAGTTTTAGGCCTTGGATGGGAACACTTTACTCCTGAAGGTATAGAGTTTTTTGACAATATTAATTATTTAAAGGCAGGTCTTGTTTATTCGGACATAATTACTACAGTGAGCAAGACCTATGCAGAAGAGATAAAGACCGATTTTTATGGAGAAAGACTAAATAGTGTTTTAAACAGAAGGTCGGAGGATTTATATGGGATATTAAATGGTATAGATATGGAAATAAATAATCCCCAAACAGACGATAGGATTTATGCAAATTTCAGTGCGGAGAACTTTGAAGGTAAAATGACCAACAAGCAAGTACTTCAAAAAAGCCTTGGATTACAGGAAAGAATCGACATACCGGTTATAGGTATAATATCAAGATTGGTGGATCAGAAGGGTTTTGACCTAATTAACTTTGTGATGGAAGATATATTAAAACTAGATATTCAGCTTGTAATTCTAGGAGCAGGAGAATACAGGTATGAACAGACTTTAAAGCAATATCAGGAAAGATATCAGGGAAAATTATCAGTTAATCTCAAATACGATGCACTACTTTCCCAAAGAATTTATGCCGGGTCGGATATGTTCCTCATGCCTTCTCTATTTGAACCCTGTGGTTTAAGTCAAATGTTCAGCTTAAGGTATGGCACAATACCTATTGTAAGGGAAACAGGCGGTCTTAAGGATACAATAGTTCAGTATGATGACATAACCCATGAAGGCAACGGCTTTACTTTCACAAGGTACAATGCTAATGATATGCTTTACGCTATAAAAGAAGCAGTTCATTTCTTTTACCACAGATCCACCTGGAAGTATCTTATGAAAAAGGGAATGGAAGTAGACTTTAGCTGGGAAAGGTCGGCGAAGGAGTACCTCGAAGTATATAAGAAAGCTATTTCAAAGAAATAAATTATACAGAATTTAAGTCATAAATCCGTCAAAATAAAATTTTGAAATGGCAATTGCGAAGTTTTATGAATTATACAAAAATCACGCTATACCGACTCCTCAAAGGGAAGGTATAGAGTGATTTGTTATTTAAGTAATTTATGCCTTAGAATTACATTGATTTTTGTGGTTTCTATTGCCTAAACAAAGATGAAATAGTATATAATCTAAGTCATATTCCTTTATTGCTAAGGGATAACGAAATGATAATTTCCTATTCTCATATTTTAAAAACATTATCAAGTTTTTTCGTTATCCATAGTAGGAATTTATATCTTAATTGTACCTAAGCAAGTATATCTTCAATTTTTTGCTGAACTTCGTCAGGAATTTCTATTCCCGAAGCTTTAACGTTTTCTTCCACTTGACTTGCTTTACTTGCACCGATTATTGCACTCGAAACATTATCAAGTCTAAGAATCCATGCAAGTGCAAGTTGAGACAGAGAAATACCCATTTCCTTTGCCAAGTTCTCAAGTTTTTGAACCTTTATGAGTATTTCGTCTTTAAGATTATCGAGCATAAACATGTTGGAATTAGGGTCAGCAGCACGGCTGTCTTTTGGAATTTTGGTTCCCGGTTTGTATTTGCCTGTGAGTATTCCTTGGGCAAGAGGGGAGAAGACAACCTGTGCAATTCCGTTATCCATACCAAAGGGAACAATTTCATTTTCTATATATCTATTGAGCATATTATACTTAGGTTGATTTACAACAATGCGGTCAAGAAGGTAACGATCAGCTGTATGTAATGCTTCAGCCATTTGGAGAGCAGTCCACTCACTTACCCCAGCATATAATATTTTACCCTGACGGATAAGATCGTCTATTGTTCTTAAAGTTTCTTCCACTGGAGTTTCGGGGTCATAACGATGGCAATAGTATATATCCACATAGTCTACGCCCAAACGTTTCAAACTTGCATGGGCCTGTTCGAAAACATGCTTTCTTGATAACCCTTTGTCATTAGGTCCTTTACCCATAGGCCAGAAAACTTTGGTCGCTAAAACATAGGATTCTCTTGGGTATTTCTTAAGAGCTTCCCCCACAATAGTTTCAGCCTTTCCTATTGCATAAACATTTGCAGTATCAAAGAAATTAACACCCAATTCATAAGCCTTATCTATTGTCTCAATGGCAGTTGCCTTTTCAGTTGAATTTCCATATGTAAGCCAGCTGCCAAGACTGATTTCACTCACATTAAGCCCTGTTCGTCCCAACTTTCTATAATTCATAGTATTCCTCCTCAAGTAATAGATACATTTATCTTATACCAATAAACATAAATTATAAACAAATTTGATAAAGAGTTTAAATACTGGTCAGATTTTTTTAAGTAGAAATTACTAAATCACAACTAAAGCGAATTCTCATAGAGCATGATCAATAAACAACGATATTACATAAATGATTTTGCCCTGATTATATAGTTATTTTCGCTAGATTTTAGAGCATGAATATTGTAAACTATAATAATAGTGGCTAAACAAATCAATAATGCCATATAAGTAATTTCTTGAAAAAATTTGGAGGAACCCTTATGAAACTAGAAGAACTGAGATTGAAATTAAATTCCCTATCAATATATAAAAAGCTATTGGAAGATGCCTTATTAAAAGCCATATACGTTTTTATAGAAAGTTTACTTACCGATAAATTGGATCTAAATGAATTTGCAAGGCATTATAATTCCATATGCCTAAATATAAGCGAATTAATAATGAAAAAACCTATATTGGACCACATTGTAGATTTAGTGATTGCAGACGAGAATCCTTTTTCTATAGCATGTGAGAATGTTGACTATGACAAAATCAATAGCATGCTTGTAAAAGCAGCTTCAAATGATTTAAAAACCCTTGAGTTGCTGTCTAGAATGTCTTCTAATGCGTTAAAGGAATATGCTCTTAGAAACCTTTGCAACTTAGAGTTTGAAGTGGAAGTTGTAAAAGGATTTCCCGACTGGGACTTCGCCGCTAGGAGTGAAATAAACGAGGGAAATTCTGGCACGGATAAGAGTTCTCAAGATTTTGGCTGTGAGCTTTCTATTGTCTCCACAGAGTCAATAAAAAAATTGTTATATAAAGGCAACTGGGATAAACTTACAAAAGAATTGTCGGAGTTTTACAAAGTTAACGGTACAGGCATTTTCTCAAGCTTCCGTGCTTTTATATGGGAGAGAGATGACAATGTAGGAAGATTGAAAGGGATTGATTCCCCGGATGGTGTTTTGCTATCGGATTTTATAAGCTATGAGGCACAAAGGACAGAAATTATCAGGAATACAGAACAATTCATAGAAGGCTATTCTGCCAATAATGTACTTTTATATGGTGACAGGGGGACAGGTAAGTCCTCAACTGTAAAAGCTCTCGTCAATGAATACTATAAAAAAGGACTTAGGATTGTTGAAGTGCCTAAAAACTATCTTGTAGATTTTCCTAAAATATTAATGCAGCTTAAAGACAGGAAACAGAGATTTATTATATTTATTGATGATCTAGCTTTTAAAGATGATGAAGAGAATTATACCTCTCTTAAGGCAGTGCTTGAAGGGGGTCTACAGACTAGACCTAATAATGTAGTTATTTATGCTACTTCCAACAGAAGACATTTAATAAAAGAAAAGTTCAGTGACAGACTAGGCCTTCAATCGGGTAATACTGACGATGAGGTAAGATCCCAGGATACAATACAAGAAAAACTCTCATTAGCGGACAGATTTGGAATAACAATAGTATTTTCTACTCCCGATAAGCAAAACTTTTTGGAAATAGTAGAAGGGATTGCTGCAAAGAGAGGTATTTGCTGTGATGAAGAAAAGCTTAAAAGGGAGGCTCTTAAGTGGGAGATGTGGTACAACGGACGGTCTCCTAGGACTGCAAGACAGTTTGTCGATTGGCTTGAAGGGAACACAAACGTTGTTTCAAGTTAATATTATGAGCCTCTTTTAAACATTGTAGCCTCGACTATGTTATCAACATCTTTCTTAAATATTGTTTCACGCTCTAATAAAAGAGTTGCTATATTCTTTAAGCAGTCGGAATTGTTCTTTAGTAACTCTTTGGTTTCCTTGTATACTTGTTCAATTATGTCTTTTACTTCCTTTTCTATAGTGTTGTCATTATTACTTGAGGAATTATCGCTGTGTATATCAAGAAAACTAACAAGGCCTACATTTTGGCTCATGCCATAGTTTTTCACCATGTTTATGGCGATTTGGGTTGCTTTTCTAAGATCGTTGCTTGCCCCGTTGGTTACATCATTTTCACCGAATATTATTTCTTCTGAGGCCCTTCCTGCAAGGAAAACGGCAATATCATTCAAAAGATCTCTCTTGGTTGAAAACATTTTTTCATCGGGGAGAAATAGAGTATAACCGCCGGCACCCTTAGTGGTTGGTATTATAGTAACCTTTGATACGGTGGCACCCGAAATAAGCTTTGCAACAAGAGCATGGCCTGCTTCATGGTAGGCAGTTATTTCTTTATCCTTTAGAGTTATATTCTTTTTATTCCTCTTTTCTTCACCGGCCTGTATTTTACTTATAGCGTTATCAATATCTTTCATAGTTATGGAGGTGTGTTTGCTTCTAACAGCATAGATACCTGCCTCGTTCATGACATTTGCTAAGTCAGCACCTGACATATATACCGTCATTTTGGCAACTTCCTTAAGGTCTATATCACTTCCTAAAGGTTTATTCTTTGCATGGAGTTCAAGGATGGAGAGGCGGGCGTCTACATCGGGAAGAGCGACTTGTATTTGCCTGTCAAACCTTCCTGAACGTAAAAGTGCAGGATCTAACATATCAAGCCTATTTGTGGCGGCAATAACTATTATACCCTCACTTCCTGAGAAACCGTCGATTTCTACTAAAATTTGATTGAGGGTCCGGTCTCTTTCATCTCCGGAACCGGAGCCGTCACTACTGCTCCTTTTGCCTAGAGCATCTATTTCATCTATAAATATAATGCATGGACTTGACTTGCGTGCAAATTCAAACAGCTGCCTTATTCTTGAGGCTCCGACACCTACAAATTTTTCAACAAAGTCCGAGCCGGAAACAGCAATAAACGGCACTCCGGCAGTTCCTGCAAGTGCTTTTGCCAGAAGAGTTTTGCCAGTGCCGGGAGATCCAAACAATACTGTGCCTTTTGGTGGAACCACGCCAAACTTCTTAAACCTTTCAGGGGATACTAAGAAATCCACCAGTTCCATCATATTTTGCTTAGCTTCCTCATTACCAGCTACATTATCGAAGGTTATATCGCATTTCATAGTAATTCCGAACTTTGAATCCTTATTGCCGGAGTATTGTTTCTTTAGAAGCCTTCCCATAAATACGCTTATTAAGGCTATTGATAGCACTAAGGGAACGATTGAAAGAACCATGCTCATAAAGGATTGAAAAAGCTTTTCGCTAAAAGGTTTTTCTTCAAGGGATATACCGTATTCTAAAAGATATTTTTTCATATCCTCCGATTCGGGATTGTCGGTTACAAACAGGTCACCGTTCTTTAGTTTTCCATTAATTTTTTTTGCATTTTTGTTGTAATCATAAATTGTAGTTACATTATCCGATTCTACATAATTTACAAAGGCGTTGTACGTTATGTTGGAAGTCAAATCTTCTTTTGAAGGTGATTTTGTCATACTATCTAGGATGATTGAAATAGACACAGTAAAAATTGCTATAATGAGTAAAAACAATAGTGTTAATTTTCTAGCTCTGGATTTTTTAACTGTTTTATAGTACTTAGGTGTCAAGATCAAAAAGAGATAACGCATATTAGGGATGATTTTATTGCGAGTAAAAAGCAAAAGCTTTGAAAACAAGGACAATCACCGCCTTTTTTTATATGTAATGTCAGGGGACTAAAATTTTTAACTTAGGTACGATTAAAATATAAAAGAGGGACTAATAATCTCTATTTATATTTTATCAGAGCTTGGACTGTTTTTCTATGGAACTAATGGACCATAATATATAGTGCTTAGGATAATATACCACTAAAAAGACTTGGATAATTTTTTGTCAATCTTTCTTGATTATACTTCTATTTTAATTTACAATGATAGAGGACTAATTTAATTGAATTGCTAGGAAATAGCTAACTTTTAAATTAAAAGGATTCTAAAAATGATACAAATAATAATTTAATATAAAGGAGTAGTTGATATGAGTAAAATTAAAATGCCGGTTCCATTAGTTGAAATGGACGGAGATGAAATGACCAGGATCATATGGAAGATGATAAAAGATATCTTGCTTGAGCCGTATGTTGAGCTTAATACCGAGTACTATGATTTAGGGCTTGAACACAGGGATCAAACCGACGATCAGGTTACTATCGATTCAGCCATGGCGATAAAAAAATATGGGGTAGGTGTTAAGTGTGCAACCATTACTCCAAATGCCCAAAGGGTTGAAGAGTATAAATTAAAAAAAATGTGGAAGAGTCCCAACGGTACAATCAGAGCTATTTTAGACGGTACAGTTTTTCGTGCACCTATTACGGTGGACAGTATAAAACCTTTTGTTATTAGTTGGAAGAAACCTATAACTCTTGCAAGACACGCTTATGGTGATATATATAAGAACGTTGAATATCAAGTAAAAGAAGCAGGAAAGACAGAAATTGTATTTACTTCTTCTAAGGGAGAGGTTTCAAGAGAAACAATCCATGAATTTAAGGGCCCAGGAGTTATCATGGGAATGCACAATACTGATGAATCCATTACCAGCTTTGCAAGAGCATGCTTTAACTATGCTTTAGATCAGAAGCAGGATCTATGGTTCTCAACTAAGGACACCATTTCAAAGATTTATGACCATAGATTTAAAGACATTTTCCAAGACATTTTCGATGCTGAATATAAGGACAAGTTTGAAAAAGCAGGAATCGAATATTTCTATACCTTGATAGATGATGTTGTTGCTAGGATCATTAGATCGGAAGGCGGAATAGTATGGGCTTGTAAGAACTATGACGGTGATGTTATGTCCGATATGGTAGCTTCAGCTTTCGGAAGCCTTGCAATGATGACTTCTGTATTGGTATCTCCTGACGGCAAATATGAATATGAGGCAGCTCACGGAACGGTTACAAGACACTATTACAAGCACCTAAAAGGAGAAGAGACTTCAACCAATGCAATGGCGACCTTGTTTGCATGGACAGGAGCTCTTAGAAAACGTGGAGAAATTGACGGTAATAAAGAGCTTATGGGTTTTGCAGATAAGCTTGAAGCTGCTTCCATTAAGACAATTGAGAATGGCGTAATGACTAAGGATTTAGCACAGTTATCGCAAGTTCAAAACAAAAAAATAGTAAATACAGAAGGTTTCTTAAAAGAAATAAAATTAACTTTTGACGCTATAAAATAAGGTGAATTTATAAAATCTTTACAACGGAGTTTTCAAAAGTCCGATTTGTGTTTATATTTTGGAACTTATATTTTAATTGTTCTTAATAACGTTCCATATTTTATTAGCCCAGTGGGTATAATACCATACTGGGCTATAATTCCCCTCTTTCGAATGAAGTTGAAGATGCAAAAACAAAAGGGTTCGATGACTTGGAGTTATTTAGCTCTCTTATAATAAAATTAAAGAGGCAATAGATTGGAGAAGGTATATGAGAAATATCAAGTTGGTTATACAGTATGACGGAAGCAGGTATAAAGGGTGGCAGAAGCTTGGAGATTCAGATAAAACCATACAGGGAAAGATAGAATGTGTTTTAGGTCAAATGACAAACGAAAAGATAGAATTGATAGGTTCTGGAAGAACCGATGCAGGAGTACACGCGTTTAAACAAGTTGCAAACTTCCATACAAAGAGTGACATGTCAGAGGAAGCGATACTGGACTATTTGTACAAGTACCTTCCAGAAGATATTGTTGTCATTGATGCTAAGGAAGTGGATGAAAGATTCCATTCTAGGTATAATGTAAAGGGAAAGAAATACTTGTATAGAATTTGGAACTCTAAGAGACACAACCTATTCATGAGAAAACATTGTATTCATATAGCAGAGCCTTTAGATATAAGGCTGATGAGAAATGCGACAGAGAATTTTTTGGGAAAGCATGATTTTACAAGCTTTTCATCGCTAAAGAGTAAAAATAAATCCAAGGAAAGAGAGTTATTTTCAATAGAAATTAAAAAGGAAAAAGAACTTATGGATATTATATTCCATGGCGATGGATTCCTTTATAACATGGCAAGAATTATGGCGGGGACACTAATTGAAGTGGGGACTGGCAGAATTAGTGCCGATAGCATACCCAAAATATTTGATAAAAAAGATAGAAGTTTATCGGGTCCAACGGCTCCAGCTTCGGGCTTAATTCTTTATGATGTTGAATATTAGTGTTTTTTTAAAAGTGCAGAAAATTTGACATTTGTCTGAATTTATGTAAAATTAATTTTGGGACATATGTATTTCAAGTTAAAAAAGACAAAAGCAAATTTTAAAATTTTAAGAATATAAAGGAGAGGAAAAATATGAGTTTGTTAGATCAATGGCAGGAAATGGCCGATAGGGAAAGACCGGAAGAAGAGTATAACAAGTTTTGGAACAATTATCTTGAAAAAGAGAAGGCTGTTTACGAGAATATTCTTGAAAACCACAATGAGATTGTAAGTGGTAAACTTTCGGATTTAGCAAAAAAGTATGAAATGGATGATCCTACTTTTATTGGTTTTTTAGATGGAGTAAACTCCAGCTTGGTAAAAGAATTTGATTTAAGTAAGTTGAGTGAAGACTCCATTGTCAAACTCGAAATCGATTTTGATAAGTTGTTTTACAATATGTTGGATGCAAAGGCGATATGGTTATCTTCTCTTCCACAATGGGATAATATAATACCGAAGATTAAGAGAGATCAAATAACAAAAGATTTTAATAGAGCAAACATTGCAGTAAGCAATAAAGTGGGAAGAAACGAACCTTGTCCATGTGGAAGCGGTAAGAAATATAAGAAATGTTGTGCTATGAAAGAAGCTGAATAAGGAGCCTGCTATGAGTGAATGTATTTGTAATAGTTGTAAGAATTTGAAGCGGCTTGTTAATGAAGAAGCTAACCAAATAGATTATGTTTGTAAGTTTGGATTTCCTTCAGAAGAATGTAAGGATTGTGAAGGTGAAGAATGTAATATTACCGAATGCAGTCATTACATAGAAGATAAAGAAGATGAGACTGTAAGAAAAGTTCAGTGTAAAGGTTGTGGCAAAGAACTTCAGCAGATGTGTGAAGATGAAGTGGACGGTGAAGTTTTCTGTATTAATTGTTATTTGAATTCAAAATAAACTGAAGTTAAGGTTGGTAGTACATTTAGAATAAAATTATGAGAACTTTTGTTATAGAATTGAATAATGTATTATATACTTAAGGGACGCTTTCTTTTTTCAGAAGGTGTCCCTTAAGTGTCTAAATATCAAGGCTTTTTATCTGCAAATATATCATTTGAAATTATAATGTCCGATATGTCTAATTGTTTTATTAAGCTTTGCAGTTGGCTATCATATGAATCAACATCTATAAGTTCACCGGTTTTATAGTCATATAATTCTCTTGTATCGTTAAAGTATATATACTTGTCGGTAATAATTGAACCATTTCTTAAGACGGCATAACTCTCTTTAGTATTAACAAGATCTTTACCTAAAGCATGGGGAACATCAAATCCCATGAAATTTGCAATTGTAGGCATTATATCAATTTGTGCGCCAGTAGTAGATATTACTTCTCCCTCTTGTTGCCCAGGATAGTGTATAATGAGGGGAACACGCTGGAGTTTAGCCCAATCGAAGTCGTTGTATTCAATACCTAGAAATTGCATAAGACCTTCATTTTCAATTTTTGGAACAGCTGAATGATCCCCGTAAAATACAAGCAGACTGTTATCGTATAAACCTTTAGACTTCAGATCTTCGACAAATTCCCCGATACAGCTGTCTGCATAGTTGGCACCTTTTATAAAGTTTCCTATGTATTCTCCCTCAAATTCACCCACATCAAAGTCAAAGTCTTGAAAATAGGTAAAGGGATGGTGGCACGACAAGGTTATAAAAAGGCTGTAAAAAGGCTTTGAAGTATCTATCATATCTAAGGACTGTCTGAAGAAGGATTTGTCACTTAGTGCATTTCCGCTCCATCCCGCAAAATCATCCATAATATAGTCTTCAGAGCTATAGAAGGTGTCAAACTTCAAGGCTTTGTACATCTCTTCCCTGTTCCAGAAGGTCTTATTAAAAGCGTGTAGAGAATAGGTATCGTAGCCCTTATCTTTTAAAATTGAAGGCATGGAATGATAAGTGTTCTCCTCATATCTATGGTAAACTGAACCTTCGCTTAAAGGATAGAGGGAAGTATTTGATAAAAACTCGGCGTCAGATGTATTTCCACCGGACACTTGATAATAAATGTTATCAAAATAAAGACTATCTCTTATCAGCTTATTAAGATTAGGGGTGATTTCCTTGCCATTTATAGTTTTTCCAACAACAAACTGCTGAAGAGCTTCCATTTGAACAACAATAAGATTCTTGCCTTCAGCTATGCCTTTGTATTTGATTTCATTGTTAGCAAGCTTATCTTTATGTTTGTTTCTATTTTTGAAATAGTCTTCAACTAGTGCTTTTTCTTTTTCTATCAAATTATCATTTTGCAAAACACTCTTCTCTATAAAGAGCTTTGTATTATAAAAATGTGAATAGAACACTCCTAGACTTTTAGCTGAATAATTATTGTTGTAGGCAAAGGATGTAATATTTGAAGCTGAAGAGATACTGATTACAGTAACTAAAGCTAGAGCCATTATACCAAGGGGCTTTGCAACTCTCTTAGGAAAATGGATGCTTGCTATCCCGTTTTTGTGCAGTTTCAAAAGTGCAAACAACATAAAGGGAAGATCAATAATATATATAATATCTTTAAATTGAAAAAGACTTGCGATACTCTGATCCACTGAACTGATCATCCTCGGATTTAGTTGAAAGAAAACAGGTATAGTTATTAAATTGTAATAGTACCTGAAAAAGTTTGTATCTACAATTAGTAGTATTGTCAGTAATAAGTTGAGTGTAAATATAGCAATAAGCCTTTTTCTGTCGAAAATAAACAGAGTTAGAGATACTACAATTAAAAGCACTGAAATTGAAGATATCAGCATAATTGCATTATCTACAGAAAAATAAGGTGCCTTGTTCAGTCTTGTGGAAAATTGGAAATAAAGGCATTTTAATAGTGTGAATAATATAAAAAGAGTTATAAAAAGCGATTCCGTAAGCTTTATGTACTTATTAAAAAAGTTTTTGATTTTACTAAGCATTAATTTTGACCTCTCCTAAAATTTAATGAATTTTACTTGATGTAATTTTAGACATCAATATATATTTTAATACAAACTGCTAACATTATGTGAGCTGTTTTTATTTACCAACTTATAGTTGAATACAAAAAGTCAATACATAAAACAATTTAGGTGATTCCAAAAAAGTTTGCAATCGCCTCTGTTTGAAAGCTTTAGGCTTTCATGATGTGCTATACCTTAAATACTCAAAAGGTTACTTTTTGAAATGACCTTTTTGAAATATTATTCGTAAATTCCACATTTTGTTTAGCGCACTTATATATTATACAATAATTAATTATATAATGAAATGATTAAAATTATATAAACAATTTATGAAGAATTTCTTACATCAGGTGACTCAAAAAATAACTGGTCAATTGCTATTTCAAAAAAGTGGATTTATAGGATGATTTCAAATATATCTGAAAAAAATGTTTTGGATGCTATAAAAGTGGTATTATTCGTATAGTGTATGTGAAAATAACCTAGGCTCGAAAAAAATTAATCATATTTAGGTTCTCTGCATAAGCTATATGCAGTTTAATTTTTTATTAGCCTTAAATTTGAAAAGGAACAAATTTATTAATTAATAATTTATGGAGGTATGATAAAAATGAAAAAGTTATGGAAATGTAGTGTTTGTGGATTTGTACATGAGGGCGTTGAAGCACCTGGTAAATGTCCAAAATGTGATGCTCCAAAGGATAAATTTATCGAATTGAGTAGTGAGGATGCAGAAAAGATTTACAAGTCCGATAGAACTAATGACATCCATATGGAAATTGTAAAACTTTCTTATAGAATTGCTCAGCTATGTGAAGAGGGTATAAAGATTGATCTTGATCCGCCATGTGTGGAAGTGTTCAATAGAGCAAAAAGTGAGTCTTGGGTTATAAAGCAGAGGTCAAAGGCTGAGTTGGAAGGTCATATGAAAAGAGGTAAGTGGTAGGATGAATCTGCTTAAGGCCTTATAGGGTCTAAGGCCTTAGGTGGTCTGATGTTATAAAGCTTTCAAAAAGAGGAACATTATTTTGCAGTGCAAAAAATGCAAATTATATTTTTTGAAATGGCGATTACAAAGTTTTTTGGAATACCTAAAGTGCATATTTAATATTATGGATAACTAGAGATAGCCTAATGTTAAATATGCACTAGTATTGTTTTATGGTTGTAGGACTACATGATTTATTGCTTAAAAAGTGAGTTTATGACCGTTTTGTTTTAGCCATTTTGAGCAAGCTTTATAGTTAGGAAGTATTGACTCTGCCATATTCCAAAAATGTATTGAATGGTTTTTGATTTTTATATGGGTTAGCTCATGGACAACTAAGTAATCAACAATTTCCAAAGGAGCCATTATTATTTTCCAGTTTATATTAATGGTGTTTTTAGAGGTACAGCTTCCCCAAAT